>JAFEBN010000009.1 GCA_018242645.1 Planctomycetota bacterium | reverse complement strand
TCAAACTCGGGAAACAACCCGGAGAAACCCGTCGTATTGGACACTGTGTACAACCCGGTGCGGACGCCGCTCGTCAGAGCGGCGCTCGAACAGGGCTGGCGCGTGATCGACGGAGTGGTCATGTTTGTGGAGCAGGCGGCGAGGCAGTCCGAAGCTTGGACAGGGACAACGGCGCCGCGCGAGATGATGGAGCGGCTGGTCCGTGCCAGACTCGGGCCCCCGAAGAACGAGGCCTGAGAACGGCGGACGAGCGAAAAGGTGAGCGTTCACATCCGAAGAACGTGGAGGCCAGAGCCCGCGGGCGGCCCGAAAATCCGCACGCGGACAGGGAGGGGCTATGTTGCATGCGCCGATCCTGTATCCGAAGACCTATGCGCTGTTCCTGACTGTTGCGGCGCTCGACGTGCTGTGCACGTGGCTGGTGCTGTCGCTGGGCGGGCGTGAGGTGAACTATCTCGCCAATCTGTTTCTGCAGCAGTGGGATGTGCACGGGCTGCTGGTGCTCAAGTTCGCGGTCTGCGCGATGGTGTTGTTCATCTGCGAGTTCGTGGGGCGGCGCAAGCCCTCGACGGCGGTGCGTCTGGTTTCCGCCGCGATCGTGCTGAATATCTTCCCGGTGCTGGTGGGGGCGAGCCAGGTCATCGGGTTCATGACCGCCGTGCCCTGAGCTCACCAGGTTCCGGCGACGCCGCTGGAGCGGAGCAGGGTCTTGAAGCCCTCGCCGAAGACGAAGTTGTGCTCCGGGAATTTCTCCCCGCTCATGTTGTTATCGAGATGGCTGAATATGAGGTCGATCCTGCCGATCGCCGCGATGGAGGGCGCGCCCGCGGCGGTGTGGTCCATCAGTTCGATGGCGGTCGTGGTCGCGGCGCCGACTTTGTCCATCTGCTGGATCGTCGCCGTGTAGCGGAGCGTCTGTCCCGGGAAGGCGTCGCGCGAGATTTCGAACTTGCCGACCTTGGCGAGGATGACCTTTTCGCGGAAGTCCTCGGCGTGGCCGACGAGAATGCCCGCCGTCTGGGCGCAGCCCTCGATGATCAGGCTCGCCGGCATGACCGGGAGGGCGTCACGCCCCGGGGTGGCGGCAAAGTGGTCGTGCAGGTGCTCTTCGGCCAGGCTGACGTGCTTGATCGCCACCAGTTTCTGGCGGGGAACCAGTTCCAGCACGCGATCGATCCACATCCAGCGCATGGTCGATGCTTACTTGGCGGCGAGCTTGCGTTCAACAAACGTGACGAGCGCGTCCACGGTAAAGACCTCCGCGACCTTGGCGATCTGCGGGTCGGCCTCGAACTTGGAGAAGTCGGCGTGGGGCAGCCGGGCCTTGAGGGCGGTGATGCCCTTGGGGGTCACCTTGCCGTCCTTCACGTACTCGGGGTCCTGCGCGACGTTCTCGGGGAAGAGTTCGCCCTGCGCGATCTTGAACCCGAACTGCTGCTCGAGTTTGAACACGATGTCGAGGAAGTCGATCGACTCGGCGCCCAGATCGGTCGTCAGGCGCGACTGGGGCTTCACATCTTCTTCGTCGACCGCCAGAGCGTCGACCAGAACATCGCGGACCTTCGAAAAGATTTCGTCTCGTGTCATGCGTTCGGATTCCGTCCCCGGATACTGCGGATCACCGGTGGGTCCGATGATAGCGCCGGGATGAGGGCTAGCGGCGGATCGGGCGGAGCGCAAAGCGCCCGGAAACCGCGACCTTCGGTTCGGCCGTGCTGTCACCCGGGGTGAATCGTTCGGCCTCACCTTTGAATTCGGTGGTTCCGTCATCGGCCCGCTTGAGAAGCTCGATGCGGACACGCAGGATGTCGCCGGGTCGAACGAAAGAGCCGTACTTCAGCGCCCGCACCTGTCCCAGGACAAGCGGGGGCTCGTTGGGGCCCGCGAGGCGACGGGCCGCCTGCACCATCGCTTCGATCATCATCACGCCGGGGAGGACCGGATAGCCCGGAAAATGGTCGAGCAGGTATTCCTCGGCGTTGGAGACCTGCTTGTGCGTGACGATGTGCTGGGCGGTCTGCTCGAGGACCGAGTCGACCAGGTTGAAGTGCATGTCGGAGCGTATCCGGGAACGGTCCGGGCCGTCGCTCGGCTACTTTTGCCGCGATGCCCGCCGTCCATGACGACGCCATCTGCATCCGCCTGTGGGACTGGTCGGAGACCAGCCAGACGGTGTCGCTCTTCTGCCGATCGCACGGGGTGGTGCGCGGGCTGGCCAAGGGTGCCAAGCGTGAGGACGCGCGGTTCTCCGGGGGCTTCGAGCTGTTCACTCGCGGACAGGCGGGGATGATCCTCAAAAACGCCGACGCGATGGCAACCCTGACGGGCTGGGATCTGTCGGAGACTTTTCCCGCGGCGCGGCGCTCGCTGCCGGCTTTCTACAGCTCGATGGCGATGCTCGATCTGGTGCATCACATGGTGCGGGATCACGATCCGCACCCGGCGCTCTTTGATGGATTTCTCCGTGCCTCCCGCCGGCTGGGCGAGCGCGAAGAGTCGATTGGTGCGCTGCTCGATTTCCTGTGGACGCTGCTTTCTGAAGCGGGGTTTCGCCCGGAGCTTGAGAGCGATGTGCGTTCGGGTGAGGCGCTGAACACCGGGGGCGTGCTGGTCTTTGATCCCCGCTCGGGCGGGTTTACGCACAGCCGGCTCGGCGCGGCCGATGAGCAGTGGCGGGTGCGGGTGCAGACGCTGCACGTGCTCAGGCAGCTTGCCGGTGCGGGCACCCCCAGCTGCGGCGTCGAGGACGCTCTGCGAGCGGCAAAGCTGCTTGGCGCCTACGTCCGAGAAACCGCAGGGGCGCCCGTCGGGTCGCTGGGGGACGCGTTTCGGGCGTTGACAGTGTGAATTCTTTCATTTCCCGGATTTCAGCCGATGTCCCGGCCGGTCGATAGGGGGTGGAGGTCCTCGCGTTGTCCGCGGGGGCTGGACGTGTCGCGCAGTCGAAAAGAAGCCATGGACCACGAGATCATCGAGGAAATCCTGAGCTGCTCGTCGCTGCCCTCGCTGCCGGCGGTCGCCCTGCGTGTGGTTGAGCTCACCTCGAACGTGGATGTGAAGCTCCCCGAACTGGCGACCACGATCCAGAACGATCAGGGACTCGCTTCCAAGGTTCTCCGCACCGTCAACTCCTCGTTCTACGGCCTTCCGACCCGCTGCGCGAGCATCAACAAGGCGCTAGTGCTGCTTGGACTTGGCCCGGTGAAGTCGCTCGCGCTGAGTTTCTCGCTCATCGGGTCGATCGGGGATCAGGACGACGGGTTCGACTACCAGACATACTGGCGCCGCGGGTTGTACACCGCGGTTGCCGCCAAGGTCATCGCCGATCACCTCAAGCTCGCGGTCGCCGACGAGGCTTTTCTCGCCGGGCTTCTGCAGGACATCGGCGTGGTTGCCATGCACCGTGCGCTCGGCTTCCGCTACGCGGAGGTGGTCGAGGCCTCCGGCGGCGATCACCGCCAACTGGTCAAGGCCGAACTGAGCGCGCTCGAAGTGCAGCACCCGGAAATCGGTGCGATGCTGGCGCAGCGCTGGAAGTTCCCGGATGAACTCATCATGCCGGTGCGCTATCACGAGCGGCCGACCGCGGCTCCGCAGGGCCACCACGAGATCGTCCGGCTCATCGGGCTGGGCAACATGGCCCACGACGCGATGACCGATGCCGATCCCGGCCCGGCGCTCCGCAAGCTTTACCAGCGGGCCGACCAGTGGTTCGGGATCAAGTCCGATGCGATGCAGGCGCTCGTGAAGAAGATCGCCGAGGGTGCGAAGGACATGTCCTCGCTCCTGCACCTCGACACCGGCAGCCATGTCGATGCGGAGTCGATCGTCCGCGCGGCGGAGCAGCAGCTTGTCGGGATGGCCAATTCCCCGGCCAGCGGCGCGAACACGCAGACGCTCGATAACCTGCTGGTGGATTCCAAGCAGTACGACCCGCTCACCGGAGCCGTCGGTCGCGTCGGTTTCGACTCCGCGCTGCGAAAAGCCTACGACCTTTCGAACAAGAGCAACGAACCGCTGACGCTGGTGCAGGTCTCGGTGGAAGGTCTGCAGAAGGCGTCCGTCCAGGTCGGGACTGCCGCGTCGGACGAGACGGTCAACGCGTGCATCGTCCTGCTCCGCAAGCACTTTGCGGCTCTTGGCGGGGTGATCTGCAAGCTCGGGCCGGAACTGTTTGCCGTGGTGCTCTACGGCGCCAACGCCCGGTCGTCTCAGAAGGCGGCGGAAGAGTTCCGCATGTCCTTTGAGAAAGCAACGATGAGCTGGCCGCTCGCCCAGGGCTCGGTCCGAATCGCGCTCGGCGTCGGCTCGCACGAGCCGGGCACGCCAACGGTGCAGCCGGATCTCCAGCACCTGGTCATTGCCGCGGTCAACGCGCTCAAGGCGTCCAGGACCGCGCAGACCGGCACCCGGGCCGCGGCCTGATTCAGTCCGGCGATGAAGGCGTCAGGATGCCGATCGTCGATGGCATCAGCGGAAACTGTTCGCCGACGCTGCGCAGCTCGTCGAGCGTGATGCGACCCAGGCGATCGACTTCGGCATCCAGCGACTCGTAACGACCAAGGTTGGTCCACTGCCTTCCAAGACGCTGCATGCGGTCGGAGGGACGCTCGCCGCCCACCGTGGCGGCGGTCCGCACCTTGTTGCGGAGCCGCTCCAGATCGTCCTGGGTCAGGCTCTGCGCAAGGGCGTTGATCTCGCGCTGGATGACGGCGTGGATCTCGCCGATGCGGCTGGGCTCGCCCGCGGCGAACACGTAGTAATCGCCCGCGCCATCGTGGGCATCAAACCCCGCCTGGGCATCCTCGGCCAGCCCGGATTCGACCAGGGCCCAGTGCAGGCGGCTGTTGTCGGGTGCACCGAGCACCTGTGCGAGCATGGCCGCGGCGTACCGCCGCTCGTCGTCTGCCGCCGGCGCGGGCGCCATGCCCAGGAGATAACCGCGTGCAACTTTCGCGTCCGTGAGCCGCAGCTCCACCGGGGCGTCGCCGTAGCGTGCCGTGGGGGCGGTGCGTCCGGAGGGGCGCGTGCGTGTCCAGGAGCCGCAGATCGAAGCAATGTGATCGCAGGTGCGGTCGAAGTCGAGCTTGCCGGCCAGCGCCACCGTGGTGTTGTCGGCCGAGTAGCGCTGCTGGAAGTAGTTGCGCATCTGCGAGCTGGTGAGGTTCTCGATCGTCTCGGCCGTGCCCAGCACGCGATGGCCCAGCGGGTGGGGCGCGTAGTGGCGATCGGTGACGGCCTCGAACAGCACCCAGAAGGGGTTGTCCTTGTACATCGCGATCTCTTCGAGGATGACCGATTTCTCGGTGTCGAAATCCGCCTGGCGCAGCGCCGGTCGCATCATCTTGCCGAGCAGTTCAAGCGATCGAAGGGTGTGCTCGGGAAGCGACGAGGCGTAGAAGCACGTCATCTCGCTCGTCGTGTACGCGTTGTTCTTGGCGCCGATCTCATCGAACGCGCGGTTGAGTTGTTCGGCGGAGAACTCGTCGGTCCCCTTGAACATCATGTGTTCAAGAAAGTGACTCACGCCCATCACCACCGAGTCTTCGTCGCGCGCGCCGGTCTTGACAAAGAAACCCGCGGACGACGTTGCGGCATCCGGGTCGACTTCCGCGATGACGGTGAGGCCGTTTGGCAGGACGCGCTGCTTGAACTCGATGGGCATATCGCAGTGTACCAGCCCCGGTTCAGCCGACGTCCGACAGCCCTTTGACCGCCCGCGACAGGGTCCGGCAGACTTCTTCGGGGTGAGGGCTTGAGCACACCACGCTGCTCACGGCGATGCCGCGGCAGCCGGCATCGACCAGTTCGGGGACGGTCGCGGGGGTGATGCCGCTGATGGCCAGGTGAGGGACCCGGGAGGTGGCCGGATCGGCGATGTAGTCTCGGATGAGTCCGGGCCCGCTGAGTCTTGCCTTGGACTTTGTCGTGGAACTGAACATCGGGCCCAGCCCGCACACATCCGCCCCCGCCCGGACCGCCGCCCTGGCATCGTCCATGGTGGCGCACGACACGCCTATCCGCAAACTGGAACCGGCGATTTTGCGCACCTCGTTGACGGGCAGGTCGGTCTGACCCACATGGACTCCGTCGGCGCCGCTGAGCAGGGCGATATCGGCACGGTCGTTGATCACCACGGCCGCGGCGTTCTTGTGCGCGAACTCGACGAGCGTTCGCGCTCGGGCCAGGAGTTCGCGGTCGTCGAGCGATTTTTCGCGGAGCTGGATGCAGTCGGCGCCGCCGTCGATGGCGCGGCGTGCGACTTCCTCCCAGCGGTGGTGCGTGCACAGCGTCTCGCTGATGAGCACGCAGAGCGTCCACTGCGGGCCCCGGCCGCCCATGAGGGCGAGTTCCAGGTCTCGGGTGAGGTCGTACGCACGGTAACGCAGGGCTTCGATCGCTTTCGCGACGGCGCCGGCGCCTGAAACCTTGGCGCTTTCTTCCAGCACCCGGAGCGATTCGCCCAATCGCGACGAGGCGGCGGCCGCCATAGCACTTTCGGTGGTGCGATCGGCGGTTTCGTAGTGTCCGGGGCGGGTGCCCACATCGGCGGCGGTGTTTCGCCACGCGAGCAATTCGGCGCGGCCGGTGGGGAGCAGCCCAAGCTGCTGGGTCAACTCGTGCCGGACGGCTTTGAACCCCCGCGACAGTTCGGCGTGATCCAGGCGCAGCCTGGCCATGTCTTCGAGGACTCGGAGCGCTTCGCGGGCGCGGTTGGAGTTGGCGTCGAGAACGCGTGCCAGGGCGGCCATGGGGCAGAGCCTATGCCGCGCCGGCACCTTTGCTACCGTGCTGGTCATGGCCGCCCCTGACGACCTGCTCGATCCGCACGAACGGCCGGGCCCGCCCGGCACGCGGGTGGTGAAGCCCGAATTGCCCGGGTCGGTCGTGATCCGGCGGGACGCCGACGAACTGATCGACGCGGTCGCGACGGATCTTTTTCTCCACGCGGGCGCCTGTGTGCGGCAGTTCGGGGATTTCCAGCTTGCCCTGTCCGCGTGGCCGGACGTCGAGCCCCTCCTGCTGCGGCTGCTTTACGACCCGCGCTACCGCGATTTGCCCTGGAGGCGAACGCATCTGTGGGTGGTTGAGGACAACCTTGCGCCGGGCGCGAGTTTCTTCCCGCTCATCGAGGAGTCGATCGTCGCGCAGGCGGACATCCCCGAGGAGCAGGTGCACCGACCCAGCGCGTGGTACGAGCGCGAGTTCAAGGAGGTGCTGGGGTGGCGGGAGAAGGGTCACGACCGTCTCGATTACGTGATGCTGCCGCTGCTCGCGGGCGGGACAACGCAGGGAGCTCCGCTGCACGCCAAGGGCGATCCGCTGTTCGTCGTGAACGACGAGCGGGTCCGCATGACGGGGCGGCTGCTCGGGGCGACCCGGTTTATCGCGACGGTGGCGCTGGGCCCGGGCATGAAGCAAGCGATCCGCGACGTGCCACTTGCTCGACCGAGCCCGGGCGTGTTGCTCGCGCGTGATGTACAGCCGCTGGGGGGCGAGCGACGGTGGTATGTCGAGGAGCAGGCGTGTGAACCCAAGCCGCCGCCCCCGGCGCGTCCGGCCATTCCGCTCGAATAGTGTTGCCCGTGGCGAATTTCACCATCGAGCCCAACGAGCAGGTCGAGTTCAAGATCCTTTACGAGGATCCGGACATGCTCGTGGTGGACAAACCGGCCCGCATCGTGACGACTCCGGGCGCGGGCCACGATCGTAATTCGCTGCTGAACGGGCTGTTTGCAAAGTACGGGAAGCTCCTGCAGAATCTCGGGCAATCGCGCGATTTCGGGCTTCTGCACCGGCTTGATCGTGAGACCAGCGGCTTGCTGCTGGTTGCGCTGCGCGCGTCGGCGTACGACAGCCTGCGGGAGCAGTTTGAGAGCCGGCGGATCCGCAAGTTCTATCTCGCTGTAGCATCGCACGCGCCGAGGCAGGCCTCGGGCGTCATCCGTCGCCCGATCGCGGAGGTGCGTCAGACGCGGGGCGGACGCGAGCTGAAACTCGCACGGATTTCCGCAAAGGGCAAGCCCGCGATCACGGCGTATCGGGTGCTCGATCAGGTGCCCGCGGCGAGTTACCTTGAGTGCCGCGCTGTCACGGGGCGACTGCACCAGGTGCGCGTGCACCTGGAATCGATCGGTTGCCCGATTTTCGGGGATGACTTCTATGCCCCGCCCGCCATCGCCGAGGCGAGCGGCCGGCTGGCGTTGCACGCACATCGGGTCGCGCTTTCGCACCCGATTTCCGGCCAGCCCGTTGATGTTCGCTCGCCTCTGCCTCGGGACATGCGGCGGCTGCTCACCAAGCTGGGTTTGCGACCCGAGCCGCCTGTCGCAAAGTCCGAGCCGGAAGAAAGCTCGCCCGACGCCGACGAAGCGGCGTGATGTTCAGCCGTCGATGGCGGCCATGACATCGACGGCGACCCCATCGGCGAGCAGCATCCCGGCGTCGCTGAGTTGCCAGCGTGTGCCGCGGCAAACGAGATGTCCCCGTGACTGCAGCACCGACGCGAGTGCCTGCAGGCGTGGGGGGGCGCCTTCGCTCCAGCTTGACGCGCGCTTGAAAAGTTCATCGGCGTCGATGCCTTCGCGCAAGCGAAGCCCGGTCCATGCCCACTCGTGCAGCGCTCGCCCGCTGTCGGGGGATTCGATGTCGATGGCTTCGGGCAGCCCGGCCTGATCCTGCGTGAGGTAGTCGTCGAGCCGCGGCCGGTTCTTCCATCGCCATCCGGCGACGTGGGCGGAGGCGGAGGGCCCGGCGGCGAGCCACTGTCCCTGGCGCCAATAAACGAGGTTGTGTCGGGATTCAGCGCCGGGTTTGCTGTAGTTGCTGATTTCGTAGCGATCGAACCCGTGGCGGCGGAGTCTCTCCACGGTGCGGATGTACATATCGACTTCGACATCTTCTTCCGCGGGTTGAAACTCGCCCCGCTTGAGCCGAGCGGTCATGGCAGTGCCGGGCTCGTAGGTCAGGTTGTAGCAGGAGAGGTGCTCGGTGCCGAGCGCTGCCGCGGCATCGAGGTCGGCGGTCCATTCGTCCAACGTCTGACCGGGAATTCCAAAGATGAGATCAACGGAGTGGCGTCGAATACCGGCGCCGCGGGCGAGCTCGAGCGCTCTTGCGACGTTCTCTGGATTGTGCTTGCGCTCCAGCGTCTTCAGATGTCGTTCGCGAAAGGACTGAGCGCCCATGCTCACGCGATTGACCCCACCTCCGGCCAGGACATCGAGCAGCTCGGGCGTGACGGATTCCGGATTGCATTCCACCGTGAACTCGCCCGATCCGGGTCCCATGTCCGACAGGTCAAAGTCGCGTGAAACCGCGCTCAGGATCTGACGCCAGAGGTCCGGGCGGAGAAGCGAGGGGGTGCCCCCTCCGACGAAGATGGTTTGGAGGGGTGCCCCCGCGGCGAAGGGGGCGAGCGCGTGTAACTCCCGAATCAGACGTTGAGTAAAGGAATCTTGCCGATTCTGCTGGTCAACGAGGCTGTAGAAGTCGCAATAGTGACATTTGTGGCTGCAAAAGGGAACATGGACATAGAGGGACCGAACAGTTGCCTGGAGGCTGCCCGGGCCCAAGGTGCGCAATGGGTGCGCCAGGCCGGATTGAGCTGCCGGACGTTGCTGCGGAAGGGTAATTCGGGTATCTTGACCTGATCGGAATGAGCCCGAGTTGTCAGGTGGAGCGTGTTTCACGGGCCTTGAGGGGCGGGTGCAGGTTCGGGGATCGGTGAAAGGATAAGCGAGCTTTGGAAACCTCACTCGTTCTCGTGACTCATGACGGCACGCAGCGGGAGATTCCGCTGAAGCGGGCGCGCTTTATCGTCGGGCGTCAGGCCGATTGCCAGATCCGCCTGCCCGATCCCAACGTCTCGCGCCAGCATTGCGAAATTCAGCTCGACGCCGCGAAGCCATATGTGAAAGACCTGGGTTCGAGCAACGGCACCTACGTGAACCGTCGGCGGGTGAGCCAGACAGAACTGCACGCGGGCGACACGATCAGCATCGGGCCGTTTGTCTTTGTTTTCCGCGTGGAAGGCGAGCCGGCGAGTATCGACTCCGAAGAAGTGCTTGAAGATGCCGTGGAGGTGGGTGCGCCCGCCGCGGCACCGCCGAAGGCTCCGAGCGTCGCCAAGTCGCAGCAGGCCCCGGTGCAGGGTCACGAGCCGCCGACGCGCGTGCCCGATCCGGACGACAGTGACGAGTTCGAGTTCGACTTCCTTGAGGAAGACGACTCACCGAAGCTCTAAATCAATTTGATTGTGAAGGCAGTGGCCGCGGTCAGGCGGCGGGGGCGGATTTCTGACCCGAGGAGTCGCCGCTTGCGCCGGGAACGCGGATGTTGGTGCCGCAGTTCTTGCAGCGGACGGTCTTGCCGCGGGCGTTGCCCGGAACAGCCAGGACCTTGCGGCAGGTCAAGTTGGGGCACATGATGCGAACGGTGTCTGCCGCCATGGGTGGCTCCTCGAGCAACGACTCTGACCGTCGCCAGAATCGGAACTTGACCGCTCGGGCATCAGGCGTGCAACCCAAAACCGACTTTGCGGCACCCACGACAGCGGCACAACCGGATTAAGCGGCCCGACGGCGGTTGCCCCCGGGGAAACCAGCCTGCTGCCGCCTACCGTCTGGCACCGCTCGTCGACGATTGGTTTCCGGCTCGAGGCGCTATCAATACGGAACACCCCGCGCATGTCCGAGAATCATGCAAGCAAGGCTCCCGCGTGTACGGCAGTGGTCGGCCTCCAGTGGGGCGATGAAGGCAAAGGCAAGATCGTCGACTTGATCGCGCCCGATCACGACGCCGTTGTGCGCTACAACGGCGGCGCGAACGCGGGCCATAGCGTCGTGGTCAAGGGCGAGCGGTTCTCGCTCCACCTGATTCCTTCCGGCATCCTTTATCCGAGCAAACTCGCGGTGATCGGCAACGGCGTGGTTCTCGACCCGGGCAAGCTGCTGGAAGAAATGGACGGCCTGCGGGCGCGGGGCGTGGATACATCCGGTCTCATCATCTCGAGTCGTGCACATGTCGTGATGCCGTATCACAAGGCCGAGGATGCTGCGCGCGAGGACGCGTTGAAGTCGGAGCGCCTGGCGCGCAGCGGGGGCGAGAATCCGGGCGTGTCGGAGATCGGCACAACCAGGCGCGGAATCGGGCCCGCGTACGCGGAGAAAGTGACACGCTCCGGCGCGGTGCGCGTGGGCGATCTGCTCGATCCGGAGTCGCTGCGCTCAAAGATCGAATTGGCCATCGCGGGCAAGCGAAAGTTTCTGGCCGATCAGCCGGGCGCTGCGGAGTTTCTGGATGCGGCCCGAATCACTGAGTGGGCGGCATCCGCGGGCGAGGCGATCCGCCCCATGGTGCAGGACACGACGTATCTGCTCAACAACCTGGTGCGATCTGGTCGCAAGCTGCTGTTTGAGTCGGCCAACGGGACGCTGCTCGACGTTGATCACGGAACCTATCCGTTCGTGACGGGCTCCTCGTGCGCGGTCGCGGGTATCGGGACGGGTACCGGCGTGCCGGTTCAGCGCGTGGGTCGCGTGGTCGGGGTGATGAAGGCCTATTCCACACGCGTCGGCGCGGGTCCTTTGCCCACCGAACTGGCCGGTCCGGGGCCTGAGGGGGTAACGGGGGACCGCATCCGCAATCGGGGACGGGAATTCGGCACGACCACGGGGCGCCCCCGCCGGGTCGGGTGGCTCGACCTGGTGGCCGTGCGGTATTCCGCGATGATCAACGGCGTCACGTCGATTGCCCTCACCATGCTCGACGTGCTCGCGGGCTTTGAGACGGTCCGGGTCTGCACGGCGTATCGCCTGGGCGGCAAGCAGACCGATCGATTCACCCCGGATGGGGCGACGCTTGGTGCTGTCGAGCCGGTCTACACGGAGTTGCCGGGATTCTCCGAAGAAATCGGAGCCGCCCGGTCGCGGACCGAACTGCCGGCCCGGGCCAGGTCGTACGTTGAGTTCATCGAGCAGGCCGTCGGCGTGCCGGTTGATATTGTGAGTGTCGGCCCCGATCGAGCCCAAACCATCACCGCCTGAGCGCGGAGCTTTCGACCTTCGTATGTCTGCGACACCTACCTCTACAGCTCCACGCACCGCGACGCAGGACTTCGCTTCGCACCCCGAAGTGGCTGCCCGCCTGGCCGAGATGCGGGCCCGCTATGCCAAGGCCGATCCGCTCACGCGCATTCCGGATGTTGACCCGCGGAGGATTCCGCGGCACATCGCCGTGATCATGGACGGGAATGGCCGCTGGGCGAAGCAGCGCGGTTTCCCGCGGATCTTCGGCCATCGCAACGGCGCCCGGGCGCTGCGGGAAACTGTGGAGGAAGCGGGCCGACTCGGTGTCGAGGCGATGACCTTTTACTCATTCAGCCTCGAGAATTGGCGGCGGCCCCCTGAAGAAGTCCAAGCCCTGATGCTGCTGTGCGTTGCTTACTGCGAGGGCGAGCGTGAGGCGCTTCTGCGCGATGACATCCGGTTCCGCTGGATCGGTCGGCGTGACGGGCTGCCCGCGGAGGTGCTGGCAGCTTTGGATTCGGTCGTGGATGCGACGAGTCGCTGCCGCGGACCGACGCTGTGCGTGGCGGTGAACTACGGGGCTCGCGCGGAGATCGCGGACGCGGCTCGTCGGATCGCCGACGAGATCAAGGCGGGGACTCTGCGCCCTGAGGACATCAATGAGGAGGCTGTCGCAGCCCGCCTTTATGCGCCCGACCTGCCCGATCCGGACCTGCTGATTCGCACGGCGGGCGAGCTGCGCGTCAGCAACTACCTGCTCTGGCAGATCAGTTACGCGGAGATGTACGTGACGAGCACGCTGTGGCCGGATTTCGATTCCGCGGCGCTGCACCAGGCCATTCGAGAGTACGCGGGGCGTTCGCGGCGCTTCGGCGGGCTGGACGACTCCGACGCCAATCCGATCGGAGACCTCGGTGCGTGACCGGCTGCTGCTAGGACCGGTCCTGATCGCTGTGCTGCTCGGGCTGCTGTGGCTCGATGGCTTTATCGATCAGCTTCCCTGCCCGGCGTGGATGACGAGGCTGGGATACCCGCACCCGACCATGCCTCCGGGCATCATCATCTTCGTGGTGATGCTCGGCTTGAGCATCATGGCTTCTCGCGAGTTGGCGGACATATTGCACGACAAGGCCATCGACGCTTCGAAGCGCATCACGACGCTCGCGGCGTTTTTCGGGCTGTGCGTTTCGAGTTTCATCCCGCGCAACTTCGCGGAGACCGGCAGCACCATCGGACCGCACTGGGATGCCGCGACGGGGGGATTGATCGTCAGCTCTTCCGCTGTGCTGATGTTCATCGTGGCGCTGCGGTTTTACTCGCGTCACAAGAACACCGAGGGCGTGATTGCCGCGGCGGGGGGGACGATGCTTGCGTTCGTCTACCTCGGGCTCATGTTCGGCTTTGTCCTCGCGATCCGTCGGGAGCACCCGGTCTGGACGCTGGCGTGGGTTCTGTTGATGGTGAAAGCGTGCGATACGGGGGCGTATTTCACCGGGCGGGCGTTCGGAAAGCGCAAACTCATCCTTTGGCTGAGTCCGGGCAAGACCTGGGAAGGCCTGATCGGCGGCGTGGCGCTTTCCACGCTCGTGGGTGTAATCGGCGTGAACCTGATCGACTGGAAGGAGCGTCCGGCCAATCTCCTGGTGGTCGGCGGCCTGACGGGCATGCTCTTTGCGCTGATCGGGCAGGCGGGGGATCTCATGATGAGCCTGCTGAAGCGCGACGCGGGGATCAAGGACTCCGGAAAATCCCTGCCCGGCTTCGGGGGCATCCTGGATGTGCTGGATTCACCTTTGCTGGTCGCTCCGTTCGCTTACTGGTGGCTGCGTTTCATGTTGCCCCAGCACGGTTAGCGCTCGGTTCGCATCGTTCGATGTGCGCCTGCGGCCTGACACGGGTCTACACTCTCTCCGTTTGGCGGAGAACCCATGAACGTCACGTCGAAGCTCCTCAGCGTCTTCAAGGTTGACAAACAGTTTCGGGGCCTTCGCTCCCGTCTGAGCGCCGCGGAGAAATTCCTCGCGGAGCAGAATCGCCAGATCGAACAAATCAACGCCAAGAAATCTTCGCTGGAAGCGCAGCAGCGTCAGCTGGCAGCGGCGGCGGCGAACTTTGAGGGCGAAGTGAAACGGCTCGACGCCCGCATGGCGACGATCCGCGAGCAGATGAACTCGGCGCAGACGAACAAGGAATACAAGGCGTTCCTGACCGAGGTCAACACGATCAAGGCCGAGCGTGACCGGCAGGAAACCTCTGCGCTCGAGCAGATGGGCAAGGTCGAAGAGGTGAAGCGCCAGATCGACGAGCTCGAGAAGAGCCGCGCCGAGCGCGAGCGCATGCAGGCGGTGGCGGTGAGCGACCGTGATCAGCGTGCCGCCGAGATCAAGGACAAGCTCGCCGACCTGCAGAACCAGCGCGACACGCTCGCCCGCGATATTCCCAAGGACACGCTGGTGCTCTTCGAGCGACTGGTGCAGACCCGAGGCGACGAGGCGATGGCCCACATCGAAGAGGCCGATCGTCGGCGCCACGAATACCACTGCGGGTCGTGCATGATGGCGCTGCCCATCGAAGCGGTGAACGGCCTGCTGGTTTCCGGCAAGCTGACGCGTTGCGCCTCCTGCCAGTGCATTCTGTACATCGACGAGGAACTCGCCAAGTCGATGAAGGAACCCGCGGGCAAGCGCTGATTCCGCGATCGGATCAGGCCGGATTCTCCGGATCAAAGAGCGACTGGCCGTGCCACTTCACCCCGAGGTGATCGCACGCGGCCTTTGTCAGTTGACGCCCGCGCCGGGTCCGAGCCAGGAACCCGATCTGCAGCAGGAAGGGCTCGACCACGTCTTCGAGCGTTCCCGCGTCTTCGTTCATCGTGGCGGCGACGGCTTCCAGGCCCACGGGCCCGCCGGAGTAGGTGGTGGCGATGACACGCAGGTACGTTCGGTCCAGGTCGTCCAGCCCGAGGTTGTCGACGCCTTCAAGCTTCAGCGCCTGCGTGACCGTGTCCGGGCGGATGATGCCGTCGCCCTTCACGCTGGCGTAATCGCGGATCCGTCGCAGCAAGCGGTTGGCGATTCGGGGCGTGCCCCGCGCGCGGGTGGCGATGGTGCTCAAACAGCCGGGATGCTCGACATCCACGGAAAGCAGGGAGCAGCTTCGCTTGAGAATGCGGATGAGCTCCGGCTCGGTGTAGTAGCGCAGGTGGTGCGTGATGCCGAAGCGCGAGCGGAGCGGGCTTGAGATGAGTCCCGCCCGCGTGGTGGCGGCGATGAGCGTGAAGGGCTTGCACTTGATCTGGACGGTCCGTGCCGACAGGCCGCTGTCGACGGGCACGTCGATCCGGTAATCCTCCATCGCGGGATAGACAAACTCCTCGACGGAGGCCGGCAGCCGGTGCACCTCGTCGATGAACAGCACGTCGCGCTCGCGAAGACTGGTGAGGGCTGCGACCAGGTCGGTGCCCTTGCTCAGAACCGGGCCGCTGGTCACGTGGATGCCCGAGCCCATCTCGCTGGCGATCAGGTGGGCGAGCGTCGTCTTGCCCAAGCCGGGGGGGCCGTGGAAAAGCCCGTGCTCGCACGGTTCGTTTCGTTTTTTGGCGGCGGAGATCGCGATCCGCAGACGCTCGATCAGGTCTTCCTGCCCGACGTATTCGTCGATGGTGGTGGGGCGCAGCGCCCAGTTGCGCTGCTCTTCACGCGTGTCGGGCCCCGCGCCCGCGGAAAGTAGACGATCCGTCGCCATGCACACAACGTAGCAGGTCCGGAGCTAGTCGAGCGGGAGGCCCTTGCTCTTCCACAAACGGGCCAGGGCGTCGAGCTTGGAGGGCTCCACCTTCACCCCGCCCGGCAGGTCGGCGAAGATGAGATCGCCCGTGTCGCGGAACATCGCCGACTGCACGGTGGTGCCGTCGCCCATCTTGGTCGTCATGCGATAGAGCCTGGGCTTGTCGGCCGGCTGCTCGACGAGTTCGCGACGGATGTCGATGAGGTCGGATTCCGACGAATATGTGTTAAAGGCGAACTCGGTCGCCAGCTTGGCATCGATCAGCATCCGGTGCACGAGGAACGTTTCTACGCGCGAGAGATAGGCCTGATCGGGAACGATGAGCGTGGTTGCGGGTTTGTCGGTGCGCTTCACGATCAGCTGGTTTCCCTTGCGGGTGCCGAGTTCCGTGCTGGTCTTGTCGGTCTTGGGGTTGCGGACGCGGGTGCTGAGGCTCCACATCTCTTCCTTGCGGTCGAGCGTGAGGAAGAACACGCCCTGTGAATCCGTGAGCGTGTCGCCGGCTTCGCCCAGAATGCCCCGGAAATCAACCTGGACCAGGACGCCCTCATCGAGGTCGGCTCCGGTGAACTTCTTGGGGTCGCGGGAGGGGTCGAGCTGGCCACGCTGACCGAGCGACACACGGATGCGCCGATAGCCGATTTCCTTCGCATCGGCATCCGCGCCCGTCTTTGAGGGCACGTACAGACGCCACCAGGTTTCCTTCGACTCGCTCACGGCGGCACGCAGCGCGGTTTCATCGACGCCTCGGAGGAACTTGTCGCCCGCATCGAGCAGCGCGCGACGCGAGCTCTCGAGGCTGGCGGCATCCACAAACGATGCCGTGGCGATCATCGCTTCCATCTCCGGCTTGGCGCGATCGAGATCGCCTTCGCCGCAGCTGGTCTCGAAGCAGGCGAATCGGCCCGGTCCGAGCTTGATGAAGGTAACGCCGTACACGAGGCGGGGCCGGCCGGCCATCTTCGGGTCGGTGCTCTTGGGCCCCAGTACATAGAAACGTTCGGCGGGAAGCGATCCGATCACAAGATTCTGCGAGCGTTCGATGAGTTGGGCGCCGGTCGGGCCGGTTCCTCCGACCACCATGGTCTCGACGCCGAGCTGTGTCTTCAGATTCGCGTCGGCCACCTGTTCGATCGAGAGCGCCAGGTCGCTGCTTTCCAGGACGCGCGCGCCGGCGAGCCATTTGTTGTCCGGACCGGTGACCTGCAAGGCCGATTGCTTGGCGATGGCGGTGGAACTCGCGGAGGAACCCACCGGCAGCGACATCGTGAGACCCATGGACTCAACGCGCAGCGGCTTTTCCGTGAAGCGAACCGCACCGGCGGTGGGAGCGTGTGTGGGAGCCGGGGTGGGGGTAGGGTTGGGCTGGGCGAGCTTGCCGGTCCCCTGACCCCAGGACGATGCCGCGACGATACCCGCGACCAGTGCTGTCCAGATTGAACGTCCGCTCACCGTGCTCATCCGTGGCTCCTTCCACGCTCGAAAAGGCTTCGATTGTGTCCGCCGTTTATCGGCAATTCTCGCCGAATCACCCCGCTCCCGGGCGATTTCCTCTGAGTCCATCCGGTCGGCGGGGCGGATCGGTTGCCGACCAACCCCTTTTCGACGGTTGACGGCCCGGGGGCCCTGCCTATGCTTCCCGGCTACGCACCAGTCAAAAACCTGCTGCGGGAGCGCGACCGATCGCACTCCCAGGGTTTTTCGCCCGCGTTGCACAGTCCCGATCCTTTCCTTTCTTTGAAACGGAGCGAGCTCTCGATGACCGGCGGCAAGATTCGAATTCGGATGGAGGCCTACGACCATATCGCCCTCGATGCTTCCGCCAAGGAAATCGTGGAGCATGCCAAGCGCACCAACGCGAAGGTCGCCGGCCCGGTCCCGCTCCCCACGCGCATCGAGCGATACACCGTTCTGCGTTCGCCCTTCATTGATAAGAAGAGCCGCGAGCAGTTCGAGATCCGCACGCACAAGCGCATCATCGACATCATCGAACCCAACGCCCGCACGGTGGAAGCGCTCAACCGCCTCGTCGTTCCGGCCGGCGTGTTCATCAAGATCAAGGCATGATTTTCGGGGCCTGTTTTCAGGCCCTTTTTCGTTGATTCACATCCCGCGGCCCGACGCTCCCCAATGGACGGAGCCTCTCGGACAAGTGCCGCAAGCAAGAAGAAAGGTTTTCCATGGCACTCTCACTGCTCGGTCGCAAAGTCGGCATGACGCGCGTGTTCAATGACGCGGGCGTCAACGTTCCTGTCACCGTTCTCCAGGTCGGCCCCTGCGTGGTGACGCAGGTTCGCACGCCGGAGAAAGACGGCTATTCCGCCGTGCAGATCGGCTTCGAAGAAATCAAGCCGCGGCGTTCGACGATTCCGGTCATCGGACACGATGCGAAGGCGGGCGTGGGCCCGCAGCGCGTGCACCGCGAATTCCTGATTGAAGCCAAGGATGCTGCCAACTACACCCCGGGCCAGCAGCTCACGGTGAAGGACATGGCGGGCCTGCTTTACGTCGATGTGATCGGCACGAGCAAGGGCAAGGGCTTCCAGGGCACGATGAAGCGCTGGAACTTCAAGGGTCAGTACGCGTCGCACGGTACCGAACGCAAGCACCGCTCCCCGGGTTCGATCGGCTCTCTGTGCTCCAACCGCGGCTTCGGCGGCGGCCTGGCCAAGGGCAAGAAGATGGCCGGCCACATGGGCGCGGTTCGGACCACCTGCCGCTCGCTCGACGTGGTCCGCGTCGACGAAGGGAACAACCTCCTGCTGGTGAAGGGCTCGGTTCCGGGCGCCAACACGGGGCTGATTGAGGTGCGTCCGGCGGTTCGCCTGTACCGTTCGAAGGCGAAGAAAGTCGCCGACGCGAAGAAGTAAGAATGACTTCCTGCCGGTGGGGTAGCGGGGTTGGGGGTGGGGGTGGGATTGGGGAAAAGGGTGGGGGTGTCAGGAATCTGTCCGCTTCGGAAGGCTCGCCGCTTGTCCGAGGGGCAGACGCGGGCAATAATCGCGACCCCGGTTTTCACGTTTGAAACCGGGCTTTGACTGCGAAGTCGCCGTCGGTTCCTCCAAGGCAGGAGTCGGCGGGTCCGGAAGGTCGGAAGGGTCATGCCCTGACGAAACCGCCGGACGACGACAAATGAAGGGCTTGAGGGTTCGCAGCCCCAGCCCGGACGGCCGAGTCGATTCCGAGCCGACCCCACTCGCCAGAAGGCGAGGTCCCTTGGAGGGAATTGGAGGCGGACGGATAGGCGAGTAGTGCCGGTTGCCGCGACGCTCGACCGAGCGTGCGGATCCGGTGAGGTGTCAAGACGAGATCAAGACAGATGGATGTCACCGTCTACAACATGCAGGGTCAGTCGGTCGGAAAGCTGACCATTGACGAAAAAGCCCTTGGTGGCGAAATCAACGCCGGCCTGATCAAACAGGCTTACGTTCGCTATCACTCGAATCTTCGTCAGGGCTCGGCCCGCACGAAGAATCGCCACGAGGTCGAAGGCTCGACCCGCAAGCTGTATAAGCAGAAGGGCACCGGTAACGCCCGTCACGGCGATAAGAAGGCCAACATCTTCCGCGGCGGCGGTCACGGCCACTCCAAGAAGAAGACGCGCGAAGACTTCCGGCTCGACATGCCGAAGAAGATGCGCCGCAAGGCCAACCGCAACGCGCTGCTCGCCAAGCTGATCGACAACGAAGTCAAGGTCGTCGACTCCATTTCGATGAAGGAGCCCAAGACCAAGGACTTCAGCGCCTTCCTGAGCGCGATCAAGGTCGACTCGTCGGCCCTCATCGCCCTGGGCGGCGACCCGAGCCAGAGCCGCAACGCCCGTCTGTCGGCCCGCAACCTCGAGGGCATCTCGCTGGTGCACGCCACGGACATCAACGCGTTCAACCTGCTCAACCACCGCTACCTCGTGATCACCAAGTCCGAGCTCGAGTCGTGGCTGTCCGGCCCCTGGTCGCAGACCGGCAAGGACGCCAAGCTCGAGCCCAAGGGCGCCAAGCCTGAGCCCAAGGGCGCCAAGCCTGAGCCCAAGGCCGAGGCCAAGCCCGCGAAGAAGACGAAGGAGGCCAAGTAATGCCAGCCAACGTCGCTCCTCATCACATCATCAAGAAGCCGCTGGTGACCGAAAAGGGCACCTTCGCGATGAACGAGCTGACCAAGTACACGTTCCTGGTCGACCCCCGCGCGACCAAGACGGAAATCAAGCAAGCCGTGCAGGCTCTGTACAAGGTCGACGTCACCGGCGTGAACACCGTCACGAGCAAGGGCAAGTTCCGCCCGACCCGTTTCGGTCTTCGCATCGAACCCACCACGAAGAAGGCCATCGTCACCCTCAAACAGGGCCAGACGATCGAACTGTTCTGAAGCATCGCCCAGGAGCTGAATCATGCCGATTCGCATCTACAACAAGACCAGCGCCGGGCGCCGCTTCGCCTCGGTCAACATGCACGCCGAGGTCACCAAGAAGCACCCCGAGAAGTCTCTTCTCGCCCCCATCAAGAAGTCCGGCGGCCGCAACAACCAGGGCGTGATTACGTCCCGCGGCATCGGCGGCGGCGCGAAGAAGAACTATCGCGTCATCGACTTCAAGCGCAAGGACCGTCACAACGTCGAAGGCAAAATTGTCGGCGTTGAGTACGACCCCAACCGGTCGTGCCACATCGCCCTCGTGCAGTACACCGACGGCGTGAAGCGCTACATCCCGGCTCCCGCCGGCGTGAAGGACGGCCAGGTCATCCTGACGTCGATCGACGCGGCCGTCGAGCCGACGGTCGGCAACGCCATGCCGCTCGCGTTCATCCCGACGGGTCTGGAAGTCCACTGCGTCGAGCTGACGCCCGGGCGCGGCGCCCAGATGTGCCGCGGCGCCGGCACGTTCGCCCGTCTCTCGAACAAGGAAGGCGAGTACGCGACGCTGGTTCTGCCCTCGGGCGAAGTGCGCCGCGTGCCCCTCACCTGCATGGCGACCATCGGCGCCGTCGGGAACCCCGACCATCGTCTTCGTCGCCTCGGTAAAGCCGGCATCACCCGCTTGCTCGGCCGTCGCCCGATCACCCGCGGCATCGCCAAGAGCCACCATGCCCACCCGCTGGGCGGTGGCTCTGGTCGTTCCAAGGGCAACCGTCCGCCGTGCGGACCGACCGGCGTGCTCGCCAAGGGCGGCCCGACGCGCAACAAGAAGAAGCACTCGACCAAGCTGATCATCCGCCGCCGCGTCAGCACGCGGTACGGCCAGCTGAAGTAATCCCGCTCACGACACAGGACACACGCTTTCAGAGGAAACGAGAAACATGGGTCGCAGCCTGAAAAAAGGTCCGTACGTCGACGAGAAGATCTACCGCAAGGTCGAGGCGATGAACGCCAACCGCAAGAAGGATCCGATCAAGACCTGGGCCCGCCGTTGCACGATCGTGCCGGAGTTCGTTGGGCACACCTTCAAGGTGCACAACGGTCGCGTCTTCATCGACGTCTTCGTGACCGAGGACATGGTCGGCCACAAGCTCGGCGAATTCAGCAGCAGCCGCACGTTCCGCGGCCACACCAACAAGAAGGAAGGCGTCGAGGGCGGCGAGTCCGCGCCGGCGAAGGCCTGATAGCAACGGGGCAGCCCGGAGGTTTTTCACGTGAGAATCCGAGCCGACAAAATCAAACAACTCGCCGAGAC
Organism: Planctomycetota bacterium; assembly: GCA_018242645.1. Classification (GTDB taxonomy): domain Bacteria; phylum Planctomycetota; class Phycisphaerae; order Phycisphaerales; family UBA1924; genus JAFEBO01. The sequence goes on along the minus strand of JAFEBN010000009.1, from coordinate 18,034 downwards.
CCGCAAGGTCACGCGCGATCAGCTCGCCCAGGCCCTCGAACGCGACGGCCTCAAGGGTGATGCCGCCAAGTCCGCCCTGGGCAACTGGCTCAAGGGCCGGAACCATCCTCGCGCCCGCAAGACGGATATCGACCGTCTGGCCGGCGCCCTGGGCGTCGCCAGCAAGGACATCGCGAAGTTCACGAGCGAGGTCCGTTTCCATCGCGGCTCGCCCCGCAAGGCCGACCTGCTGGTCGACCTTGTTCGCGGTAAGCCCGTCGACGAGGCGCTCAACCTGCTGACCTTCACCACCAAGCGTGCCGCGGTCAACGTGAAGAAGTGCCTCGCTGCCGCCATCGCCGACGCCGAGCAGAACGATGCCGACGTGACGAACCTGGTCGTCTCCGAGGCCCGCATCGACGACGCGCCCCGCATCAAGCGGTTCAACCAGAAGGACCGCGGCCGGGCCCACCAGATCATCAAACGCCTCACGCACATCACCGTCAGCGTTCAGGAGCGCGCGTAAGCGCATCAACCATGGGACAAAAGACCCATCCATTCGGCCTCCGTCTCGGCGTCACCGAAGCTCACAAGAGCCGCTGGTACGCCCCCAAGGCGCTCTACGGCGAGCTGCTGGTCGAGGACCAGAAGATCCGCAACTACCTCGACAAGCGCCTCAACCGCAAGCCCCCCTACGCCGCGGTGAGCGATATCCATATCGAGCGCACCCGCGAAGAGCTCAAGGTCATCATCAAGACGGCTCGTCCGGGCCTGGTCATCGGCCCCAAGGGTGCCGAAGTCGAGCGCATGACCGAAGAGCTGCAGTACATGACGGGCCGCAAGGTCGCGATCTCGATTCTCGAGATCCGCAACCCGGACCTGGAGGCCAAGCTGATCGCCGAGGCGGTCGCTGAGCAGCTCGTCAAGCGTGCGTCGTTCCGTCGCGTGGTCAAGATGCGTTGCGATGCCGCGATGCAGGCCGGCGCCAAGGGCGTTCGCGTGCAGATCTCGGGCCGCCTGGGCGGCGCTGAACTGAGCCGCGTCATGGCGATGCGTCTGGGTTCGCTCCCGCTCTCGACCCTGCAGGCCCACATCGACTACGGCACGGCCGAGGCGATGACCACCTACGGCGTGATCGGCGTCAAGGTCTGGGTCTACAAGGGCATGTACACGACCGAGCGCACGGAGGAAGAGTCGGATGCGGCCGGTGGTCGCGCCCGCGCCCGCGGCCGTCGCTGATCGTTCGTCTGGAGTTCCGTCGGTTTTTCGATTTTCGCTTTTCGGTTTGGAGTTTCCCTCATGGCCTTGATGCCAAAACGAGTCAAGTACCGCAAGGAGCAGCGCCGGGTCCGTGATCGCAAGGCGACCAAGGGCAACTACGTCGCCTACGGCGATTACGGCCTCCAGTCGCTCGACGGCGCCTGGCTCCCGGGCAACGTGATCGAAGCCGGTCGCGTCGCGGCACAGCACTTCCTCAAGCGCGAAGGCAAGCTGTTCATCCGCGTCTTCCCGGACAAGCCGATCAGCAAGAAGCCGCTGGAAACCCGAATGGGCACCGGCAAGGCGGACGTCGAGTACTGGGCGGCCCGCATCAAGCCCGGCACCATCCTGTTTGAGATCGCGGGCGTGCCCGAGGCGACGGCCAAACTGGCCTTCGTCCGCGTGGCGATGAAGATGCCGGTGAAGACCCGCTTCGTCGGCCGGCGTGTCCGCGTCTAATCGAGATTCTGGAACAGCGTTTGGAGTGAGTCATGAAGTCCGAAACGATCGATGTCAAGAAATTCCAGGATCAGCAGCTCAGGGACGAGCTCGTCAGCCTTCAGAAGAAGCTCTTCGACCTGCGTTCGCAGACCGTGACCGAGAAGGTCAAGGACACGAGCCAGTTCAAGAAGACCCGTCGCACCATCGCTCGGCTCAACACCGAGCTCCGCGCCCGTCAGCTCGCCAGCAAGAAGTAATCGCGATAGACCGTCCAGGGAAAGAAACGAATGGCCACCAGCACCTCCAAAGCCGCCAAGCCCTCTGCCGCCTCCGGCGATGCGTCGTCCCAGCTGTCGTCTCAGCTCAAGGGCACGAAGATCGGCGTCGTCGAGTCCGACAAGCGCGACAAGACCCGCAAGGTCGTCATCGCTTACCAGGCGATGCACCCCAAGTACGGCAAGTACATCCGCCAGCGCACCGTTCTCCACATCCACGATGAGAAGAACGAGAGCAAGCTCGGCGACGTCGTCGAGGTGGCGCAGTGCCGCCCGATGAGCAAGACCAAGTTCTGGCGCCTGGTGCGCGTGGTGGAGCGTCGTTCCGCCGCCGCGACGGCCCTCGCCAGCGCCAAGGAAATCGTCTGATCCCCGGCTGACCGCACCCGACGAAGAAGACCCAACCATGCTGCAGCAAGAAACACGATGCGAAGTCGCGGACAATTCGGGCGCCAAGATCGCCTATGTCATCCGCGTGTACGGCGGTTCGACCGCCAGCGGCGCCTTCACCCGGCGCACCGCCAACGTCGGTGATCGCGTGTTCGTCTCGATCAAGCGCGCCCTCGCCGGTTCGGATGTGAAGGAAGGCGACAAGTCCAAGGCTGTCGTCGTCCGCACCACCAAGCCGACGCGCCGCGCCGACGGCTCGTACGTCAAGTTCGATTCCAACGCCGTGGTCCTCATCCAGGACGACGGCAACCCCAAGGGAACCCGCATCTTCGGGCCGGTCGCCCGCGAGCTGCGCGAGAAGAACTACATGAAGATCGTTTCTCTCGCGACGGAGGTCGTCTAACCATGCCAGCGCACGTCCGCAAAGGCGACACGGTGTATGTCCGCTCGGGTTCGGCCAAGGGCCAGACCGGCGAGATCGTCCGCGTCGATGTCAAGCACAGCCGCGTCTACGTGAAGGGCGTCAACATGCGTGTCAAGCACATGCGCCCGACGCAGGCCGCTCCGCAGGGCGGCATCGTCCAGCGCGAGATGCCCATCCACATTTCCAACGTCAGCCCCGTCGTTGACGGCAAGCCCTCCCGCGTCCGCTTCGTCACCAAGGCGGACGGCTCCAAGGTCCGCGTGGCGGCCAAGGGCGGCTCGGAACTTTCCGTCCTCCACAAGGGCGGCCGTCAGAAGACCAAAAAGCCCCACTGAGCACGAGAACCACCATGTCCAGCGATCAAGACAAGCAGCAGAAGCAGGGCAAGCCGCAGGGGAGACCCGCCGGCTCCAAGCCCCAGGGCAAAGACGGCGGGGCCAAGAAGGCCAAGCACGACGACGCCCCGGTCGACACCGGCCCCAAGACGCCCCCGCGTCTGAAGGTCAAGTTCGAGCAGGAAGTCCGCGCCCTGGTCGCCGAGAAGTTCGGCATCAAGAACCCCATGGCGATGCCCAAGCTCGAGAAGATCGTCCTGAACGTCAACATGGGACGGCACATCGAGGGCACCAAGATCCCGCCGCACGTCAAGGCGCAGGTCCTCGACACGCTGACCAAGGTGACCGGTCAGAAGCCGGTGGTCGTAAAGGCCAAGAAGAGCGTCGCCAACTTCAAGCTCCGCGCGGGCTACGAGTCGTCGGCGATGGTCACGATCCGGCGCGACCGCATGTGGCACTTCCTCGACCGATTCATCAATCTCGCGACGCCCCGTATCAAGGACTTCCGCGGGCTGTCCGACACGGCCTTCGACCGCCAGGGCAATTACGCCACCGGCGTGACCGAGCAGGGCGTGTTCCCCGAGATCAACATGGCCGAGGCGCAGTTCACGCACGGCATGAACATCAACGTCTGCTTCGCCCGTTCCACCAAGGACCGCAGCCGCTTTGTTCTCGAGCAGCTCGGCATGCCGTTCAAGAAGCCGGAGGCCAGGTAATGGCGACCAAAGCTCAGGTTGCAAAGAGCAATCGCACCCCCAAGTTCAGCACCCGCGTGGTGCGTCGCTGCGAACTGACCGGCCGCGCCCGCGGCGTCTATCGCAAGTTCCGCATCTCACGCATCATGCTCCGCAAACTCGCCCTGGAAGGAAAGATCCCGGGCATGCGCAAGGCCAGCTGGTAAGGAAAGAGGTACACACGATGTCCATCGGCGACCCCATCGCGGACATGCTCACCCGGATCCGGAACGCGGTCCACATCAAGGCCAAGGCCGTCACTTGCCTCAACAGCAAGGTCTGCCGCGGTATCGCCAACGTCCTCAAGGACGAGGGTTATATCGAGAGCTTCGACGTGATCGACGACGGCCGCCAGGGTCAGATCAAGATCCGTCTCAAGTACACCACCGGCGGCGAGCCTCTCATGCACTCCCTCGAGCGCATGAGCAAGCCCGGCCGGCGCATGTACCGCAGCGTCGACGTTCTCCCCAAGCCCATGCAGGGCCTCGGTATCGCCATCGTCTCCACCAGCAAGGGCGTGCTCAGCGACCGCAAGGCCCGCGAGCAGCGCATCGGTGGCGAACTTCTCTGCACGGTCGAGTAATCCCAAGGTCACACATCGGCGGAAGCCGGATCACATCCGCGAGCCGCACGCCCAGGAGTTCAGATCATGTCCCGTATCGGTAAGAAGCCCATCGAAGTCCCCGCCGGCATCAAGGTGTCGGTGAGCGGCAACACCGTCGAGCTGCAGGGCCCCAAGGGCAAGGACAAGCTCGTCGCCAGCCCCAAGGTCAAGGTGACCTGGGCCGAGAGCGAGAAGGCCATCAAGGTCAGCCTCGCCGATGGCTGCACCATCAACGACGCCGATGCCAAGGCGCAGTGGGGCACCACCCGCGCGCTCATCCGCAACATGATCGAGGGCGTGACCAAGGGTTACGAGAAGACCATGCAGGTCGTCGGCACCGGCTGGACGGCTTCGGTCGCGGGCAAGAACCTCAAGCTCACCGTCGGTCTGGCGAACGCCATCCTCATGCCGATTCCCGAGGGCCTCACGGTGGTCGTCGACAAGCAGGTCGGTGAACTCACCCCGATCAAGGTCTCGGGCGTTTCCCGTCAGCTCGTCGGCCAGTTCGCTTCGGCCATGCGGGCCAAGCGCAAGCCCGAACCCTACAACGGCAAGGGCATCAAGTACGCCGAAGAAACCATCAAGCGCAAGCAGGGCAAGCAGTTCGGCGCGTAAGCCGGAAGATCCGTCACAGTGCGAAAGAGTCAGCCATGAACAAGCAAGTCAACAAGCAGGTTCGTCGCGCCCGCCGGCGCATCGGCCTCCGCAAGCGGATCTCGGGCACCACGCAGAAGCCCCGCCTGAGCATCTACAAGTCGCTCAACCACATGTACGCCCAGATCATCGACGATCTGGCGGGCCGCACCATCGTCGCCGCTTCCACGGCCGACAAGGCGCTCAAGGCCGACAAGACCGGCAACTCCAAGGCCGCCGAGGCCGTGGGCACGCTGCTGGCCGAGCGGGCCAAGAGCAAGGGCGTGACCGCTGTCGTCTTCGATCGGTCGGGTTTCCGTTATCACGGTCGCGTCAAGGCCCTGGCCGACGCCGCACGCAAGGGTGGTCTCAAGTTCTGATCAATCGCGGCGCACCGGCGCCGCAGGAAGAAAGCCATGCCCGAGATTCTTGACGAAGCAAGTTCTATCGAGTCCACCACGGTCGGTGTCTTCCGTACCTCCGCCACGGTGAAGGGCGGCCGCCGCTTCAGCTTCGGCGCGCTCGTGGTCGTCGGCGACCGCAAGGGCCGCGTCGGCTTCGGCTACGGCAAGAGCAACGAAGTGCCCCAGGCCGTCGAGAAGGCCCAGAAGTACGCCAAGCGCGCCATGTCCGAGGTGCCCATGGCCGGCCGCACCCTCCCCCACGAGGTCGAGGGCAAGTTCGGCGCGTCCAAGGTCCGCCTGATCCCGGCCTCTCCCGGTACGGGCGTCGTGGCCGGCTCGACCATCCGCGCCATCCTTGAAATGGCGGGCATCACCGACTGCCTCACCAAGTGCTACGGCAACACCAACGCGTTCAACATCGTCAAGGCCTGCTTCGACGGTATCGATCAGCTCCGCCGTCGCGAAGAAGTCGCCGAAGCCCGCGGCATCAAGATCGACAGCACCGATATCGAGAAGAAGATCGAAAAGGGCAAGGCTTTCGTCTCCTCCTCCAAGGGCGAGAAGATGAAGGGCCCCGTCAACACCATCGGTCAGGAGCGTCGCGGCGGTCGCGGCGGTCAGGGCGGTCGCGGCGGTCGTCGCGGCGCGGGTCGCGATGCCGGACAGCAGCAGCAGCAGGGCGGGGGCGATGCCGCTCCGGCCGAGGGCGCCACGCAGGCCTGATTTCACTGAGCAATTTCCCAGAGGGTTTCTCCCATGATGATCCATGACATCACCGCCAAGGCCGGCCGCTACAAGAAGCGCAAGCGCGTCGGTCGCGGCGAAGGCTCGGGCCACGGCAAGCAGTCGGGCCGCGGCCAGAAGGGCGCCAGCTCGCGTTCGGGCCACGCCTCCAAGCGTTCGTTCGAAGGCGGTCAGATGCCCTACTTCCGGCGCCTCGCCAAGTTCGGCTTCACCAACGCCGCGTTCCGGACCGAGTTCTGGATCGTCAACCTCCGCGAGATCCTCGCGCACCCGTCCTTTGCCAAGGGCGGCACGGTCAACGTCCAGACCCTCCAGCAGGCCGGCCTGGTCCGCGACGACAGCCGCGACCTCAAGATTCTCGGCGCCGTCGGCGACGAGGGGCTCAAGGTCAAGCTCAACGTCGAGGCCTCCCGCGTCTCGGCCAAGGCTGCCCAGCTCATCACGCAGGCCGGCGGCAGCGTGAAGCAGACCGGCACGCGTCGCGACAAGGTTCGCGGCATCGACCTCACCAGCGAGGATCGCACGCCAAAGAACCTGACCAAGAAGCTCAAGCGCTCGTCCAAGCCCAAGCAGGTCGCTGACGACGAGGGTGAAGAGGAAGGCGACAAGGCCGCGAAGCCGGCCAAGAAGCCCGCCGCCGAGTGACCGATCGGCCGATCACATGTTCGTCCACGACCCCGCGATCCGCATCGCGGGGTCGTTTGTTTCCGCAGGGCGACTTCCGCGCGGAATACACTTGACATTGCTCTGCCACTCGCAGGACCACTGACCGATTCCTGAGACACGAATGTTTTCGACCATCAAAAACGTCTTCTCGATCCGGGATCTTCGAAACAAGATCCTGTTCACGTTCGCCATGCTGCTGGTGTTCCGCGTCGGGCACTGGATCCCGCTGCCGGGCGTGAACCAGGAAGAGCTCGCGCGCCAGTTCCGCAACGCGTCTGAAAGCAGCTCCGCCTTCGGTCGTGTCGCGGACTTCGTCACGATGTTCTCCGGCGGCTCGCTCTCGCACTCGACGATCTTCGGCCTGGGCGTGATGCCCTACATCACGGCGGGCATCATCTTCCAGCTCGTGTCGACCGTCTCGCCGCGGCTGAAGAAGCTGCAGGAAGAAGGACCGACCGGACGCCAGAAGGTGATGGAGTGGACGCGCTACCTCACGGTCGTGCTCTGCATCATCCAGGGCGCGGGCTGGATTTCGTACATCCGCGCGGGCAATCTGATTCAGCCGCAGTATGTCAACAGCGGGCTGTGGTGGACAATGGCGATCGCCACGCTCACGGCCGGCACGATCTTCCTCATGTGGATCGGCGAGCAGATCGACCGGTTCGGCATCGGCAACGGCGTGTCCATGATCATCATGGCGGGCATCCTCGCGAGCATGCCCCGCGCCATCCAGGACGCGCAAGCCAACTTCGACCCGGCCAACTCGGACAAGATGGGCTGGATGGGCCTGATCATGCTCTGCATGGGCTTCCTCATCGTGGTCGGCGGCTCGGTGCTGATGACGGTCGCGCAGAGACGAATCCCGGTGCAGCAGGCCAAGCACACGCGTGGCCGGCGCGTCTTCGGAGGTCAGAAGAGCTATCTCCCGCTCCGTATCAACCACGGCGGCGTGATGCCCATCATCTTCGCCAGCTCGCTGATGATGTTCCCGAGCGTGCTCTTCGCCTGGTCGCACGAGCAGGTCAACGCGTATGTCAATCGCAACGGGCTTTCGCAGGGGTTCTTCTACCACCTCACCCAGTTCCTCTCGATCAACTTCACGCAGGGCGAATATCTCTATGTCGTGCTGTACATCGCGATGGTGTACTTCTTCAGCTACTTCTGGATCACCGTGCAGTTCAACCCGCAGGACATGAGCAAGCAGCTCAAGGAGCACGGGTCGTTCATTCCCGGCCTGCGCCCCGGGCCGCGCACGGCGGAATACCTTGAGACCGTGATCACCCGCGTTACCTTCGTCGGGGCCGCCTTCCTTTCGGTCATCGCCATCCTGCCGGTTGTCGTCAACAAGGCTTTCGGCGTACCCCCGACCGTGACGCAGTTCCTCGGCGGCACCGGCCTGCTGATCGTCGTCTCGGTCTGCATGGACTTCCTCCAGAAGGTCGAGGCCCAGCTCCTGATGCGTAACTACGCCGGCTTCCTCTCCGAAGGCGAAGAAGGCGGTCCCAAGTTCCGCGGTCCGCGCGGCTGATTCACTGAAACAAGAAACGGTTCCACCGGGAGATTCATGGGCAAACAGGACGACAAGTTCACGTTCGAGGCAGAAGTCACCGAGGCGCTTCCCAACGCGATGTTCAAGGTCCGTCTGCCCAACGAGCAGAAGACCGAAGTGCTCGCGTATGTCTCCGGCAAGATGCGCATGAACTACATCCGCATCCTCCCGGGTGACAAGGTCACCGTCGAGATGAGCCCGTACGACCTCTCGAAAGCCCGCATCACCTTCCGCCACTGATCGCTCTGAAGGGGTCGGTGCCCGCGCCACGCGCGCCGCATTTCCGACCGCCGCCATCTTCGCTCCGGCCTCAGCCGAAGGAAGAGCACGCATGTCCACCCAGGTTGCAGCACAGGTCGCACGCACGGCGGAATCGCTCGCGCCGGCCGTGTCGGTGGTCGTGCCCACTTTTCGCGAAGCGGCCAATATCCCCGAACTGGTGCAGCGCGTTCATCAAGCCGTCCCCGATGCGGAAGTCATCATCGTCGACGACAACAGCAACGACGGCACCGATACGGCTGTGAAATCACTGAACAAGCGTTCGGTTCGACTCGAAGTCCGAACAACCGAACGGGGCCTGTCCTCGGCGGTCATTCACGGCTGCCGCCTCGCGAAAGCGCCGGTCATCGTCGTGATGGACGCGGACCTGAGCCACCCGCCCGAGGCGATTCCCGCCATGCTCGCCAAGCTCCGAGCCGGCGCGGATTTCGTGCTCGGATCGCGGTATGTCCAGGGCGGTACGCTCGACGAATCCTGGACCATTTTCCGGCGTGCCAACAGCCTGTTTGCCACGGCGCTCGCTCGCCCGCTGACCCGGCTTTCGGACCCCATGTCCGGCTTCTTTGCCATGCGACGGGTCGATTTCGAGGCCACCCGGGACCTCAACCCCATCGGTTACAAGATCGCGCTCGAAATGCTCGTCAAGGGCCCTTTCCGTGCCCCCGATGAGGTCCCGATCCACTTCGCGGACCGCAAGCGGGGGGAGAGCAAGCTCAGCCTGAAGGAACAGGTTCGGTACATCCGCCACCTGGCCCGGCTCTACCGCTACAAATTCCTGGGCGGGAAGCGGCCTTCCGGCCCTTCCCGCGGCTGACTTTTGGTCGGGTCCTGCCTAGTATTTCGACCCGGTCGGGCTCGGCCCGTTCCGGGATTGCACAAGCAAGCAGGAATGGGTGTCTCATGAAGGTTAAAGCGAGCGTTCGTCGCATCTGCAACCAGTGCCAGGTTGTCCGCCGCAAGGGCAAGGTGCGCGTGATTTGCAAGGCAGAGCCCAAGCACAAGCAGGTGCAAGGCTGATCGAGTGGTCCAGTCCGGCCCGAGCGCCGGACAAGTTCGCGGCAGTTGCCGCGGAGCAGTGAGGAAATCCGATGCCCCGTATCGCCGGCGTTGACGTGCCCGACAACAAGAAGATGCTCTTCGCGATCCAGTACATCCACGGGATCGGTCCTCATTTCGCCAAGGCCATTCTGGAAGAGGCCGGCGTGAACGGCGACATGCGCGCCCGCGATGTCCCCGAGACCCAGCTCGCGCAGATCAACGCGATCATCGACGCCAACTACCTCGTCGAGGGCGCCCTGCGTCGCCAGGTGCAGCAGAACATCCAGCGTCTCAAGGACATCCGCAGCTACCGCGGCGAGCGTCACCGCAAGGGCCTTCCGGTCCGCGGCCAGCGCACGCAGTCCAACGCCCGCACGCGTAAGGGCAAGAAGAAGACTGTCGCCGGCAAGAAGGGCGTCAAGGCCAAGGCCTAATCAAGTTTTTTCAGCACAGCGGGGACGACACTTCGTGTCGGATGATCCGCGGAGGATTGCATGTCGAAGAAGGGTAAAGTCCGCAAGAACGTCGTCCGTGGCATCGCTCACATCAAGGCGACGCAGAACAACACGCTCATCACCATCACCGACGCCAACGGCGAGACCGTGGCGTGGGATTCGGCCGGCACCATCGGCTTCAAGGGCGCCCGCAAGAGCACCCCGTTCGCCGCGACCCGCGCCGCCGAAACCTGCGGCCAGAAGGTCCGCAAGATGGGCATGAGCGAAGTCGAGATCCGCATCCGCGGCTCGGGCGCCGGGCGCGAGTCGGCCGTGAACGGCCTGGTCTCGACCGGTCTCCGCGTGTCGGCGATCGAAGACCACACACCGGTTCCGCACAACGGCTGCCGCCCGGCGAAGCGCCGCCGCGTGTAATCCTGATTTTTCACGGCGAGGACTCGAAAGCGTCCACGCCGTATTCTCGAATCGTGTCGCCCCTCCGAAAAGAAGAGGCGTCCAGAAGCGCGGCAGCTCCTGGCGTTCCTCGTGAATCGAAGGTCCGTGCGACGGGTTGTTTTCGGAATGTTGGGTGATTTCCGCCCGCGTTCCTGTCTCTGCCGCCTTGTTTGGAGAACGAGAACATGCGATTCCGCTGGCGTGGCCTTGAGCTTCCCACCCGCATCGGCGCCGACACGCGCTTCAACAGCAACGTGTACGGCCGCTTCGTCGTCGAGCCGTTCGAGCGCGGCTTCGGCACCACCATCGGCAACTCCCTCCGCCGCGTGCTGCTCAGCAGCCTCGAAGGCGCCGCCGTCACCTCGATCAAGGTCAAGGGCGCGCCGCACGAGTTCAGCAGCCTGCCGGGCGTAATGGAAGACGCGACCGACATCGTCCTCAACGTCAAGAACCTGGTCGTCAAGCTCGAGGGTGATGAGCCCCGCAAGATGCGTCTGGCCGCCCGCGGCCCCGGCGAGATCACGGCCGACATGATCGAGGCCGACACCGCCGTCACCATCGTCAACAAGGAACTCGTCCTCGCCACGCTCACCGAGAAGGTCGACTTCGAGATGGAACTCACCGTCGGCCGCGGCCGCGGCTACGTCCCCGCCAGCGAGCAGATCGCGGCGCAGGAAGAGGATCAGGAAATCGGCATCATCCCGGTTGACGCGATCTACAGCCCGGTCCAGCGCGTCCGCTACAAGGTCGAGGACGCTCGCGTCGGTCAGCGCACCGACTACGACAAGCTCACGCTCGAGATCTGGACCAACGGCACGGTCACGCCCGAGATGGCGATGGTCGAAGCCGCCAAGATCCTGCGCAAGCACCTCAACCCCTTTGTGCAGTACTTCGAACTCGGCGCCGAGACAGTGAGCGAAGAAGCCGCGGCGGCTGCGAGCGTCGACGAGGAACTCATCCGCAAGCTCAACATGAGCGTCAACGAGCTCGAACTCTCTGTCCGCGCCAGCAACTGCCTGGAGTCGGCCCGAATCGAGAACGTCGCCCAGCTGGTCACCCAGACCGACGGCACGCTCCTGAAGCTGCGTTCGTTCGGCCGCACCAGTCTCCGCGAGGTCAAGCGCAAGCTCCAGGACATCGGCCTGGACCTGGGCATGACCCTGCCGGAAGGCTTCGTGGTCAAGCAGCCCGAGATCCCGGCCTGAGTCTCAGGCCCTTTCCGGGAGGAAGGGGTCGGGGAGGGTTCGTTCACCTGTTTTTACACGCAGGGCCGGTCGAAACGCCCGCCCTGTGCTTCCCGCCTGCGGAAATGGAGTTTCCAAAGGTTTCGGCCTAGTATTTCGGCCCTGCGTCGGGCGGCACGCCGCCCCCGGTTCAGGACTTGTCTGGAGTTTGCGTCATGCGCCACCGTCGCGCCGGTTACCGTCTCACCCGCACGTCCTCGCACCGCGATGCGATGCTGCGCAATCTTGCCGCCGCCGTTTTCGAGCACGGCCAGATCACGACCACGATTCCCAAGGCCAAGGCCGTGCAGCCGCTGGTCGAGAAGATCATCACCGCCGCGAAGAAGGGCGACCTCGCCTCGCGCCGCCGCGTGATCGCCAACCTCGGCCACGATCGCGAGGCCTTCGAGTGGATGTTCCTGCCCAAGGGCGCCAGCGAGCAGGAGAAGGAGCAGGTCAACAAGCTCCGCGAATTCCGCGAGGGTTTCTTCGAACTGCCCAAGAGCGAAGAAGTCGAGCGTAACCGCTACGGCGAGCTGCGCAAGGCTCCCAAGCTCGTCAAGCACATCTTCGAGCGCGTTGCGCCCCGCTTCGCCGATCGCCCGGGTGGCTACACCCGTATCGTCAAGCTCGGCCGGCACCGAATCGGCGATGCCGCCGAACTCTGCGTTCTGCAGCTCGTCGGTAACGAGGAGGGCCCGGAAATCGGCGGCAAGCCGAGCACCCGGCGCCGGATTGCCGACAAGCGCACCGCGTTTGCCGCCAAGGTTCGCAAGGGCGAAGCCAAGGCCTGATCGCCCGGCTCATTACGCGATTCCCGCGGCCCGCCTTGCGCGGGCCGTTTTCTTTGTTCGCCCCTCCCCTTTCCGATACGATCTCCGCGCATGCTTCAACTCGCCGAACAACTCCGCACGCAGGGCCTTGACGAGCTGAGCAAGGTCCAGTCCGCCGACGCACTCGAGGCGTGGCGGCTCGCGTATCTCGCCGGCAGCGGCAAGCTCAAGGCCGCCATGGCCGGGTTCAAGGACGTGCCCAAGGAGCAGAAGCCCGCGGTCGGCGCGAAGATGAACGAGGTCAAGGCGGCGCTCGAGCAGGCGTTCGAAGAGAAGAAGGCGGCAGTTTCGCAGCTCGCCGCGTCCAACGCACCCCAGCTCGATGTCACCGAGCCCGGTCTGGTTTCCAGTTCGTGCGTCGGTCGCCCGCACATCATCACGCGCGTGATCGAAGAACTGTGCGATGTCTTTGGCCGCATGGGTTTCGAGGTCGCCGAAGGACCCGAGCTCGAGGACGATGAGCACAACTTCATCAAGCTCAACATCCCTGCCGGCCACCCCGCGCGCGACCCCGTCGATAACTTCTACGTCGACGATCCACGCAAGACCGAACGCCCCCGCATGATCCGCTCGCAGACCTCGACCGTGCAGGTCCGCGTCATGGAAGCCGCCGTGCGTGAAGGTGGCGGTCGACTCCGCAAGCCGATCAAGATCATCTCGCCCGGGCGCGTCTTCCGCCCCGACACCGTCGATGCAACGCACTCGTTCATGTTCCACCAGATCGAAGGGCTCTACCTCGATCACGGCGTCTCGATGGTCGATCTCAAAACCACGCTGCTCCAGTTCGCACGCGCCTACTTCGGTGAAGACGCCGAGGTCCGCCTCCGGCCCTCGTACTTCCCTTTCACCGAGCCCAGCGCCGAACTCGACATGAAAATCCGACTCCGACCCGACCAGCCCGCCCGCTGGATCGAGCTCGGAGGCTGCGGCATGGTCGACCCCGCGGTCCTCCAGCACTGCGGAATCGATCCAGAAGAGTGGACCGGCTTTGCCTTCGGCTTCGGGATCGAGCGCATCGCCATGGGCCGGTACTCGATTCCCGATATCCGGCTGCTCTTCGAGAACGACCTGCGCTTCCTCCGTCAGGTCTAGGCAATTTGCCTAGGCGTTTCACGCCCTCCGAGAAATCCCCGGCCATTCCGCTGAGGGCTTGTGGTTTGTCCCCACTTGCTTTAGCATGTTCACGGCGCGGAATTCCGCAACAACCCCCGCGCCGAGGAGATGGCAATGAGCATGAAGATGGTGGTGGTTTGCTGCGCTCTTTCGGGCGCTGCGGGCATGGCCGCGGCCGCGTACAACCCGGCATGGGACTGGCAGGGCAATTCCAGAACGCTCTATTTCAATTTCATCGGCGGGCAGTTCGACATCAACAACGTGATCGTTTTCGGCGGTCTGCAGCAGGTCACGCTCAAGGACTCGTTTATCAGCGCGGTCAATCGCTGGAACGCCGTGCAGGGTAACGCCGCGTGCAAGTGGGATCTGCAGTTCGGCCCCGCCCAGAACGGAGCACCGCAGATCAACGTCATGCTTGGCGCCAAGGCCAATGGAAACGCTCCGGTCGATGAAAACGGCATCCCTCGGTTCAATCCTCCGCCCAGTGTTGAGTCGCCATTCGAAGACCCGGCCTGGGGTGAAATCGGCGGTATCAACGGCCCCGGACCCTACAACGGCCTGGCCTTCTTCCGCAGGTACATGAACGGCAACATCGCCACAAGCGGCGACATCATTTTCAGCCCTGTCGCCGATTGGGGCTTGGCGGGCGCACTCGCGTACGACCCGGTTATCGCCTCGCTGCACGAGATCGGGCACGCGATGCGTCTGATGGATCAGATCGGCACCGTGATACAGGGAAACCCCTACATCGGCACGATCATGGGGGCCTCGCTGAAGGCGGGCGTTCACGATGCCAATTCGGACGGGTTGAATCTCTACAACCCGTCCGCCGGGGACATCAACGACATCCTGATGTCGTGCCAGGACTGCCAGATCCCCGCGCCCGCGGGGGCCGTGGTCGCCCTCGGTGCAGTGGGCTTCGGGGCATTCCGCCGCCGCAGGGCAGCCTGACGGACATGTAAACGATTACGGACGCGCAAACCCCGCCGAAAGGCGGGGTTTTTCGCTCTCGGGGGTCCGCTCACACAAGGCACGCCCCGGGTCGTCCGATTACACTTTCGGCCCCGAATCCCGGGCCTTGTCTTCGCGCGCTTCAAACTCGATCGGAACGTTCCATGGCCGAAGATCGCTACCAGACAATCCTGCTCTTCGGTGCTCCCGGCGCCGGAAAAGGCACACAGGGCAAAATCCTGTCCACCATCCCGGGCTTCTTCCACATGTCGACGGGCGAGATGTTCCGCAACATCGACATCTCCTCGGACATCGGCAAGATCTTTTTTTCCTACTCGTCGCGTGGCGAACTCGTCCCCGACGACGTGGTGATCCGGCTCTGGTCGCAGACCATCCACGCGTACACCACACTGTCGATCTACAAGCCTCGCGCCGACCTGCTGATTCTCGACGGGCTCCCCCGCAACGTCGCGCAGGCGCGCCTCATGCACAAGTACATCAACGTCCTGAAGATTGTCCACCTCAAGTGCGACGATAAGGAAGAGATGATCAAGCGACTGGCCCGGCGCGCTCTGAAGGAAAACCGTCCGGACGACGCGCGCGAAGAGGTCATCCGCCGGCGCTGGGATGTCTACGAGCGGGACACGTTCCCCGTCCTGGAGTTTTATCCCAAGCAACTCGTGACCGAGGTGAACGCGGTGGGGGCGCCCGCCAACGTTTTGTGCAAGGTGCTGGAAGCCGTCGCGCCGGTGCAGGACAAGCACTTTCGCAATCCGCTCACAAACTGATCCCGGCACGCCGCTTATCCTCCGGCGTGCGTCGTGCGTTCACACTCATCGAGCTCCTGGTCGTCATCGCGGTGATCGCGGTGCTGATCGGCGTGCTCCTTCCCGGTCTGGCGCAGGCCAGGCTCACGGGCCGGTCCGTCGCGTGCATGGCCAAGCTGAAACAGATCGGCGTCGGGGTCACGCTCTATTTCAATGACTACCGCGACACGCTCCCACAGGCCAAGGGACCGCTGCCCTACGGCGGAACCGCCGTCATCGGCGCGCTGTTCGGCGGCACCACCGGGTCGCTGCCCTTCTACGGCATCAACAGCGTCGGCGCCGACAAACGTCCGCTGAACAAATACGTCGTTTCCTACGAACCCAAGCCCGCCGTATCGGGCGGCCCGCGTGTCGAACTCGATGCGTTCCGCTCACCGGTTGATCGCGGCGCTCGCAACACCGGTGTGCCGATCCCCGGCTTCAATTCCACGGACTCCTACTACAACCTCGTCGGCTCCAGCTACACGCTCAACGATCACGCCCTTGAAGGCGATCAGGTGCCCACGCTCGTGCCGCGCACGGATACCGGCGACGGCGGCCGGATGCCCTACGTGGCGGACGTGAGTCGCACCTGGATGATCGCAACACACCCGATTTACAACTACGAGTCCGGTGGCGATCGCGGCAGCATCTGGTACCACCCGTCGCACATCGAAGCGAACATGCTCTTTGTCGATATGCACGCCCGCATGCGGGTGCGGATCCCGACGGGCATCGTCAACACGACAACGGACTACACGTTCCTGCCCATCCCGTAATGTGTGCTCGGCCTACCGCACCTGGTTGGGCGGGTTCTGGCTCTCGCCCTGGTTGTTGCGAGGGTTTTTCGGTCCCACGCCGGCGCGGCTGGTGCTCACCGTCACCCATTGGCCGAGGTTGACCGGCACGCCAGGCTGCAACACCCAGCCCCACAGCGCCGGATAGCCGTAGCCCATGACCGTGGTGGGTGGAAAGGCCTGCAGCGCCACCGGCACCATCGTCTGCCCATAAGGAAGTGTGCCGATAAAGGTCCAGGCCTGATCGAGGCTGGGCATCGCGTTCGAGGTAAAGCGGAACTGCTGGTAGTCGATCGGAACCCAGTTGATCGTCTTTTTCTCTTCGTCGTACAGGCAGTATTCCACCCAGGCCCGGAAGCGATCGTTGTTGG
This sequence comes from Planctomycetota bacterium, assembly GCA_018242645.1. Taxonomy (GTDB): domain Bacteria; phylum Planctomycetota; class Phycisphaerae; order Phycisphaerales; family UBA1924; genus JAFEBO01. Next base: position 1,295 of record JAFEBN010000009.1, on the reverse strand, counting down.
AGAACGTCACGGCCTTGTTGCCATCTTGCACGACCTCGACGGCCTGGTAGCCGAAGACCATTCGTGCCGGCAGGCCTGCTTCGCGCATAACCGCGACCAGCACCGTGCCCATGTCCTTCAGGCCAATCTGACGCGTCTCCATCGCGAGCGGCGCGCCGAGAAGATCAAGGCCCAGTATCGCCTGTTGCTGGCCGCCCCACCAGATGTCGGGCTTGCCCGGGATCATCCCGTGAACAACTTTGTGGGTCAGGAACTTCGCCAGCTTGTGCGGCGTGAGCTCCTTCGGGTTGCCCTTTGTCCAGTCGCGCACCGCGTCCTGGATGGGCTTCATGTTGTACATCTTCATCTCGAACGTGACCGGGTCGATCCCGCAGTCGATAAACATCTGCGGCTGGAAGCACGCCGCGGCAACCTCGGGCCAGGAACCCTTGGGCCAAGGCACCTTGTTCGCCGCCGCATCGTCGAGAATCGTTCGGTACGACGTGATCGGCACCTGCATCATCAACTGGATCGTGCGAGTCTGCGAGTTGGGGTTTTCCCAGTACCACTTGCCCAGCATCACGCCCGCCGGATAAAGCTGTCCCGAAGCCATGCGCTGCAGAAGCACCGGGGCCGGCTTCTCGCGCGTCCACTCCTTCGCAAACGGACCGCTCATCATCTCGTGGCCTTCAAAGCGCAGCCAGCTCTGTACACCCCCCGTGTTGACGTCCGAAAGGCCCGTCGCCGGCACGACCGGAAACACCAGCGTCATCGAGTCAAAAACAAATGGCGTCGAACTCGACATCCACAGCGACTGATTCACGTTGCCATTGCTCGCCAGGTCCACGATCACTTGAAGCAACCAGTCGTGCGGCATCGTCTTCTGTACATACGGACCTTCGGAAACCTTCGGCCACTCGAAGTCGGCCGCGGGCATATTTGTCCCAGGCATGACAGTTGGGCCGCTCGCCGGTGTTGTCTGCCGCTGATTCGCGGTCGTTCCTGTTTGTCCACCCGTGTTGGTCGACGGCGTGTTGGGTTGATATCCGGGCGCATTGCGGTTGGTGCCCGGCTGCGTGTTACGGGGAGCTTGGGTTGGAGACTGGGTGGGGGATTGCGTGGGTGGCTGGGTGACGGGCGCGGGTGAAGGCGTGGTTGGGTTCGTCGGCGATGCCGGTGCGGCGGGGGCCGGATTCACAGGTGTTGGCGTAATCGGAGTTGTGCTGGGGGTGGGAGCCGGAGTGGCCGGTGTTGGCTTGGGGTTCTTCGGGGCGGTGTGCGCGGGCACCGTGGACTGCGCCGCCGCCAGACCCGCG
>JAFEBN010000099.1 GCA_018242645.1 Planctomycetota bacterium | reverse complement strand
GGGCGTAAGCGTCCCATAACTCTTTTGCGGACCGCGGTCGGTGGGGTATCCTTTACCCAACTGCGGCGAAGCTGGTGATCACTCACGAGTTTCGACGGACATCCGCAGGCCGCGTGGAGCGCGCGGCGACGGGTCGGGGCGGGATGCCCCTTGGAAGGTTCAAGTGAAGACTCGTACGGATGTCATGCAGCTATCTCCTTGGCGCGTCCAAGGTTGGCGGATCGCGCTTCGGGCCGGTCTCTCGGTGGCTGCGGTGGTTGGAGTGCTCGGGATGACCGCGTACAGCGCTGTCCTGGCCAAGGAAGCACGCTCCGCGCAGCCGCTCGCGGTGATCGAGACCGAGTCGGACGTGCCGCCCATAGAACTGCGAACCGAGCGCGCAGTCACGGCGCGAAAAATTCAAGTTCCGGAAGTCCGTGCGTCGGAATCGGCTCTGAAGGCTGATGAAGCGCCGAGGATTTATCCGGCCGGCACCAAGTTCTTCGATGGGCGACCGGTTCGCGCCGTCCGAACCATCGAGATGGTGGTCACGGCCTACAGCCCGGATTGGCGATCGTGCGGCAACTCCGCCGACGGCATTACCGCGACGCTGCACCATGTCTCGACCAACGGCACCAAGCTGGTCGCCGCCGATCCGAAGGTTCTGCCCTACGGCGCGCTCCTGACCATCCCGGGTTACGACGCGGGCAAGGTCGTGCCGGTGCTCGACTGCGGCGGCGCGATCAAGGGCAACCGCCTCGACGTGCTCTTCCCGACGCACGAGGAAGCCCGCAAGTGGGGCGTCAAAAAGGTCAAGGTCACGGTGTGGGACTACGCCGACGGGCAGCCCGCCGTGAATCCGCGGCTCAAGCGCTGATCGCTGCTAGTCTTTGCTCGTGCTGATCACGCCGGGCGGCAAACCGCTTCGCACGCTGGAAGACCTGCTGCCCCCCGGGCTTGCGGCGAAGATCGATCGTCTCGACATCTTCAGCCGGCGCGTCTTCGCCGGAAAGCTGCCGGGCGAGCGCCGGAGCAAGCGGCGCGGACGCAGCGTCGAATTCAACGACTTTCGAACGTACGTTGCGGGCGACGACCTGCGCCACATCGACTGGAACATCTATGGCCGCTTCGAGCGGCTCATCATCAAGCTGTTCCGGGAGGAAGAAGACCTCGCCCTGCACCTGATCGTCGATGCCTCGGCCTCCATGGGCGCCGGCGACGATTCGGCGCGCGAGCCGGAGGTGCCCAGCAAGGCGGTCTTCGCCCACCGGCTCGCGATGGCGCTGGCGTATGTCGGCCTGGTCAAAAACAACCGCGTCTCGGTTGCGACCTTTGGGGGCGGCTTCGGGAGGCGGATGCTCCAGCCGGTCCGCGGCCGTTTGAGCCTTCGACGGATCGCGGACTTTCTGCTGGAATCCCTGCGCGGCGTCGGGAGCGGGCAAACGCCGGATTTCAACGGCGATGTGCGCTTTCTGGCGGGTCGATTCTCCGGGCGGGGCATCGCGGTGCTCATGTCCGACCTGCTGGTAGAGCCGGGGCTGAGCGGCGCGATGGGGGCGCTGGCGGCGGGTGAGCACGGCGCCTTGGATGCCTACTGCCTGCAAACGCTTGCGCCGGCAGAACTTGATCCGGTTCGCGGCGCGTCGATGGGGTTGTCCGGCGACCTGCGGCTCACGGACGTGGAATCAGCGCGGGGGGTCGAGGTCACCGTTTCACCCGCGGCCATCGCGGCATACCGGGCGGCCGTCGAGAAGTTCGTGGGCCGCTGCCGCGACGAGTGCAGGTCGCGGGGGGTCGCGCACTTTCTGGTGCCGACCGACACACCGGTCGACCGGCTTGTCGTGGATTCGCTCCGCCGAGGCGGGATGATGCGATGAATCCTGAAGCCGGGTCCCTGCATCCAACCGGAAATTCGGAACGGAGCCAGAAGCATGAGTTACTCGGAAAAGCATCACGCACCGGCGGGCGTGCAGAACAAGCCAATCGAAGCGGAGCATCTGCTCAACAATCTGCGTTGGCGGTACGCGGTCAAGAAGTTCGACGCGGGCCGGAAGATCGCGCCCGACGTGTGGCGCTCCCTTGAGCACGCCACCATCCACGCGCCGTCGAGTTTCGGCCTGCAGCCGTGGAAATTCATTATCGTGAGCGACCCCGCGATTCGCCAGAAGCTGCGCGAAGCGAGCTGGAACCAGTCGCAGATCACGGACGCCTCGCACCTGGTGGTCTTCGCACGCCTGGCGAAACTCAGCAGTGAAGATGTGGATCGTTATGTCCGGCGCATCGCGGAAGTTCGCGGGGTGGAAGAGTCGTCGCTCACCGAGTACCGCAACACCATGACGGGCTTTGCGCTGCGCCCCAACTTCGACAGCGGTGCCTGGGCGGCGCGCCAGGTGTACATCGCACTGGGTGTGTTCCTCACTTCGGCGGCGATGCTGGGCGTGGATACCTGCCCGATGGAAGGCATCGATCCGGCGAAGTATGACGAGATACTTGGCCTGGGCAAGACGGGGTTTGTGACGCAGGTTGTCGCGACTGCCGGCTACCGGGCAGCGGATGACGCGTTTGCTCAGCACAAGAAGGTGCGGTTCCACGAGCGTGACGTGATCGTGCGCCTGTAGGACGGCCCGGCCGCGGGCGTGCACCGGGTCTCGCCGCGCTGTACAGTGGCGGCGAGGTGGACGTGGCGGATCCGGGAACCAACACGGGAAGCACGGGCGATGCGGGGGACTCCCCGACGTCGTCGATGAATTCGCCAACGCCCCAGCCGGCGTTCACGCCCCCCAAGCCCGCCGATCGTGCGCACGTGCCGTTCGTGGTGCCGGTGCAGATTGCGGGCTATCGCATCGTGCGCCTGATCGGCGCCGGTGGGATGGGCCTGGTGTACGAAGCGGTTCAGGAAGCACTGCAACGCCGCGTGGCGTTGAAGCTCATGCAGCCGGGGGCGGTGAGCGGAGAGTCGCTGGCACGCTTCGAATCCGAGGCGCGCGCTCTGGCGCGTCTGAGACATCCGGGGATCGCCCAGGTATTCGACACCGGCGTCTACCACCCCGGCGGCGACGAGGCGTCGATCGTGCCCTTTCTGTCGATGGAGCTCGTGGAGGGGAGTTGCACCCTGCAGGAGTTCGCGGCACGTGGTGGCGCGACTATCGAGGACAAACTGCGGTTGATGACCGAGGTCTGCGCCGCGCTCGAGCACGCCCACAGCGAGGGGGTCGTCCATCGCGATCTGAAGCCGTCGAACATTCTTGTCAATCCCGCACGGAGCGGGACTCGGGGCCGATCGGGAACGGCGCCCGACGCGGGGACCGGGACACGCGCGGATGCGGAAGGCTCGTCGATCAAGATCATCGACTTTGGCATCGCCAAGCTGCAGGGCGACGGCTCCAAGACCATTACATCGCGGGGGCAGATTGTCGGCACACCGACGTACATGGCGCCAGAGCAGCTGATGGGCGGGGTCGTGGACGAGCGGACGGATGTCTATTCGCTTGGCGTGATCCTGTACCAGTTGTGCACGGGCCGGGTGCCGATCGAGGTCGGCCGCGGGCTCGACCGGCGCGCCATGGAAAAGGCCGTCTGCGAGACAACACCCCCGGCGCCTCGGACGCTCGACCGGCGGCTCGCGGGCGATCTCGAGACCATCATTCTCAAGTGCCTGCAGAAGAATCCCGCGGAGCGCTACCAGAGCGTGCGCGAACTGCACGATGATCTTGCCGCTTTCCTGGGCGGGGAGCGGATCCGGGCGATCCCCGACAGCGCGGTGCGCGCCGCACGCCGGATGGTGGGTCGGACAACGACGCGCCGCCCCCTGATGGTTCTTTCCGTTTGCGCGGCGATCGGTATCGCGGCGGCGATGCTGATCGCGACACCCGCCATGCTCTGGTACCCGGAGTTGACGGAAGCCTACTGGAACAGAGTTTCCGTGATCGCGCCCGTTTCGGGTGCTCTGCCCGATGTGCGGGTCGTCATGATCGACGACGAAACCGACTTTGAGGCGATCGCCGCGAAACGCGGTATCGCGGGGGTATCCAACGACAACATCAGGAGTGTTCGGCTGCTGCACGGCGCCATCCTTGAGCGGCTTGCGCCGGTCGGGCCGCGGGCGGTCGGGATCGACATTCGATTCTCAGCGCCTTCCCAGTTTGACGGGCCGTTGCTGCAGGCCATCAACCACCTGCGCGAACGCAACGTCGGCGTGGTCGTGACCATGCTGAAGTGGCAATACGGTCCGGATGGACTGCCGGCAATCGCCCCGGAGTTCGCCCAGCGGTTGTGGTGCGGCCCCGCCAACGGAGGATTTCAATCGGCCGAGATCTGGACGATGTACGCGGTCCTGGAACGGGCAGCGAACGAACTGATGCCATCGTTCTCTCTGCTCACGTTCGCGGCCGCGAACGAGCCCAACGCGGATATCGGTGTCGCCCTGGTGGAAAACGGGAACGCCGAAGTGCGTTACTTCAAACCGGGAAGCTCCCGGCGGGTGACGCTGCGGCCGCCGGATCGAATACTGATCTCGGGGAACGAGACAATGACCGCGCCGGATGACGCGCTCGGCTTGCTGCCGGGCGACATCGCGCACGCATTCTTTGCGAAGTTGCCCATGGAAGGAATGCAGCGCTGTTCGTTCTCGATGCAGCAGTTCTTCGCGATGTCCGACGAGGAGTTGCGGAAGGAGTTTTCGAACAGGGTCGTCCTGCTCGGCAATGGTTCGACCGCGGGGAATGATGTACAGGTCTCGAGCAACGGGAACAGGATCCCGGGCGTGTGGATCAACGCCGCGACCATTCAGCAGATGCTCCAAGGGGGCGGGATGGAGGTGGTGAGCGTGGGGCGGCAGTGGGCGGTTGCCATCGCAATGTCAGTTGTCGCGGCCTGCGTGGGGTTCTGGATTCGTTCCTGGCGCGTTTCCATTGCGTGCCTTTTCCTGCTGGCGGTGGCGAGTTTTCTCACGAGTGCGATCCTGCTCCGCTCGGGCTGGACCGTGTGGAATGCGGTGCCCGCGATCGCGGGGACGCTGGCCGCAGGGCTAGGCGCCGCGGGCGCGGCGTTGTGCGCCCGACCAATTCAGCCGCTGAGTGCTCGCTGAGTCGGTGCCAGTTCCGATCGCGGCTTCCGCGCTCGCTCACTGCATTGATCCCCCTCCGAGCGTGGAAACAACGCTGGCCAGGCAAATCGTGTCCGCCGTGCTTTGACAGCAATCGGCGCCGGACGTTAGACTGCTCAAGCCGCGAAGGAACGCATCGGTCGGGGCTGGTGCTGCTGAATCGCGGCGGGGTGTCAGGATTTGCGACACGACAAAGTGTTGTCAGGTCCGCTGGAGGTTCACATGAACACGGGTACGCGTCGCGTCGGAAGTGTCGCCGGATGGTCGTTGCTCGGCGTGGTTGCGGTTGTTGCCGCGGCCGTTTCAACATGGTCGAACGCGTCGATCGATGCGTCGCTCGATGGCCCGGCCAATCCGGCAGTTGCCGAGACCAAGGGTGTCGGAGCCTGGTCCAAAGGTGTTTCCAAACGCACGGTCAGTTTGATCACCGACGGCAGCGTTCTGGTCGACTTTCGAAAGAAAACCGACGAGCCGGTGACGTCGCGATTTGTTGCGAAGCTGATCAGCCGAACGTTTACGCCCCCGGACAACTCGACGGAGCCCCCGACGCCGGCAAGGAAGACCTCGTACAACGCCCTGGTGACGCAGAATCAGGCGGGCAGGGGCGGCCAAGTCATCTACAACCGCGCGACCCGCCTCGATCCGGATCCGAATAAGGATCCGAGCGAGGATTCAAGCGAGATGGCGACCGCGGTTCCCGATGATGGGATTGTGGTGGTCTACGGGATGGCGCCGATCGTGGTCTGCCGCAAGGCGACTATCGCGGCGGCGGGTACCGCGTTCGCCATCGAATCGGTCCGGACGGGATCCGGCGCGAATGATGGCTACTGGCTGGTGTATGTGCTGGAGAGCCAGAGCTCGCCCGTGGAGATCTGGTTCGAAGGATCCAGGGCCAGGAAGACGATCGGGGCGGGCGAGTGCCTCCGCTATCCCTTCAGCGCGACCGCGATCGGCGATTCCACCTCCATCCCGAGCACGGACCCGCAGAGCAGCGATCTGGCGGCCTATGCCACCGGGCTGATGAATTCGATCAATCCCTAGCGGCCCTGATCGAGTCAGCGAAGCTGGTACGCCAGCCTCGCGTACTCCTCCATGCAGCGGTTCGTGTTGAACTGACTGCCGTTGAGGGCGATCGCGCTGCGCATGACCTGGCACCACATCGGCCGGTCTTTGTAATAGAGCGGGAGGATGTCCCTCTCAAGGTGATTGTAAAGCGAAGCGGCGTCTTCCTCGGCAGACGGCGAGCCGTGCGACGCGGCATTGACCTTGAAGCAGTCGCGACCGATGGTCCAGCCGGTAATGCCCTCCGCGCAGCCTTCCAGCCACCACCCGTCGGCGGTAGAAAGGCTGGGCACGCCGTTGAGCGCAGCCTTCATGCCGCTCGTGCCGGACGCTTCAAGCGGGAGCACCGGGTTGTTGAGCCAGAGATCGACGCCCGAGACCAGCGATTTGGCGAGCGTCATGTCGTAATTCTGAAGGAAGACGCCCTGGATGGTGGGGGCGAGGTCTTTCAGCCGCTGGATGATGCGCTGGATGATCTCCTTGCCCTGGTAATCCTTCGGGTGGGCCTTGCCGGCGTAGATGATCTGCACCGCCCCGGCGCGGCCGACGAGTTCCTTGAGACGCGCCGGTTCGGTGAGCAGCAGGTCCGCACGCTTGTACCCGGTCGCGCGCCGGGCGAAGCCGATCGTGAACACGTCGGGCTTCATGGATACGCCGGTCTGGTTGCGCACCGCGTCGAGCAGGCGGCGTTTGGCCGCGTCGTGTGCCGCGGAAAGCTCCTGGTCGCTCGCGAACAGCGCGCGCCGGATGGCGCGATAGTCGGCGCGCCAGTCCGGGCAATGGCGGTCCAGGATCGACTGCACCTCGGGCGAGGCCCAGGTCGGAGCGTGGATGCCGTTGGTGACGTAGTCGATCGCGGCGCCGGGGAACATGGCGCGACTCACCTCGGCGTGACGCCGCGCGACGGCGCTGGTGAAGCGGCTGTAGTGCAACGCCAGGCGGGTCATGTTGAGCTGGTTGTTCTGCACATACGGCATGCCGTCGTGGATGGCGGACTGCTCGCCCAGAACGTCAAAGACCATGTCCAGCGGGAACTGATCGTGCCCCGCCGCCACCGGCGTGTGCGTGGTGAAGGCGCACGCGCCGCGTGCCGCGGCGATCACTTCCGGATCGGCCGGGCTCGTCTTGCGCTTGTACGAATGCTCGGCGAGAAGCTCGATCGTCACCAGCGCGCCGTGGCCCTCGTTCATGTGGTAAGTCTGGATGTTGCCATAACCGAGCGCACGGAGCATGTAGATGCCCGCGATGCCGAGCAAACCCTCCTGCACCAGGCGGTGACGCTGGTCACCCCCGTAGAGCGCGTCGGTGATGTGACGGTCTTCGGGTTCGTTCTCGGCCAGGTCGGTATCGAGGAAGTAGACCGGAACCTCGGCGCCCTTCGGATGCGTCGGCTTCACCGGGTACTTCCACGCCTGCACGGTCACCTTGCGACCGTTGAGCTTGACGACGACCCGGGGCTGCTGGAGCTGGAGCCGTTCCGACGGTTGCCAGACGACCGGCGCTTCCCGCTGCATGCCGGACTGGTCGATCGACTGATCGAAATAGCCCGCGCGGTGCAGGAGCGTGACGCCGACCACTGGCAGCGCCAGGTCCGCGGCCGAGCGGAGCAAATCGCCCGCGAGGATGCCGAGGCCTCCCGAATACGTCGGCACCTTCGGGTCGACGCCGATTTCCATCGAGAAATACGCGATGCGGGCTGACTCTGCCATGCGGCCTCCGTGCCTCGTCAAAAAGGTTCGCGGAGTGTAGAAACCCGGGCGGGGTCCGGCGGGCCGGTTTTGGAACGCGAGGTTCCCGGGGCCGTGTTCGCTATCCTTGAACCCTTCGGATCGATGCGTTATGGCCGACCCTCGTGAAACTCCCGCGATGCAGCAGTACTACCGCTTCAAGAAGCGGCACGAAGGCTGCGTGCTGTTGTTTCGCATCGGCGACTTCTATGAGATGTTCGATGATGACGCGGTCGCGGTGTCGAAGGCGATCGGCCTGACCCTGACGCAGCGCACCGCGGGCGTGCCGATGGCGGGCATGCCGCACCATCAGCTCGAAACGTATCTCAAGAAGCTGATCGATAAGGGCTTCCGCGTCGCGGTGTGCGAGCAGATGGAACTGGCGGAGAACGCCAAGGGTGTCATCCAGCGCGAGGTGACGCGGGTGCTCACCCCGGGCACGCTCGTCGACGGCCCCCTTCTCGAAGACTCCGCCGCGATCAAGCTCGGGGCGATCTTCTTTACCGGCGCGGGCGACGACTCCGATGCCGCCATCGCGGTGGTGGACGCGTCCACCGGCCAGTTCACGCTCGTGCACGCGTCGAACGGATCGATTCTGGATGAACTTCTCCGCCGCAGCGTGCGCGAGCTGCTCTACGCCGGAGCCTCCGATGGAACGATCCCCGCCCGGGTGAAGCGGTGCCTCTCGGCGCTCGGAATCAGCGGCACGGCCCGACCGAGCTGGCAGTTCCGGATGGATGAAGCGCGAACGGCGGTCCTCGATCACTTCCGGGTGAAGTCGCTCGCGGGTTTCGGCGTGCGCGACGATGACCCCGCCGTCTGCCCGGCCGGCGCCATTCTGCGCTATCTGCAGGAAACCCAGACACCGGGGAGCGAAGAGTCGAAGGCCTCGGCCGGGAAGGGCACACTCGCGCACCTGCGGCCGCCGAAAGTGGAATCGCCCGGTGACTGCCTCGTGGTCGACGCCGTGAGCCTGCGGGCGCTGGAAATCGAGCGCGTGATCCGCGCCGGGGCGGGCGCGACCGACGGCGGCGTCGACGGCTCGCTGCTGGGCGTGTTTCTGTCGGGCCCGGGAGGGGGCGTCTGCCGCACGGCGATCGGCAAGCGCCTGATCCGCGAGTGGCTCTGCCGCCCGCCGAGACAGAAAGATGTCATCGAGCGCCGGCACGGAGCGGTGGCGGTCCTGTGCGAAGACCAGCGTCTGGCCGGCGAAATCCGCGAGCTGCTGAACGATCAGCCCGACGCCGCACGCATCGGCGGACGCGTCGCGCTGGCGCGGGCGACGCCGCGGGATCTGGTCGCGCTCGCCAAGGGCTTGTGCCGCGGACCGAATCTCGCGGAGAAGATCGC
>JAFEBN010000098.1 GCA_018242645.1 Planctomycetota bacterium | reverse complement strand
AACAGTCCCGCGGCGCCCGCCCCCACCACCGCGATGTTGGTCCGCAGGGTCATTCAGAGTTCCGCAAGCCGACGCGCCGTTTCCTGCTCGGTCAGGTCGCCCATGATCGTGGACAGGTCGCCTCCCATGATCTCGCGGAGCTGGTACTCCCCGGGCAGGCGCTCGTCCGCAACGATGCCTTCTTTCCACCGATACGTGCGGATCTTCTCGCTCCGGTCGCCCCCCCGGATCTGGCTTTTCCGGGCCTGCGAGCGCTCGGCGTGCTGGCGCACGCGTTCAAGCTCCGAGAGTTTCGTCAGCAGCAGGCGCCGGGCCCGCTCGCGATTCTGCTGCTGGCTCTTGGCCTCCATCATCTTGATGATGATGCCCGTCGGCTTGTGGTGAATCTGCCAGGCGGTTTCGACCTTGTTGACGTTCTGGCCGCCCGGGCCCTGCGCACGCGTGGCAAATTCCTCCACGTCGTTGGCCCAGTCGATCTTGACATCCACTTCCTCCGGTTCGGGCAGCACCGCCACGGTCGCCGTGCTGGTGTGGATGCGGCCCGCCGCTTCCGTTGCCGGCACGCGCTTCACGCTGTGCACCCCCGCTTCAAACGCCAGTTCGCTCCACACGCCCTGCCCGCGCACATTCGCGACCGCCGAGCGGATGCCGCCCGCATCGGTTTCCGGAACAAAGTCCAGCAGCTCAAACTTCCATCCGCGCTTGGCCGCGTACTTCGTGTACATCTCGAGCAGATCGCGGCACCACAGCGCCGCCTCATCGCCACCCGTGCCGGCACGCACTTCCAGAATGACCGATTCCACCTTCGCGTCTTCGGCGGTCACCAGGCTCCGCACAGCCCCCTGAATGACCTGCCTGGCGCGTGTCCGCAGCCCCGGCAGTTCTTCTTTGGCCAACGCCGCCATGTCGCGGTCGTTGCCGCTCGCCACCGGCTCGAGTTCCTCAATCTCCCGCACGAGCTTGCCGAAGCCCTCCACCGCCTCCGCAACCGGCGCGATCGCCGCCTTCTTCACGGAAAGCAAACGGATCTTGCGATGGTCGCTCAGTGTTTCCGGATCCTGCAACTGCGCATCCAGATCGCGGTATTCCCGGCGCAACATCTCGAGCTTTTCGAGCACCGGAACCGACAAACCGGCAAGTTCCGCGCTCGAGGGGCTCAGAATGGACGTCGCCGGTGGCATGGCGGAACGATACCCGCCCCGGCCCCGGGCATGAAACGCCGCCGATCCAACTGCCAAAGATTGTCGGTCGCCGGCCGCGGCGCGGGAGGAGGACATCGGTGTCGAACGCGATCGAAATCCGGGACCTGAACAAGTCATTCGGTCCCAAGCTCGCCGTGCAGCATCTCGATCTTGATGTGCCCGAGGGTTCGCTCTACGGGTTCATCGGCCCCAACGGCGCCGGCAAGAGCACCACGATCCGCATGATCATGTCGATCATCTTCCCGGATTCGGGCCAGCTCAAGGTGCTCGGCAAGGCTTCCGCCGTCGAGAGCAAAGACCGCATCGGCTATCTGCCCGAAGAACGCGGCATCTACCGCAAGATGAAGGTGGGCGCGTTCCTCAAATACATGGCGCGCCTCAAGGGCGTTGACGCCGCCGAAGCCGAACGCCGCACCCGCGAATGGCTTGTCCGCGTCGGCCTCGCCGAAACCTACCGCAAGAAGTGCGAAGAGCTCTCCAAGGGCATGCAGCAGAAGGTGCAGTTCATCGCGGCCGTGATCCACGAGCCCGACCTGCTCATCCTCGATGAAGTCTTCAGCGGCCTCGACCCCGAAAACCGCCGCCTCATGCGCGAACTCATCCGCGAGCAGAACGAGGCCGGGCGCACCATCATCTTCTCCACCCACGCCATGTTCGAGGCCGAACAGCTCTGCGACCGCCTGTTCATGATCCGCGGCGGCGTCAAAGTGCTCGACATGGAACTCGAAGAAATCTGGCGCACCTACGACCCCAAGACCGTCGTGGTGGAACCCATCGAGACCGCCGCGCTCGACCTTCCCTGGGGCAATCTGCCCGGCGTGAAGGAAAAGCTCGACAACGACGGCGTCATCGATCTCCGGCTCGACGACCACGCCGATGTGGGCGAGATCATGCGCCAGGCGACCACGATGGCGCGCCTGCGGCGCATCGAACTCAAACGCCCCAGCCTCGAGGATGTGTTTATCGAGCTCGTCGGTGGCGACGCCGCCAAGCTCCGGCAGGAACTCCGCGATTCCGCCAAGCCCGCCGTGCAGGAGGTGACCCGTGGGTAAGGTCTTCATCATCGCGTGGAAGGAATTCCTCGCCACCGTCGCAACAAAGGGATTCATCCTCGGCATGCTGATCCCGCCCTTCATCATGGGCGTCGCTTTCACGCTGATGCCGCTGCTGATGAACAAGAAAGCTCCGACGGTCTACGGCCATATCGCCGTGATCGACCGCAGCGGCGTCGTCGCCCCCCGCATCGTGCAGGCCTTCACCCCCGAAGCGGTCGAGGCACGGCGCGCCGAAAAGCTCAAGGCGGGCAAGCAGGCCATCGAGCAGGGCACCAAAGCTCTCGGCCTCAAGCCCGAGACCGCCTCGGGCATCCAGAAGCAGGTCGACGCCAACTCCATGGCCGCGGCCCAGAATCTCATCCCCGACACCAACCTGACCGTGCAGGTGCTCCCGCCGGAGACTTCGGTCGAAGACGCGAAACGCGAGATTCTCAAGGCCACCGGACGCGAACAGGCCGCCGCGGGCAACGCCGCGCGCCTGGCTCTCATTGTCATCCCCGAAACCACGGTCAAGACCACGCAAACCAACGAGGAAGGCCAGCCCGATTTCACCCCCTTCCAGTTGCTCACCGCCCCACGCCTCGATATCGAAGTTCAGAGCGACGTCCGCCGCCAGACCTCAAAGGCCATCGTCGATTCCCGCCTCGCTACCGCCGGCGAAGACGTTGCCAAGATCCGCGGCATCATGCAGGTCCCGACCGTTGAGGAATCCGCCGTCACCGCTCAGGGCGACACCAAGATCAACGAAGTCGCCAAGATCATGATCCCCGCCGCCTTCATGTTCCTCCTCTGGATCAGCGTCTTCTCCTCCGGTCAGTACCTGCTGACCAGCACCATCGAGGAGAAGTCCAACCGTGTCATGGAAGTGCTGCTCTCCGCCGTCAGCCCCATGCAGCTCATGATGGGCAAAATCATCGGCAAGGGCGCCGTAGGGCTGCTCATCCTCGGCCTCTACTCCAGCGTCGGCGTTGCCTCGCTGATCTTCTTCGCCATGGCGGACCTGCTGGCTTGGCACAACCTGATCCTGCTCTTCGTCTACTTCGCGATCGCCTACGTGCTGATCGCCTGCCTGATGGCTTCCATCGGCGCCGCCGTCAACGACATCAACGAGGCCCAGTCGCTCATGGCTCCGGTCATGATCGTGCTCGTGGTCCCGATGATCCTCTGGATGCCCATCCTGCGCAATCCCAACTCCGCGTTCGCGCAGGTCTGCTCGTTCGTCCCCATGATCAATCCCTTCATCATGGTCCTGCGGATCAGCGGCAGCGAGCCCATTCCGATGTGGCAGATCCCCGCGAGCATCGCGGTCGGCCTGCTCACCGTCGTCTTTATGTGCTACGCCGCCGCCAAGATCTTCCGCATCGGCGTGCTCATGTACGGCAAGCCGCCCAACCTGCCCACGCTCATCAAGTGGATCCGGATGGCGTGAGTTCCAACCGTCGCCCGAAATCCCCGCGCCTCTCCACCGCTCCCGGCACGCTCGATTTCTACGAACTCTGCGTCACCGAGCCCGGCCGCCTCATCCCCTTCCTGCTCGCAGCGCACGGACAAAGCCCGCGCACGCTCCGGGAGGATTTCAGTGGCAGCGGCGCCCTCGCCCGCGCCTGGGCCGCGTCGCACCGGGCCCGCTCCGCCATCGCCGTTGACACCGATCCCGCCCCACTCGCTCGCGCCAAGTCGCGCCGCGTCCGCACCATCGTCAGCCCCGCCGCGCTCTGCACGGCCCGGGCCGAGATCATCGCCGCAACCAACTTCCCCATCGGCTACCAGCACACGCGTCGCGAACTGCTCCGTTACCTCCGTGCCGCGCGCAAGAGTCTCGCCCCCGGAGGCGTGCTCGTGTTCGATCTCTACGGAGGCAAAGACGCGTTTTCGCCCGGCCGCATCATCCAGTTCCTCCGCGCGCCGCGCAGGGCGCCCTGGTCCGGCCAACTCGTGGAATACACCTTCGAACAGCGCCGCGCCGACGCGTTCTCCGCCCGTGTGGTCGATGTGCTGCACTTTCGCGCCTGGTCGGGAAACCGCTCGCCCGCCCAGATCAGGCGGTCGCCCCCGTCGATCGAGATTCCCGAAGCCTTCATCTACGACTGGCGTCTCTGGTCCATCCCGGAACTGCGCGAAGCCCTGGCCGAGGCAGGGTTCCACAGCACGGAAATCCACCCACGCCTCGGTGACGCCATCGATGGCGACGGCCGCGCGATCCTCCGCCCCGCGGCCGATGGCGCCGAACTCGACGACAACTGGGTGGTTCATGTGGTCGCACGCACCACGCCCCGAAAAGCCTGACGCAAAAAGGCCGCGAGCCCCTTCTCCGGGGCCCGCGATCGTTCCGACGCGCCACTAAGCCGAGTTCTGTCCGCCCGGCGGTTTGAACCGGTCCGTTGCCGAACCCGCTCACCTTCCGGTCGTGGCGACCATTTCTCTGGGCCGCGCGTTGCCGCGGGGCTCGAGCGGTCCACCCGCCTCTTGAGCCGAAGCCCGCGTCCGGACCGGACGCCCCGAAGGAAGAAGCTGCGTGACCTTGCACGCGCTGGGGTTTGCCGTGCCCCGTCCCTCACGGGCCGGGCGGTGCGCTCTTGCCGCACCTTTTCACCCTTGCCTGATCCCGCCTCGCGGCGGGCCATCGGCGGTCTGTTCTCTGTGGCACTTTCCCTCGCCCGGGGAGGATGACGGTTTTCCGCCGCCTTCCGGACGGGTGGGCGTTACCCACCAGCGTGTCCTGTCGTGCTCGGACTTTCCTCAGGGAGCGGACCGTCCGCCCCCCGCGGCCGCCTTGCCGCGTCTCGGCAATTCTATCGGCCTTTCCGGCGAACCAGTTCGTCCCGCACCGGAACGGTGACTTCGGGTACGATCCTTTCCGTGTCCACTTCGCGCAAGGAAGCACGGAAGAAGACCGCGGCCGTCTGGCTCCGCCCGGATCAGCTTTCGCTCGCTCACGACGTGAGTCAGGAGGCGGATCTCGAACTGCTGGCCGTGGGCTCCCCCGTGCGGGGGGAATCTTCAACCCTCGCCAAGCACCTCGGGTCCGAACCCTGCGACGACCTGCGCTCACTGCTCGCGGAGACGAAAGCATCGCTCGTGTTGCTGCTCGACCCCGGCGACTTTGGCACCGAGAACGAGCCAGCCGACGAGCGTGTGCTGAGCGTCGCGGCGGCTCGCGGGGTGCGCATCGCTTCCCTGGAGCCCATTCCCGCCAGTGCTCTCCTGCTGCCAAGCGGCTCCAGCGAACAGGACGATCAACTCGGTTTGCCCCAGCACGTCCGATTGCTGGGCATGCTCCGACATTCCAAGCGCTACCGGGATGCCGTGGAAGTCATCGAACAGTTCGGGCACACCCGCACGCTGTCGATCGAGTTGTACAACTCGCCGCAGCAGGGGTCGCTGGGGGCACAACTGGTCTCCGCGCTCGATGCCATCATGGCACATCTGGGCACACCCGAGACGGTCGATGCATCGTTTGTTTCCCCGGCGCACGGCCAGAGCGTGTACAGCGTTCCGGGCGAATCTCTGCGGGGCTTTTCCGGCGACCTGACCGCGGTGCTCCGCTTCCCCGACGGCCGCTCGGCCACCATCGTCGCGAGCGATCACGCCGGACGTTGGAACCGCGTGCTCACGCTGCTCGGCCCCGCCGGTCGGCTCCGCATCTATGACGACGGTTTCGAGTTCGTCGGCCCGACCGGCGAAAAGGTCGACGAAGCACGCCATCGCCGAACGGTGAAGAGCCCGCCCCACTGCATCGAGGTGCTGAGCGACGGCATCGACCGCCTCCTCGATCCGCACATCCCGGCACCCCCGCCCGTCGACCTGCTCGGACTGCTGGCGACCGCGCAGGCGGCGCTCCTCAGCACGCGTACCGGACAGCCGGAAAACCCCGAGACGATCCGCCGGATGGTTTCGAACCGGTAGCCTTGCCCGATCGCTTCATTATTCCGCCGACGGCTTGGAAGAGGGCGCCACCCCCTCCGCGTCGAACGGCTTTGGCCGCTTGCCGGTGAAGAACAGCGTGGCAAGCGTGCCCTCGCCGAGCACGCGGGCGACCTCCCGAAACGCGAAAAACGGGATCAGCGAGAAGCACTTTTCGAGCATCCGTGCAAAGAGCTCAAAGCGATTCATGCGCGTGAATTCGTGGAGCCCGTGCAGCACATGGTGATGCTGAAGCAGCCCGCGCGCAGTCGCCTCCAGTACATTAAAAATCAGGATGCCGATCGCAAAGAGTCCGGTCTTGTACAGCGTCGTCACGATCAGTGGCTTGGATTCGAGCCGGTGCGCCGCACCGAACAGGTCGATGATCAGCACCACCTTCGCCAGGATCGCCGCTTCGAGCAGCGGCATCCAGTAATCGTTCACGGGAATGTTCGCTTCCTCCAGGATGAAACGCCGATGCCACGCGAACACGACGAACAGGCACGCGAGGTACGCGAATGTCACCCAGTATTCGAGCAGCTCATGCGCGAGCTTCTGCTTCCACGTTCGATGCTGCTTGTTCGATTCGCTCATCCGTCGCTCTCCGGCCTTACGCAAGAACAATTTCGATGCCGGGTCAATCCCGGACTGGCGTCTCCCGCAATCGCAACTCTTCTGCCAGCATCGGCACCGCGAGGTTGCAGGCCTGCACCCCCTGGACGACACAGAGCTTCAGAACTTCCATAACCTCTTCCATCGACGCCCCGGCCTTCAGCGCGTTCTGGATGTGGCGACGTGTCCCCGGCGAATACATATGGGTAAACGAAGCATCGAACGCGATGCTGAGCAGTTCCATCTCTTTGGGAGGCAGAATTCCGCTGCCGTAAATCCCGGCGCCCGTTGCCATGAACTGGTCCGTCCACTGGGGATCAAGCTGGAAGAATGGATCCCAGGCGGTGTTCCACTGGCCCATCGACTTCATCTGATCGCAGGCGGGCGTGGGCACGCCGGACTTTGCCGCCGCCTGTTTCCCGGCGGCCCTGGCTTCCTCGAGCAGGATGGGGGCACCGAGACTGC
Source organism: Planctomycetota bacterium (assembly GCA_018242645.1). Classification (GTDB taxonomy): domain Bacteria; phylum Planctomycetota; class Phycisphaerae; order Phycisphaerales; family UBA1924; genus JAFEBO01. The sequence goes on along the minus strand of JAFEBN010000098.1, from coordinate 2,062 downwards.
AGGAGTGAATCGACATCACCGCGGCACATTTGATCACATGAAGAATTTCGTCTCGGGTTGCTCCCGCGGAAAGCGCTCCGCGGATATGCCTGCGAGTGCCTTCCGGATTGAGATTTGTGCACGCCGCGTTCAGGCCGAGCGAAACCAGCTCCACCATCTTCGGGGCCAGGACGCTGCCCCTCCACGGGTTGGTGGACATTTTCTCGCACGTCGCCGCCCACGCCGGATCCCACGAACGCAGCAGATCAAGAGCGGCCTCCCACGGTCCGCGTGCGGCTTGACTCTCCGTTTTTGTGCTCACGAGTTACCTCGCCTTTCAAGAAAACTTCAGGACTGAAGAACGCCAGAAAGGAAGCCGACGACGCCCAGGCACGCAATCAACGCGGCCAGCAGCAGCGCCAGCGAAAACGGAGCCTGCGGATACTGGATCTTCAACCGGCGCAGCATGACAAGGTGCTGTGCTCCCGCGAGTATCAGCACGAGCACGCCGATCCCGATCATGACAAGCCCGAATACCCGTGCGCCCAGAGGCCGCGGCTCGGCCTGCCCTTTTTCGTGCAGAAACTCGAAGAACTTGTAGAGCGTAAAACCGAACGTGATGAGCGACGTGGAAGTCCGCGTCCACGCCATGAGCGTGCGTTCGTGCGCCAGATACGTTCGTTCGAAGGCCAGCGACAACTGATCCAAAGGGGCGTCGTTCTTTGGCCGGGGATCGCTCATGGCGTGCGGGCGCCTGTCCCGAGAAAGCTCGCAACAAAGTCGCGCATTTTCTTTCGGGCCAAAGCCGATTCGGGGCAATCGAATATCCGGTCCTGAAAATTGTGGATCATTCCTTCATACAGGTCGAGCTTCACGGGTACCCCGGCGGCGTCGAGAGCCTGATACATCCGCACGAATCCGCTCAGCAGTGTTTCCTTCAGCCCACCCTGGATGAGCGTTGGGGGGAATCCTTTCGAAAAATCTCCGTAGACGGGCGAGGCGTAAGGATGCCGCTGTTCGGCCGGCGGCGCAAACGCTTCCGCGGCAAAGACACCATGTTTTTCATACAACTGGTTCGGATCCGCATCGTGAAGCGTTGCCTCCGTGTCTCCGCTCGACGTGACATCGAGCCACGGCGAAACCAGCACTGCGGCCGCGGGAAGCCCCACGCCCTGGTCCCGCATCTTCAGAATGGAGGCGGCGGCCAGACCGCCGCCCGATGAATCGCCATATATCACAAGTTTTTTCAGGGATTGGCCCCCGCGCAGGAGCTCGCGAACCACGCCGACCACCTCGTCGGACATCTGGTTGTACTTTGCGATCGGCGCGACCGTGTAGTCAATGGAGAAAACCCTGAGCCCCGTCGTGTGAGCAAAGACGACCGCGCGCCCCAGGCTCGACTCGGCGCTGTACATGACGTGCGCTCCGCCGTGCGTGTAAACGGCGGCAGTTCCGTTGTCGGTCCACCCTGTGGGTCGAATGTCGAGAACGCGCATGCCGCCGATCGTCTGTTCGGTCACAACGTGCGCGAATCGTGCCAGCAAGGGCGCCGATTTGGCCTTGCCGTCCTGCTCCGCCATCGCTCTCACCTTCGCCCAGCCCGCCGCATCGTCCGCGTGAGGAAAGTTTGGGCCTAGCGCCGGGTTCTTCATTCCGCGGAGAAACTGCTGGGCCTCGGCCGAAATCGTTTGCGGAATGTTCAGCGACCAGGTTCCCGCGTCTGAGTTCATACGCCGTTCCTTCTCCTGGATGAAAGAGGTCTCGCCTCCTGCCGGCGACGAGACCCGAGTTCTTGAATTGCTGCTTGATGATTGATCAGGACTTTTTGCCCGCCATCAGCTTTGATTGCGCAAGCCGCACGGGTTCGGGCGCGATCATGCACGCGGCCACCGGGTGCGAATCGCCCGCCACCACCGGCAGCGTCTTCTTCCCGTCCGTCGGCCAAACGAGGAAGCCCGGGTTGTGATCGGTCGGATTGGGGGGCATGCCGTTGTTCTGCAGGGTCTCTTCGATGCTGTTGTACCAGACGCCGACTTTGCAGATCTTGCGTGCTTCCGCGGCAGTCGCAACGCGGCGACCGAAC
>JAFEBN010000097.1 GCA_018242645.1 Planctomycetota bacterium | reverse complement strand
GAGCATCGCTCGCCGGACTTCCTCTTCAGCGATACCGGCCGAAACGCCAAGGCGCCCCGCAACACCATCCTCTTCTGGAACATCGGCGGCCGCGTCCGCGACGGCTGGCTCGACGAGCTCCGCCTCATCGACGCCGACCTGGTCGTTGTCTCCAATCAGCCCAACTGGAGCGTCGTCAACGAGTTCAAGGGCCTGAGCGCCACCGAAGAAGACAAGAACAAGTACACCACGTTCCTCGCCGGCATCTTCCTCGTCCACACGCGCCTCAAGCTCCGCGAGTGGGGCTTCACCACGCTCAACATCAAGCCCGGCGTCGGCTTCGACCTCCGCAAACAGAGCGGCCGTTACGACGCCAAAGACCCCGGCTATTCCATGTACCTGCTCTTCGACCCCGAAGGCACCGTCAAGGAAGGCACCGGCCAGCCCTTCGTGGTCTGGCTGATGGACCTGCCCAGCGATCCCTCCCTCAGCCGCCAGAACGTCACCCGCGAAGCCATCGACGCCATCGACAACTGGAAGGGCACCGCGACCGTTCTCTCCGCCGAAACCAACGCCAAGGGCGAGCCGCAGTGGATCAACGTCCCCGCCGAGCAACTCGGCCGCCGCGGCTTCCCCCAGCCCGATGTCATCATCGGCGACTTCAACATTCCGCGAGGCAGCCGCAGCCTCGCCCACCTCGTCGGCAAAATGGAAAACGCCTACGACCAGGCCGGCGCCGGATACACCGCTTCCTACCCGCGCAAGGTCCCGTTCGCTCAACTCGACGGACCCGGCATGTTCACGCTCGTCCGCTTCTTCATTCCAAGCGACGTGCCGTTCTTCCACATCGATCAGGCATTCATCGCCCCAAGCCTCCACGCAACGCGCTACCGCGTCATGAACCTCGGCGCAGGCACCCACTGGGCGCAGTTTGTTGAGATCCAGGCCCGTCCGGCCAACTGATTCCGCACACCCGTTCCGCCACCTCAACCGCTTTCGGTCGCGTCGGGACCGGTGGCAGCAGCCTCTCTTCGCGCAAAAACCATCGCGCAAACCCTGTTTTCAAAGCGCCAAGGCCCCTCGCGCTCCGCCGCGCAAATTTTCCACAATGCCGTTGCGTCCCCGCGACATTGTGAGAAGATAACCCGTACTGGGGAGGGAAAAAGTGAATCAGCGCGCAATCGCAGAACTCGACTCATCTGTGTCGCTCATGTACGCCTCCGGCGCCGTCAAGGTCGCCAGAAGGCCGCTCCGCATGCTCGGCTCCAAGCTCCTGGAAAGACGAGCGCACGCCAACGGCGGTGTCTATCCCGTCACCGCGCGCACCTTCTGGGGCGCCACCTTCCACTCCATCATTCCCGAAGGCGTTTCCACCACCATCTACCGCTACGGCTTCTTCGAAGAAGAGCTCACCCGCGCCTTCATCGATCTGCTCAAGCCCGGCATGACCTTCTTCGACGTCGGCTCCCACTTCGGCTACTTCTCATTGCTCGCCGCCGATCTCGTCGGCCCGGCCGGCAAGGTCCACGCATTCGATCCCACGCCCAGCACCTACGAGATGCTCCGCAAAAACGTCGGGCACCTCCCCAACGTCACCACCATCAACGCCGCCGGCTTCAGCCGCGAAGCCAAGCTCGATTTCACCGACTTCGGCCTCGAGTACAGCGCGTACAACTCGCTCTCGCAGGGTGGGGGCGGCGGCAAGATCTCCTTCGACAAATCCAAGCCCCAGCCCACGCCCAAGCACTTCCAGGTCGACGCCCTCACCATCGACGGCTACATCGACCGCACCGGCGTCAAACCCAACATGCTCAAGATCGACGCCGAGGGCGCCGAGCTCGAAATCCTCAAAGGCATGGAGCGCACGCTCCGCGAGGTCAAACCCGTCGTCACGCTCGAGATGGGCGATGTCGGCGCCGCCAAGGGCACCCGCACCAGCCGCAACGTCGTCGACCACATACTCGCGCGGGGCTACCAGGGCTTTGAATACAAAGGCAACAAGCGCGTCCCCCACACGCCGCTCGAAACCTACCCCTACACCAACCTGGTCTTCATGCCCGCCTGAACCGACCGCGCGGCTTTTTCAGAATGCACTTCGCCTGTCGCTGCAGCGCAGAAGGCCGCCACCAGCGGGCGCTGGATTGAAGCGGTCAATTCAAAGACTCGCTTCCCGTACCACGCGAATTTACTGAGCGTGGAGCGCGGCTTGAAGTGATCCGCACGACCCCACGCCTTTTCCATCTCGCGCACCGAAACACCCGGCACTCCGGGCGCAATACATCCCTCAAGCCAGAACCCGCGCAGTTCAGGCGACATCGTCATGGCATCCCACCAAATCTCCGCGCCCTCCGCGCACTCCGCGTTCTCTCGCGAATCCTTCTTCTCTGTGCCTCTGTGTCTCTGTGGTGAATGTCTTACGCGCGAACCAGCTTCTCGCCCATCTCGCCCGCAAACTTCTTCATCGCGTTCCGCGTGTCCACCACCAGCCGGCTGTGCTTCGCGATCGCGCCGTAGTCGAACGAGCTGTGATTCGTCGACACCAGCACGCAGTCGAACTTCGCCAGGTTCTCCGGCGTCAGGTCCACGCTGTGCATGTCCAGGTTGTACTTCCGCACCGGCTTGGTGTACTTCACGAACGGATCGCTGTACTCCACCTTCGCGCCCATATCGAGCAAGAGCTCGATCAGCTCATACGTCGGGCTCTCCCGCGTATCAGCAATATCCGGCTTGTACGCCAGCCCCAGCACCAGCACCTTCGCACCCTTGGTCGCCTTCCCCTGCTGGTTCAGCGCCGCCGCCACCTTGTGCACCACATAGTGCGGCATCGAGTTGTTCACTTCCCCCGCGATCTCAATGAACCGCGCCGGCACCTTGTATTCCTTCGCCTTCCACGTCAGGTAGAACGGATCGATCGGAATGCAGTGCCCGCCCAGCCCCGGCCCCGGATAGAACGGCATGAACCCGAACGGCTTCGTGCTCGCCGCCTCGATCACTTCCCAGACGTTGATGCCCATCGCATCCATGATCGTCTTGAGCTCGTTCACCAGCGCGATGTTCACGCAGCGGAAAACGTTCTCGAATACCTTGCTGGCCTCGGCCACTTCCGCCGTGCTGACCGGCACCACGGTCTTGATCGGGCCGCTGTACATCTTGGTCGCCAGCTCGCCCGAGACCTTGTCCAGCCCGCCCACCAGCTTCGGAATCGTCGTCGTCGAATGGCTCTTGCGACCCGGATCCTCACGCTCAGGGCTGAACGCCACGAACACGTTCTCGCCCAGCTTCAGCTTCAGGCCCTTCTTGTCGGCCGCCTTGAGCATCGCGGGGAGCATGTCCTCACGCGTCGTGCCCGGATAGCTCGTCGACTCGAGCACCACCAGTTGGCCCTCGCGGCTGTTCTCCCCGATCATCACGCCCGTGTTCACCACATAGCTCAAATCCGGCTCGCCGTGCTGACCCAGCGGGGTCGGCACGCACACGATGATCGCATCCGCCTCCACCAGGCGCTTGGGGTCCGTCGTCGCATCGAAGCGCTTGCTGCCCACGAACGGCTTGCACATATCCGCGCCCAGGTGCGGCAGGTAGTTCTCACCCTTTTTCAGCAGCACCGGCTTCTCGGGATCGATATCGAACCCCAGAACCGGGTATCCGGCATCATGGAATGCCGCCAGCAGGGGAAGACCCACATAACCGAGGCCGATGACCGCGACCTTCGCCTGACGACCCTCGATCTTGTTCCGCAGTTGCTCAGCGTGCGACATGCCGCATCATCTCCGAAAAAGTCCGACTCAATCCTCGCGCTCCGACCCGAGCGGGCCGGACTATAGCGACAACCCCTCTCCCGACCCCCCCAGCCCCCCCACCCTTCCGACCCTCACCCTCCTCGGGTGTTTCATTCATTCCCGCCGCTTGCCGAAGCGAATCTCGAACCCGTGCCCGGTCCTTCGCCGATCCTGTTGGGCCGCGGAGCACGCCGCTCCGCTTTCCTAAAGTCGGCCCCGATGTCCGAAATCCGCACCATCATCTGCGAACCGGCGCTTGCTAGGTATCGACTACCCGCGTGGCAAGCATTGGCCGCACGCCCCGGCATCTCGCTGCACTTGGCCTACTCCTCCGACGGCCAGGTCCCCAATGTCGATCCGACCGGTATTGACGGAAACTTCACCCCAGCCCGCAAAATTTCCCAACGTCCGGAATTGTTCTGGCATCCCGGTTATCTGAGCGCGCTCGACCGCTCCGCCGACGTCGTGATCCTCAACTGGAACGTCCGCTTTCTCGAGAATCTGCTCTGCATCCGCAAGGCGCGCAGAAAGAACATGGGCGTGGTCTTTTTCGGGCACGGCGTCTCCAAAAACGACTCGCCCAACCGGCGCCGGCTGCGCAACTTCTTCGGCCGACGCGCCGATTGCATCCTCGTCTACTCCGCTTCGGTTCGCGATGTTCTGATTTCCGAGGGGTTCGACCCGGCGCGCGTGTTCGTCGCGCCCAACAGCGTTGATCAGACGAATATCCAGGCGGCGCGCCGGGACTGGGTTGCGCGGCCGCGCGACCTCGATGCCTTCCGCAAGCAGAACGATCTGCACCAGCCGTCGCCCTCCCTCCCTTTTCCCGGGCCGGTCCTGATTTTCTGCGCGCGGCTCGATCCGCTCCGCCGGCTCGATCTGCTGTTCGAAGCGCTCCCGGCGATCGCACAGTCATACCCGGGCGTGCAGCTCCTCATCGTCGGCGGCGGGGAAGATGAACAGCGCCTGCGCGAACTGGCTGGCAAGCTCAACCTGCTCGAGCCCGCAAACGCGGGAAGCGCGCGCGTGCGCTTCCTCGGTCCGGTCTACGAGGAAAAAAACCTGGCGCCGTGGTTCCTCTCGTCCGACCTCATGGTTTTTCCGTCGCACATGGGCCTGAGCGTGCTGCACGCGATGGGGTACGGCGTGCCCGTGCTGACCTGCAACAACCCGGCGCGCCACGGCCCGGAGTACGACGTGATCCGCCCGGGTCACAACGGCGATGTGTACGAGGATGGAAGCATCCCCGACCTCGCCGCAAAGGTGATCGCGCTCCTGAGCGACCGCAACAAGCTGAAGGCGATGTCCGCCGAGGCGCTCCACACGGCGACGCAGCAGTACAGCATCGCGTCGATGGTGGACGGCTTCGAAGCGGCGATCCGGTTTGCCGCGGCACGCCGCGGCAAGTGACCGCTTCCCCTCGCCCGGCTCAGCCCCCCTGCACCGCGCCTTGCGTTCGTGCTCGCAGTTGCACCCGCACGCCATCGGCCGGGTCAGTCGAGACACCGGCGCGGGCGGGATTTTTCTATTTCCTCCCACTTCAGCTCGAGAGCTTGACGCCGGCGCCCAAGTGGCGAGAAGCGTGGGCGCGCCCGCACAGCCGTCCAATAACACGGGCCGGCGCAAATGTGAGTCGGTTATACTGATTTCTTCGAAGTTAAATGTCGTGATGTTCGCAGGGCTCCGGGAGAATTCCGCATGCGCTTCCTGCTTGCCTTCTGTGCGTGCGTTTTCGCTCTCTGTGCACACGCCGCGGCAGAGACGCTGACGTGGACCGGCGCCGCGAACGGAACCACGTTCAACCTCGCCGGCAACTGGTCGCCCGCGGTCCTGCCCGGGCCGACCCACGACTGCGTGATCGGGGCAGGCGCGGGGACGATCAACGCCGGCACCGTCAGCGTGCATTCGATCACCACGGCCCGCAATCTCACGCTTTCGGGCTGCAGCACCGTCACCGTCACGGGCGGAATCGAACTCCAGTCGGGCGCGATCGTGCAGCTCAACAACTCCAGCGGCTGCACCGGACTGATCTTCAGCGGGGCCGCGCAAGCGCTTTCCGGCTCGGGGAGCATTTCGATCGTGAACGGTGGCGGCAAGGTCATCAAGGTGGCGAATTCGTGCGCGCTGACGATTGAGGCGGGCGTATCGGTCACGTACGGCCCGGGCGCATCTGGCTTCAGCGCTTTGCTGGAGCTCGAAGCCGGCTCATCGATCGCGAGCGCCGGCACGATCTCCGTCAAGCAAAGCGGGTTGACCCTGGCGATCACGGGCGCCGGGAGTTTGACCAACACCGGCTCGCTCAAGGCGGATGCCGGCACGCTCTCTCTGCGGGCCGGCTCGTGGACGAACAGCGGCCAAGTGCAAGTCGCGGCCGGAGCGATCGCGGAGTTCGGCGGCTCTTTCCTGTCGCTCGGACCGGTTGTGAACAACGGCGGATCGGTCAAGCTCACGGGCTCGGTCACTTCTTCGACCGTTGTCGCTTCGGTATCGACCGGAACGATCACGATCTCCGACGCGTCGCTCCACGGATGCTCGCTGCAGAGTTCCGACGGCACGGGCTTTCGGACGGAGATCGCCTTTGCGGGGGTTCTTCTGGACGGATGCACGCTCGCGGGCGACCTGATCAACGACATCTGTGGCGCGATCGAGATCGAGAACGGCCTGACGCTGGATGGCGGGTCGATTGTGCTCGATAGCGACTATTGGTGCGGCGCGGCCGCATTGCTCTTTGCAGTTGGGGATCAGGCGATCGGCGGGCAGGGATCGATCATTTTGCGGAACTCTGACGCTGACTCGGCTTCGATCGCGGTTCTGAGCCTCGCGAACCTCACACTCGGCAGCGGAGTATCGCTCGTCTGCCCGAGCGACGGGCGCGGGGGCGCGAAGATCCAGCTCGCGAGCACATCGACTCTTTCGAATTTCGGCCGGATTTCGATGGCGCTTCCGGCGAAGACCCTCTGGATCGCGGGCGGCACGTTCGTCAACAACGGCACGCTGGAATCGACCGCCGGGCAACTGTTTGTGGACCCCGACAACATCCAGAACTTCAACACCACCAACGGAACGCTCACCGGCGGCAGGTGGCTCGGCAACGGGGGCGGCCTCTCGCTCGGTGCGCGCAACATCCGCACCATCGCGCCAGAGACCGAAGTCGCTCTCCTTTCCACCTCCGGCAATTCCGCGCCCAATCTCTCCCTGCTCACCTCCAACCAGGGAACGCTCCGCATCGCCAACCGCAGCGTCGGCACGACCCCCGTCGGCGGCACGTTCACGAATTCCGGCCTGATCGAGATGTCGCCCGAAGTTGTCTTCGCCGTCACCGGCGCACTCACGCTCCAGGCCGGCGGCACCGTGCGCACCGCGATCAAGGGCACATCGACGGCGCAGTTCGGGCGCATGCAGGCCACCGGCGCCGCCACGGTCGCGGGCCATCTGCGGGGCTCGTTTGTATCTCCCTACGCGCCCACCGCCGGGATTTACTACACCCCGTTTGTCGCGGGATCGCACGTCACGGGCGCCTTCTCCGACATCTGCTTCGACGAAAATCCGCAGCACATGGGCGTGGTGCCCAGCCTGCTCTCCACCCAGCTCCGCCTGCAAAGCTCCCTCGCCTCCGGCACCGCGCCCGAAATCACGCTCCAGCCCGCGAGCGTGACCGCGGCGCCAAATGCAGTCTTCACCGTCGCCGCCGCTCCGACCAGCCTCAGCTTCGGTTGGAAAAAAGACGGCCAGCCGCTCACCAACGGCCCGACACCCGGCGGATCCATCATCTCCGGCAGCACGACCAAGACCCTCACCATCCAGAACGCCGGCCCCGCGGATGTCGGCGCGTACACCGTCACCGTCTCCAACGCCTGCGGCGACGCAACCTCCGATCCCGCCCAGCTCTCGATCTGCGCCGGCGACCTCAACCACGACGCCCTCGTCGATGATGCCGACTTCCAGCTCTTCGTCAGCGCATACAACATCCTCGACTGCGCCGACCCCGCCATGCCCGCATCCTGCCCCGCCGACCTCAACCGCGACGGCTTCGTCGACGACGCCGATTTCCAGCTCTTCGTCCCCGCCTACGACGCGCTGCTCTGCCCCTGACCAAACCGACACAGCTGCGCAGCCACACTTCCGCGCCCCGCGGAAGCGCGATCGCCCACCCCTCCTCACCTCCTCACCTCCTCACCTCCTCACCTCGTCCCCTCTTCCCCTCCCCACCTCCCCACCTCTCCCCCTCCCCTTTTCCGTTATCCTCCCACACATCTTCCGCGCCCCGGGGAAAGGCTCTCTTCTTGCATCTTCGCCCCCTCACCGTTCTGCTCTTCCCGCTCGCGCTCGCCGCGGCAGACGACCCGCCCGCGCCGCAACCCCCACCCGAGCCCGCCGCTTCAACCGCTTCCCCCGCCGACCCCGCGAGCGACACAACCCACGGGCCGTTCGGCCAGTTCATGCACGACCTCCGCCGCGCAATCTCCGGGCGACAGGCCGTCGCAACCGTCCACCCCGATCCGCCCCCCACCGACTCGCGCACCGACATCCATCAGCCCTTCCAGTTGATCCCGACCAACGGCAACCTCCTGGGCGACTGGTTCGGCCTGCGCACCGCGCTCAACGACAAGGGCATCACGCCCTCCATCTCGTTCGTCACCAACCTCGCCGGCAACGTCAGCGGCGGGCGCGATCAGGGCTTCACCCACGCCGACAACCTCGACATGTCGTTCACCTTCGACTTCGAGAAGATGTTCGGCATCAACGGCGCCTCATTCATCGTCGACATGGCCCAGCGCTCGGGCTCCAGCCTCTCCAGCGTCTACATCGGAAACCTCTTCACCGTCCAGCAGGTCTTCGGCGGCAGCACGTTCCACCTGGTAGACCTGGCCTGGCAGCAGAAGCTGTTCGATGATCGCTTCGAGTTCCGCGTGGGGCGGATCGCCGCGGGCGATGACTTCCTGGTTTCGGAATACGACTACCTCTTCATGCAGAACGCGTTCGACGGCAACCCCGTCGGCATCTTCTTCAACTCGCCCGGCATGACGGCCTACCCCAACGCGACGTGGGGCTTCCTCGGCAAGTTCAACGCGACGCAGCGGCTCTCGATGCTCGTGGGCGTGTACAACGGCGACCCGTCCATCCGCGCCAACGCCTACAACGGCGCCAACTTCACGCTCAACGGCCCGGTCTTCGTCATCGGCGAGCTGCAGTACCAGGTCAACGCGCTCAAAGACGATACCGGCCCGATCGGTAACTACAAGCTCGGCTTCTGGTACGACAACAGTGTCTACACCAACTTCGGCACCGCCAACACCACCCGCGGCAACTACGGCATCTACGGCCTCTTCGATCAGCTCGTCCTTCCTTTCGGCGATCCCCACGAAAGCCGCGGGCTGGGCATCTTCGGCTCCATCCTCGCCTCGCCCGATCAGTCGATCAGCGCGATGCCCTACTTCTTCACCGCCGGCCTCGCCGCCCGCGGCATGTTCAGCGAGCGACCCGACGATATCGCCGGCCTCGGCTTTGTCTACGGCAGCGCCAGCAACGACCTCGCCAACGCCCAGCGACAAGCA
>JAFEBN010000096.1 GCA_018242645.1 Planctomycetota bacterium | reverse complement strand
GGGCCGGCGCACCGCGGCAGGTGCGCCGGTTTGCTTGTTGCCGCATCGGTTGTTTCACACATGCCATCACTCGACATCGTTTCCAAGCTCAACTTCGCCGAACTCGACAACGCGATCAACAACGCGAAGAAGGCGGTGCTCGCACGCTTTGACTTCCGCGGCAGTCACACCGAGATCGAAGTGGTGAAAGAGGCGGGGAAGAAGGAGCAGACGATCAAGCTTGTCGCGGACGACGAGAGCAAAATGAAGGGTCTGCAGGAAATGTTCGAGAGCGCGTGCATGAAGCGCGGGATCCTGCCCCGGAGCTTCGAGTGGGGCGAGGTCGAGCCCACCATCGCGGGAAAGATGAAGCGGATCGCCAAGATCCAGAACGGGATACCGCAGGAGAAGGCCAAGGACATGGTGAAGCGGATCAAGGACACGAAGCTCAAAGTTCAAGCTTCGATCCAGGGAGATGAGATCCGGCTCAGCGGGAAGCAGATCGATGATCTGCAGGCAGTCATGAAGCTGCTCCAGGCGGAGGTGGAATTGCCGCTGCAGTTTGTGAACATGAAGAGAGACTGATTTTTGCGGACTGGTTGGGGGCGTGCGCAGGTTCGGAGTGGTCGGGGACCCGAGGGCGACAGGACCCGCAGCCGGGCCGCTTGCTGCCCGGGAACTGGCGAAGCCGAGGAATCGGGGAGAATTTTTCAAAGATTGTTTTCCGGCAGGTCTGTCTCACGCTTGTGAGAGGGGGACCCCGCGCATTTGGGACTGGGCTCCGGGGGGTGCGGCGGGGTTGTCACGCCTGTTTTTTGGAGGTTTTTATGCGGATTGTTGTGATCGTGGTGTTGTGCCTGATTTCGCTGGCGGCCCGGGCGCAGTCGCTGACGGCGTTTACGTATCAGGGCGAACTTAAGAGCGACGGTGCGAACTACAACGGTGCCGCGGACCTTCGGTTCCGGCTGTTTGATTCGGCGGCGGGGGGCAGCGAGATCGGGCCGCAGTTGACTGTGCCGGCGGTGCCGGTGAGCGCGGGGCGGTTCACGACGATGCTGGACTTTGGATCGGTGTTTCGCGGGGGCGTGCAGGGCTGGATTGAGATGGATGTGCGGACACCCGCGGGGATCGGGAGCTTTACGCCGCTCGCGGGGCGGCAGGCGGTGAGCCCGACGCCGCTGGCGCAGGGGATTGCGGGAGTGCTTTTGACCCCTTCGGCCGGCGTGGTGGATACGAGTCAGACCGGAGGAGTGAACTTCAGTGCGCTGGATCAGTCGCTTAATTACCAGCCGTTTGTTGCGGGCGTTTCGGGAACGCTGACGGATGTTGAGCTCTACGCGCTGGGAAACGGAAAACCGATCACCATCGCGGTGTACGAGGGGAACGGTGTGGGCGGAAGGCAGCTGGGAATCACGACGGTGTTCCCGTCGTCGACCGCGCCGCATCGATTTACGCTTCCGCCCGTGCAGGTGCGGGCGGGATCGACGTACACATTCGCTTTTTCAGGGCCTGGCTCGATCGGGTACCTGTACAACGCGACCATTGTTTCCCCGGGCACTCCGTTCAACTGGTACTTTCGCACGTTCGTGACGCCGATGCCTTCGCTCAAGGTCAAGGCGATGGAGGCGGAATCGGTCGGCTGGTTGAACGTATCGGGGGTTCCGGCGAATGTGTCGAATCCGCCGCTTGTCTTCAGCCTGATGCGCGAGTCGCTTGTGCCGCAGCAGTGGTTCGGTGCGTCGCCGGCGGTGATCACGGGTTCGAGCGCGGACTTTACCTTTCAGAAGGGGGTCGCGATCATCAACTGGTCGTTGAGCTGTTACACAAACATTGGGTCGACAGCGTTTTCATTCCAGGTGATGGTGATCAAGGATGGAATCCCGACGTACTCGCCGGCAAAGAGATTCTTCTTCAACTCGGCGGGGCAGCACCAGTCGATCTCCGGTACGGTCACGATGAATGTCGAAGCGGGAACGCAAACCGTCGCGCTTGTGGAGAGCAACATAGCGGGGTCGGGGGCATTTTCGGTCGATTCGTACGACAGCCTCTCGTACACGATTCTGAACGTGAAGCAGTAGCCGGCATCCTCGTTCGGATGAGGGCGGACCGTGAGAAAGATCGAGCCCTTGTCCGGCGGATCGTCGGGGTGAGGGGATTCAGGGGCCGGGCACGGCGGCACGGTTTTCATGGTGGGACGACGCCCTTGTATTAGCGCGAGCGGGTGGTAGGCTGTGCGTCGGAGGGCTCCGATGAAAACGCAATGGTGCGGCGTGACGGCGGTCTTCGCGGCCTTTGCGGGGGTGTGCGGCGGTGCGGAGCAGCACATCGTGCTGCCGTCGGGGTTTGAGAACTCGGAAGGGGCGATCAACACCACGCTCCCGATCGCGTCGAGCTCGGGTACGCAGCAGACGCTGTATTCGGTGCAGGAGATGTCGGCGGTGCCCACGGGGAGCCGGATCACAGGTTTTCAGGTTCGCCAGGACGGCAACTTCGGGTTTGTGCCCTGGCCCCACCAGAGCATTGTGGTGCAGGAATACCGCGTTTACATGGGGACGAGCGCGCGGACGCCCGGCGGGTTCAGCAACACGTTTGCCGACAACATCACGGACAAGAAGCTGGTGAAGTCGGGCTCGCTTGCGATCGCGGCCCACGCCTATCCCGGAAGTTTTCCGATCGGCGGACCGCCGCGAGGGTGGGGGCCGGTGATCGTGCTCGATGTGCCGTACACGCATAAGGGCGGGGCGCTGGTGATTGAGTGGAGGAATACCGGCGCGGGCTCGAATGGCGGTACTTCGGGAGATGCCGCGGCGAACAGCGCACTGGCGGCGGGGGGCGGGAATTCAACGAGTCCGGAGGCGACGACATCAAATGGCGGCAGCGTGGCGATCGTGCGGTTGACGTATCTGCCGCCGGGCTGTCCGGCGGATCTGAACGGCGACGGCATGGTTGATGATGCGGATTTTCCGCTGTTTGTGGCGGCGTACAACATCCTGGATTGCGCCGACGGATCGATGCCCGCGGGTTGTCCGTCTGATTTCAATTCGGACGCGCTGGTTGATGACGCGGACTTTGTCGTCTTCGTGATGGCGTACAACGAGCTCGTGTGTCCGTAGGGATGCGTGTTTCCACGCCGGAGAGTCGCGGGGCTGCTGCACGCGAGCGTCCGAGAACCGGGACCTCACTGTCATGTCGATGGGGCACGAAGTGCTTGGTCGCGGCGCGCGGGTGCATTAGACTGAGCAAAGCCCTTTTCCGGGGCGGTCCCCAAGTGGACCGGAGGAGCGAACATGAACCGATGTGCTTTGTTGGCGGCGGTCGCCGTCTGCGCGGGACTGTCGCTTGGTGCGAGCGCGCAGCAGAGTTCGGCGTTTACGTATCAGGGTCGCGTCACGGACAGCGGTGCGCCGATGAACGGGACGGTCAATCTGCAGCTTTCGCTGTGGAAGGATGCGGTATCCGGCAGCGTGGCGGACCGAATCGGGAACGTGCAGACGCTGAGCAACGTGCCGGTGAGCAACGGCGTATTTACCGTTGTCGCCAACTCGCTGAGCGAATTCGGCGCGAACCCGTTTTCGGGAGAGGCTCGCTGGCTGCAGGTATCGGTGAACGGCGTGACGGTTCTGCCCCGGCAACAACTGAGGAGCATGCCCTACGCGAGCGGCCTGGTAAGCGGAGGGGGCGCGGTCGGAAATTCGACCACCGTTCGGACACTTTCGCTGATTAATCAGAACAACAGCCAGGACTCGAGTGCGGCCAGCACGCTGTATGTTCAGCGGGGAAGTGCGAGCGGGCTTTCGGTTCCGTTTTACGGACCGAGCGCGGTGCGGATTGAGACCGACAGCGGAGCTGGTTTGCTGGCGGCCACATCGACCGGTGCGTCGGCGGCGGTGGTGGGTGCATCGAGTGGAAACGGGGCAACGGGCGTGGCCGGATACTCGACGGGGGACAGTGCCAATGGGCTTTACGGCCGGACGACAGGCAGTGCCGGCACGGCCGTTTTTGGCTACTCGACGGGGGACAGTTCCTATGCGCTTGTCGGCCGGACGACCGGGACGTCGAGCACCGGCGTTATTGGCTGGACGACGGGCGCGGGCTCTTCCGGCGTGACAGCGATTGCGACCGGCCCGAGTTCCTTCGCGTTGCAGGCGCTTTCGTCGGGGAGCGATTCGAAGGCGGCGTATCTGGAGGGCCGGGTCGACATGGTGGTGGCAACGGGGCAGACGCTCGAGTTCCGGTTCGATCAGTTTGTTCCGATGATCAATGTGAACAACCCGGGCGCAAACGCGGGGCATATGCGGCTGCGGAACGCGTTGGAGATATGGCCGAGCACGGATAGCGCGCGGGCCGGATTTCTGGATGTGCGGAACACGGCCGGCGTCCAGACAATCACGCTGAACGGTGCGAACGGGAACATCGTCGCGACGGGCACGATCACGCCGTCGAGCCGTCGGTTGAAGGACCACATCACGCCGATTTCCGACGCGCTGGAAAAGCTGATGCGTATTGAGGGCGTCCGTTACGACTGGATTGCTGAAGAGGCGGCCAAGCGGGCGGGCAAGGTGCACGATCTGGGATTTATCGCAGAGGAAGTAGACGAGCAGTTTCCGGAGATCGTCGCGCGGGATGAGAGCGGGAAGGTGGTCGGCATGGACTACACGCGAATGACGGCGGTGGCGGTGCAGGCGATCAAGCAGCTCAAGGCCGAGCACGAAAAACAGGTCGAGGCGCTGCGAGCCGAGAACGCGGCGTTGCAAGCGAGAATGGAGCGTCTGGAGCGAGCGATCGGACAGGGGCGTTAAAACCCGGATGGCGTGTGTCGAGCATCAGACCGATGACGCCTATGGGCACCGGCGGGTCGTTGGATGCGTGAGCCGGTGTAGTTCGGAGAGGATTTATGAAGATGTACTCGGCGCGTGCTGCTGCGTGTGCCGCGTTGATTGTCGCGGCGTTTGTTCCGGGCGCCTTGGGGCAGGTCGTATACAACTCCCAAAGCCGCACGATCTCTGCCCAAGGCGAAGGATCGGGCGACGGCAACCGCACGCTCACGGCACCGGACTTTGGCCCGTGGAACCAGACGGTCGTTTCCCACGGCTCAGTCGGCACGGGCCGGGCTACCCAGGTCTCGAGCCTGCAGCCTTGGGGCGCTTCGTTGAACATCAGCACCGAGGTTCTTGGCGTCGCGTCGGCTTCTGGGTCCTGCTACTTCGATTTCACCCCGAATGAGCCGCTGCTGGTCCGAATCTCGGGTTCGGGTGAGGGGTTCGGCACGGGGTTCTCGCTGATCGGCGCGGGCGTGAGTCTCTCGTACACCGCTCATCCCGACGGCTCGTCCTGGGATGTTTCGGCGCTGCTGCAGGCAGGACAGAAGTACTCTTTCACTTCTGGAGGTTCCGGCGGAGGCACCTCGCCCCCGGTGAACTTGAACCTGACGCTGGCGTTCTCGCCCGCGCCGGTGGCCCAAAGCCGCGGCTTCTCGTTCCAGGGCGTGGTGCGCGACGCGTCGGGCCAGCCGATCTCGACGCCCACCGACATGGAGTTCCGTCTGTTCCATCATCCGACTTCGGACCTCGTACAGGTCGGTCCGACGATCGCGGCCAGCGAAGTGCCGGTGGACAAGGGCGTGTTCACGCGCGAACTGGACTTCGGTGATGTCTTCAAGGGCGAGGCCCGGTGGCTCGAGGTTCGGGTGCGCAACCCGGCGGGCAACGGGGCCTTCACGACGATCCTGCCTCGCACCTTGATCACGACGGCGCCGTATGCGAGCTATGCGCTGCGAGCGACGTCTGCGACCCAAGCAATCGAGGCGCAGGTCGCGGCCTACGCGACGAGTGCCGGGAGCGCCACAACGGCTGCGAACGCGACCGCCGCGGCGAGCGCGCCGTGGTCCGGCCTGACCGGTCAGGGAGGCGTGACATCTGCTGCGGTCGGCACCGGCTGGCAGTTTCTTCTCAACAACAACTCGGTTCCCGGCTTTCGCGGCGGCCTGCGCCTCGCCGACAGCGGGTTCCTGGAGATCACGAACTCGGCTCAGCTCGCCAGCCCGAACTTTGCGAGGCTGAGCAGCAGTGGGGCCTGGAGCGCCGTGAGCGACGCGCGGCTGAAGACGGATGTGACCGGTGTCGATGGCCAGCTTGCTGCGGCACTCAAGCTGCGGCCGGTGAAGTTCCGCTGGAAGTTCGACGGGCGCGAGGACATGGGGCTGATTGCTCAGGAAGTGCGCGAGGTTTTTCCGACGCTTGTTTCTGGAGACGAGGTGGAGGGCATCCTGAGCGTAAACTACTCGCAGCTCTCGGTGGTGGCGATCGGGGCGATCCAGGAGCTGAAGACCGAGAACGACCGCAAGCAGCGCGAGATCGACGATCTCAAGGCGCGGCTGGAACGAATCGAAGCGAGACTCAAGTAAATCAGCTCTTTCCGAACGAGGTACGACATGAAGCGTGCGATGTGTGTGCTTGGGCTCTTGGGGGCTTTGGCGGCGGGCGCGTCTGGTCAGTCTCCCACGGCGTTCACGTATCAGGGACGCCTTGAGACCAGCGGCGCAGCGGCCCAGGGAACCGTGGACCTCCGTTTCCGGCTTTACGCCCAGCAGTCCGGCGGCGCCGCGGTCGGCACCGAGATCACCAAGAGCGGCGTGTCGGTCAGCCACGGCACATTCAGCGCGGATCTTGACTTCGGCGACGCGGCGTTTCTGCCCGGCGCTTCGAGATGGCTCGAGATCGACGTTCGATCTCCGGCGGGTTCTGGAAGCTACGCAACGATCTCTCCGCGTGCAGCGGTCAGCCCGACGCCGCTGGCGCAGGGATTGGCGGGCTTCGCGATGACGCGCGCGGGGAGTCAAAGCCAGGATCAGAATCAGTGGGACGGATTCTGGTCGTTTCCGCTCACGGACCGCCTTGACATCACATCGACGTGGGAATCGTTTACAGCGTCAAAGACCGGGGCGCTGACGGGCGTCGCGCTCGACGGATACGGCGTTGTGAACGGAAATCCCAGTCCGATGACGGTGAGAATTCACTCGGGCGTCGGAGTTGGTGGGCCGGTGATCGGCACGGCGGTGGTTTCCGTGCCGCAGGGTCAGACGGGGGGAATTCCGGTGGCATCGTTTCCGAACGTCACCGTTACCGCCGGTTCCAAGTACACGATCGAACCGACGGGGACGGTGTTCCTTGTGAAATCAAGCGGCGACATTGCGGGTGCGCAGCCCGGGCCCACGCCGGCGAATCGATTCGTGTTTCGAACCTATGTGACGCCCGAGGCAACCATCGCCGCCAAGTCGAGCAAGGCCGCGTTCGCCGACGCGGCGGCAACGGTCGACTGGTCCGGTATCGCCAACGTACCCACGAACGTGATCAACTCGTACCCGGCCTGGGGGCCGGCGCCGAATGGAATCTCGTACTCGAGCGGGAATGTCGGGATCGGACAGAACTCTCCGCAGTCTTCGCTGCATGTCGGCGGCGATATCCGGATCGACTCCAACTACCGGCTCTGGTTTGGTTCAACGACCGAGGCTGACCCGGTCTACCTTCGGCGATATCAGTACCTCTCCGCGCCGGATCAGGCCGTGCTGGAGCTGGTGCTCGGCAACGACCCGATCACCTCGGGCAACACGAACGACGCGTTCATCATCACGGCGAACGGCGTCACCGAGTTTCAGTTCAACACGCAGAGCGGCGGACAAGCGCTGAAGGCCGGGGGCGGATCCTGGGGTGTGCTGTCGGATGCGAGAGCCAAGCACGATGTGGCGCCGCTCGACGGAGCGCTCGATCGGCTGCTCCGGCTCCGAGGACGGACCTATTTCTACAACGATCCCTCGCTCGCCGGGGCTTCGGGCGGTCGCTGCACCGGCTTTGTGGCCCAGGAGGTCGAACCCGTTTTCCCCGAGTGGATCGGAGAGAGCGGGGGGATGAAGACGCTGAATATCAAGGGCTTTGAGGCTCTGACGGTTGAATCGCTGCGCCAACTCCGTGACGAGAAGGACGCCCAGATTTCCAAACTTCGTGCGGAAAACGAGGCACGGCTCGCCGAGAAGCAGCGTGAGATCGACGACCTGAAGCGGCGGCTGGAACGCGTGGAAAAAGCGATGACAGTGCCCCGCTAGCCGGGCGTCAAGGGGGTACGACGACGCCGGCGCGGCCCAAGGTGCTGACCGAAGGTCGCCAGGCAGCCCCGATATTCGGACCGGGTGACACCGCGTTTCGAACCTCCCCAAACGAACCTTTCAAATCGATGAGGGAGCCGGCGAGCAAATCTCGCAAGGTGTGCGCATCGATCGAATGAAAGGGGCGTTCTATGCGAGTGCCATGGTTGGGCGCGGGGGCCATGTACGGGATCGTGGCGTCGATCGTGCTCGGAGGTCCGCCGGTAATACGCACGGCGCCGATCGACGAGAAGGCGCGTCAAGTGCTGTCGAGCGCGTTCGACGACCGAAGCGGTCCGAGGATGTACCGGCACGACATGGGGTCGCCTACGACCTTCCTTCAGGCAAGCCCCGGCTTTGAACTCGTCGGGATTCACGGCTTTGACGCGGTCGGCGGCACCGACATTCTCACATCGATCTCGTGCATGTGGGGCGACTGCACCAACGGCGGACTCGGGCGCATCTATGTGTGGCAGGCCGACAACACCGGAGACCTCAACACCGCCGTGTCCATTCTGGACCAGGCGGTTACGATCCGCGACGCGAAAACGGGCCGTTTCTGCGAGTACATGCTCGCGACGCCTGTGACTGTAAAGGGTCGCTTTTATGTTGGCTATTCGGCCGTGGTCAACAGCTACCAATCCGCGTACCTCGTCCCCACAAACACTCCGTCCACGCCACCAGGGCGCGCGTGGTTGAGCGGCGGCTTTCCCGGTTCCAGCGCCAATTACTTCGCAAGCGTCGCGGGACCGCTCGATCAACTGAATTACTGCCTGTGCCTGCGTGCCAGCGGCGCGTCGGGCGCGATCACCTATCAGGGGCGACTCTCCGACGGCGGTTCCCCTTTCACCGGTCCCGCCGACATGCGCTTCACGTTCTTCGACAGCCCCGGCGGCTCGACGCCCCTTTCGCCGAAATTCACCAATATCGGCGTGTCGGTGACCCAGAGCCTGTTCACCACCGTCCTGCCGGGTGACGCAAATTGGTTTGCCAACGCGCCCGACGTCTACCTCGAGATCGAGATTCGCCGCGGCTCCGATGAATACGTCAAGCTTTCCCCTCGGCAACGTATCACCCGAGCGCCCGCAGCGCTCCACGCGGTGCGAGCCGCCGCCGCCGACCAGGCCGATTCAGCCATCACCGCGCAGTTCGCAACCACCGCGGAGAGCGCCGCGACGGCAACCGCTGCCGAAAACGCCACGCTCGCTCAGAGCGTGCCGTGGTCGGGCGTCACGGGCGTGCCCGCCAATGTGGCCAACGCCTTCTCGCCCTGGA
>JAFEBN010000095.1 GCA_018242645.1 Planctomycetota bacterium | reverse complement strand
CCCCGCACGCAACTTCGCCTCCACGCTCAACGCCTTCGGAAAAGGACGATTGACCGCCACCTACTCCGCCCAGTGGCCTCTCGATGAAACCTGGCAGACAACGGCCGGCGCCTCGATCGCCGCGACCGACTGGCTGATCCTCGTTTTCTGCGAGCGTTCTCTTGAGCGCGACTGGTGGCTGTGGGAAGCCGGATACTTCGCGGCATCCCACAAGGGACGCGTGACCCGCACCGTCTGCCTCCATCACCCGGACCTGCACGTGCCGCGGCCGCTCCGCCACTGGCGCACCGTTCCCGCAACGCCGTCGGACTCCGAACAGCTCCTCCGCGACCTGCTCTCGGCAAGCCCGGTGCTCGTGGAGCAAACCCTGTTTGCGGATTCCAACACCAAGGCCCGGCAACTGCTCATCGACTCGCTGGTGCAGTGCTGCGCCGCCCCGCGGAGCGACGCCGCCATCCTCGATGCGAGCGGCGCGACTTCGACCTGAACGATCTCAGGCCAGGTCCAGGCTGTTCTGAACGCCCAGCGTGGCGTAGATTTCCTTCGTGGCCGTCGAGCGGTTGAGCGTGTAGAAATGCAGGCCCGCCACCCGGTGATCGAGCAGATCGCGGCACTGCTCGGTCGCCCAGTGCACGCCGACTCGGCGCACGGCGGCTTCGTCGCCGCCTGTGCGGTTGAGCGCCCGCAGCAACGGCGCCGGGTAACGGGCGCCGAGCGCCAGCTCCGCCATCTTGCGCATACCGGGGAGCGAGGTGATCGGCATGATCCCCGCGATGATCGGTAGATCGATCCCCGCGAGGCCGCACCGGTCGCGGAAATCAAAGAAGTCGTGGTTATCGAAAAAGAGCTGCGTCACGATGAAGTCGGCTCCTTCATCGCACTTGGCTTTCATCCGCTCGATCTCGATGACGCGGTTGGGCGTATCGGGATGCCCTTCGGGAAAACCGGCGACCGCGATCGCGAAGCCGCGTTTGTTGGGGTGCCGCCCCGCTTCGTTGAACTTGCGGATCGCCCGCACAAGATCGGACGCCTGTTTGAAGTGCTTGTACGGATCTTCCCCCCCACCATTGCCCTTGGGCGGGTCGCCCCGCAGAGCAAGGATCTTGCTGATTCCCGCCTGCGCGTACTTCTGCAGAATCTCGTCGATCTGCTTCTCGTCGTGGCACACGCAGGTCAGGTGCGGCATCGGATCCAGCGGCGTCTGCGTCTTCAGCCGCACCACAAGATTGTGCGTGAGGTCCCGGGTCGAGCCGCCGGCTCCGTACGTGACGCTCACGAAGCTGGGGCGAAGCTGCTCCAGGTCCGTGATGTGCTTGTAGAGCTCCTCGGCTCCTTCCGCCGTCTTGGGCGGAAAGAACTCGAAACTGAAAGTCGCGCGTTTCTGCGCGAACAGGTCGCGGATGTCGACCGGGCCGGGCTTTGAAGTACTCGCCCACATCGTGAGGCACTCTCCGGGGGCGGACCGGTCCTCGATCCGCGTCTGGTCAGAAAAAAAAACGTCCGCCTGCTCTCGCACGCGGACGCCTGGATCAATAGCGGTAGTGATTGGGCTTGTACGGGCCTTCCGAGGGCACGCCGAGATACTCGGCCTGGTCCTTGCTCAGCTTGGTCAGCTTCACGCCGAGCTTGTCGAGGTGGAAGCGGGCAACGCGCTCGTCGAGGTGCTTGGGCAGCGTGTAGACCTTCTTCTCGTACTTGCCGGCGTTGTTGTGGAGCTCGATCTGAGCCATGACCTGGTTGCTGAACGAGCAGCTCATCACGAAGCTCGGGTGGCCCGTGGCGCAGCCGAGGTTGAGGAGGCGGCCCTCGGCCAGGATCATGACGCTGTGCGCCGGCTTGCCCTTGCTCGCCGGGAAAACCCACTCGTCGTACTGGGGCTTGATGTTGATCGTCTTGATGCCCTTGTACTTCTTCAGGCCGGCCATGTCGATCTCGTTATCGAAGTGACCGATGTTGCCGACGATCGCCTTGTCCTTCATCCGCGACATGTGATCGACGGTGATGATGTCCTTGTTGCCGGTCGCGGTGATGAACACGTCGGCCTTCTCGACGACGTCCTCGAGCGTGGTGACCTCGTAACCCTCCATCGCCGCCTGCAGGGCGCAGATCGGATCGATCTCGGTAATGATCACGCGAGCGCCCTGGCCGCGCAGCGACTGGGCGCAGCCCTTGCCCACGTCGCCGTAGCCAAGCACCACGCAGATCTTTCCGGAAAGCATCACGTCCGACGCACGCAGAATGCCGTCGGTGAGCGAGTGGCGGCAGCCGTAGAGGTTGTCGAACTTGCTCTTGGTCACGCTGTCGTTGACGTTGATCGCCGGGAACGCGAGCTTGCCCTGCTCCATCATCTGGTAAAGACGATGCACGCCCGTGGTCGTCTCTTCCGAGACGCCCCGGATGTCCTTGATCACCTTCGTCCAGCGGCCGGGGTTCTTCTTCTGCTGCTGCTCGCACAGCGCGAGGATGTAGCCCCATTCCTCCGGGTCCTTGCTCTCGTTGAACTTCGGCACCTTGCCGGCCTTCTCCCATTCCGCGCCGCGATGCACGAGCAGCGTCGCGTCGCCGCCGTCATCCAGGATCAGGTTCGGGCCCGAGCCGTCCGGCCACATCAGGGCCTGATCGGTACACCACCAGTACTCTTCGAGGGTCTCACCCTTCCAAGCGAAGACCGGGACGCCCTTGGGATTGTCCGGCGTGCCATCCTTGCCAACAACGACCGCAGCCGCGGCGTGATCCTGCGTGCTGAAGATGTTGCACGAGACCCAGCGCACGTCGGCGCCGAGTTCGACCAGCGTCTCGATGAGCACCGCGGTCTGGATGGTCATGTGCAGGGAGCCCATGATCTTGGCGCCCTTCAGCGGCTTCTTGCCCTTGTACTCCTCGCGGATCGCCATCAGGCCCGGCATTTCCGTCTCGGCCAGGCGGATCTCGTTGCGGCCGAACTCGTGCAGGTTGATGTCCTTGACCTTGTAGTCAAGGGTGGCCATCTTGTGCTTGCCGCCGTCTTTGGTCAGTGTCTTGGGTTTGGTCGCGATGCTGGTCATTCCATCCGCTCCTGCAACTGTGTGAATCCGAAATCCGACAAACCGGGCACTCCGCCCGGTGATTGGTCAACCGTGTTTGCGACCCTTGCCCGCCACCCGTGCTGTCGCCACAAACAAGCCCGGTCCGCGCGCGTCCGGGTCGATGGGAAGCTCGCGAAACGTCATCGGCTCAAGCCCTGCGGCCTCGAAGCGAGATTCCATGTCCTCCCGCGAGAACCCCAGATGCTGGTGCCCCATAAGGTGCCGATACTCGCTCCGGTCGTGCCGAAGCATGTCCACCACCAGCACACGTCCGGGAACTCCCTGCTCCCCCGAACGGACAATCCGCGCCGCCTCACGCAATGGCTGCTCCGGCTTTGGGACGTGATGCAGCACGAGGCCAAAGGCCGCCACATCCACACACGACGCCGGCAGAGGCAGGTTCGAGAGTTCGCTGAGCACGAATTCAACGTTTCGCACGCCCGCCAAACGACGCTTGGCCGCCTCGATCATGGGCGCCGACTGGTCGATCGCGATCACCTTTCTCACCACGGGCGCCAGCAGTTCCGCGATGTTCCCGGTGCCGCAGCCCAAATCCGCGACCACCCAATCTGCCGCGAGCAGTTCCAGCAGAGCGCTCAGCGTGAAGCGCGTGCCGAAGAGATCCTGCCGCACAGCATCCCACTCACCCGCAACTCGCCCGAAATATGCCTGACTATCCGTTCGGCGCTCGTTGAGCACCGCCGCGACGCGACGCGAATCCTCCGCCTGTTCCGCGGCATCCACCTGCCCGGGCTGCTCGCGGATCGTGACCCACAGCGCCCGCGCAGGTGCCGTGAGATCGTCGAGCACCATCCGGTAATAGGTCGCCGTGCCTTCGCTCCGCCGGACCAGCCACCCGGCATCGGCAAGCACCTTCAAATGCCGGCTCACGGTCGATTGCGGGCTCTGGAAAACCTGTGCCAATTCGCCCACCGACAGTTCGGACGACTCCAAAACACGCAGCAGACGAAGCCTCGTCCGGTCTGCCAAGACCGCGAGCCTGACCGCGACCGGGATATCCGAGAGCCTTTGCTTCATCCGTTTATCCGGATGAATGGTAGAAAGGCCGATTGAAGCTGTCAACCCGGGGCAAAACGCCGGGCATGCACCCTGGCGGGGGTCACTCCGGCCGCAGGACGAAGCTGGGGCCCGGGATCTCTCCCAGAGCCCGGATCCGCTTCTGAATCTCCTGGTTCTTGGGCTCGATGTACAGGGCCATGCGGAGCCGCTTGAGCTCGTTCTGCTTGTCGCCCAAGCTCGCGTAGAGGTCGGCGAGCTCCATCTGAGGCTTGATCGACTTCCCGCCATCGAGCTTCGCGGCGGTAATCAGGGCCAGCTTGGCCTCATCGGCGTTGCCGAGCAGGAACTGATAATGGCCGAGGCGCTCGTAATCGCCCGGGCGGCCGCGGTCGCGGGCCTCGCGTGTCAGAAACGTGATCAGTTCTTCGCGTTCGTTGCAGGCGTACAGGGCTTCGGCAAGGCCGTCGGCAAACTTCTGATTGTCCGGCTGTACCGCCAGGCACTGATACAGCTGCTCGCGAGCAAGCTGCGGCTGACCCATCTTGAGTTCGGTCATCGCCAGCGAATAGCGAACATCCACGCCGTCGGGCTTGCGGGTCACGTACTCCTGGTAGTCCGCCGATGCCGCCGGATAGTCACCCAGCGCGTAGTTGCGATCACCCATCTCACGCACCAGGGCGAGGTTTCGCTGAGCCTGGCAGCCCCCGAGCCCCGCGAGGAGCATTCCACCAAGCACCATCCCGACAATTCCGTGCGAGCGAGCCATCGAAGCCTCTCCTGTCTGAGCCGTCTTCCGACTGCGAGTATCGGCCGCACAGAATACGCGGCCCGAATCTCCGACGCAGAGCAAGACCGGCCCGTACGCTCCGGCATGGCCGAAAGCACGCCGAAACTGCGCATCCGTCCGGGGCAGCCCAGCGATATCCCTTTCATCCTTTCCATGATCAAGGAGCTCGCGGCCTACGAGCGGGAGCCCGACGCGGTCCATTCCAACGAGTTGTCCCTGCACCAGTACTTCTTCGGCAAGGGTTTCGGGCGGGGGCCGTGCGCAGAGGCGCTGGTCGCCGAGGTTGACGGAACACCCCAGGGCGTCGCGATCTACTTCATGAACTTCTCCACCTGGTCGGGTGCGGTCGGGCTGTACCTGGAAGACCTGTACGTCCGACCGGATGCGCGTCGCCTCGGACTCGGAAAGGCGATGCTGATCGAACTGGCCTCGATCGCTCGGGCCCGGGGCTGTCGCAGAATGGAGTGGGCGGTCCTGGACTGGAACACCTCGGCCCAGGAGTTTTATCGCAATCTGGGAGCGCGGGAGATGTCCGGCTGGCATGTGTGGCGCATGGATGAGTCGTCCATTCAGCGCCTCGCCGACACGACGCGCTGAGTTACCCGGCCAGGCGCGCCGATTCCGGCTGCGCTCGCGTCTGCGCTTCGACGGCGTCGAGCCAGATGGCAAGATTGGTCAGAGGCCACGCCAGGTGCCAGTATTGCGAGGGCGCCGCAGCGACCGACTGCAGAGCGTCTTCGCGCACGAATTCGCGCAGAGCCCCGGACGCAAGCAGCCTTCGACGGGCGCTCCCGATCCAATTCTGAAAGGGCAGCGGGAAACTTGCTTTTTCCCGACCGACGACGCCGGGCGGCAGCTCCGAACCGAAGGCCCGCCGCAGCGCGATCTTTGTCTTGAGCACGCTGCGCGCAGCGCCGAACTCGTACTTCTCGCTCATCGGTAAGGATTCCGCGGCGGCCATGACGACCGCGTCGGCAAAGGGCGTGCGCCCTTCGACGCCAGCGAACATCGTCGCGGTGTCCAGTCGCTGCAGCAACTGCACCAGATTCACGCGGCGCTGGAAGAACAAGTGCGCCTGGAGCGGGTCGTTGTGACCCAGTTGCCGGGCGCGAAGCCGTGAGGCCTCGAATTCCCGCTCGAGCGCTTCATCGATCGGAGCCATCCCGCCGGTCGATCGAAGGAACTCCGGTGTGAGCACGCCCGCGTGCGCCTCGGGCGCCAGCCAAGCGCCCGCGCGGCACTCGAACGCCCCCGCGCCGATTCCCGGCTGGGCCCGCACGATCGCGTGTGTGCCCGCGAGATACTCGGCGCTCTGAGCGAGCGCAAGGTCGTAGCCCCCGAACAACTCGTCCGCGCCCTCGCCGCTCAGCGCCACCTTGTGACCTTCCGCCCGCAGCACCCGGGCGACTTCGTAGATCGCGGTTTCGTTGGGCGTGCACAGCGGCACCAACTGGTTCGTCACCATCGACTGCCAATGGTTCTCGAACAGGTCCTGCGTCACCGGCGCCTCGGTATGCACCGAACCGATGGCCTGTCCGACAAGCCGCGCGAACGCGAAATCATCGCCCCCGGGTGCGGTGGCGCCCTTGGCGCCGGAGCAGTAGGTCCGCAAGGGGTGGTCCCCCGCCTGCGTAGCAACCTGCGCCACGATCGAACTGTCGAGCCCGCCCGAGAGCAGTGCGCACAGCGGCGCATCGCTTCGCAGGTGGCGCCGCACACTTTCGCGGACGATGTCGGCGATTGGGCCGTGCGGCATTTCCGGCAGCCCGATGTTGGAACGCACGACGCTGAGGTTTTCTTCGGCGTATCGCACCCGGAGAAGTTCCCCCGGGCGAACCGCCGCGATCCCTCGGAAAAGCGTCCGCTCTTCCAGCGTCGCCCTCGCCGAAGTGAGATACCACAGCAGGCCGACTGGATCGGGGCGACGGTCGATGTCGGGCAGTTGCAGAAGTGCGGACGGCTCGCTCGCAAACGCGAGCGCGCGCCCGGCTTGCTCCCGAGTCCAGCCGTAGTACAGCGGCTTGATGCCGAGCACATCGCGGCCCAGCAGCGCGATCCGGCTCGCGGTGTCCACAAAGCAGAACGCGTACATGCCGCGGCAGCGCGACAAACCCTCGGCGCCCCAGGTCGCCAGGACCTGCAGCAGCGTTTCGCAATCGCTCCTGGTGAAAAACTGCACGCCGATCCGCTCAAGGTCGGCACGCAATTCCGCATCGTTGTACAGCTCGCCGTTGTACGAGATGGCGAAGCGGCCGTCACGCGTGGTCATGGGCTGCGCGCCGCCCGCCGTCAGATCAACGACCGCCAGCCGCCGGTGACCCAGCACCGCGCCACCGTGCTCGAACAAACCATCCCCATCAGGACCGCGATGCGCCAAGCGGTCGCGCATTGCCTCCACGCGTGCACGCCGCAGCGGGCACACCGCGCGATCCGGGCTGATGATTCCGGCAATACCACACACGCCTGTCTCTATCGGACAAGCCTGCCGCGTGCATCGCGAAATACCGGCACGGCGGAGCGGTTCAGACCCAGACCTGAACGATCACGTTGGGCTCTTTCAACTTGCCGGTCCAGTCACCCACGGTCGAGGTCGAAAACTTGACCTCGTGATCCGGGTGCGCATCGAGCCAGTCGTTGATCTGCTTATCGAGAAACTCGAGCGACTCGCCCGTCAGCTTCGCGTGGAAAGTCTTGACGTGCGTAGCGCCAGACCCCGTCTTGTTGGTCTTGCGCTGCCACGAGTCCTCGGTCTTGCCGATCCCGCTCTTCTGCTCGAATGCGGTGATCTTCGGCTTCACCTCGGGCTTATCGAGGTTGAAGTTCGCCCCGCTCGGAGGCGACGGAGCATTACCGACCCCGCCACCGCCGGGCCCCGCCGGCGGCGAAGTCGGCGTGCCGGGCCGGAAGACATTGGGTGAACTTCCCAGTGGCGGAAGGCCGCCGCCGCCAGAACCGCCTAATCCGTCGGGAGAACGCTGCGTGTGATCGCTTTGCATGCAAGCCCCCTTTGGTGCTGCTTCAGCATACCGCGCCGACAAAGTGCCACCGGTCGCCGTTTGACCGGCGACCGGTCCACACGATTCCTCGGCCCGGCCCTGCTTCGGGCTCCAATTCCACACGGATCAGTTCTTCGGTCCGATCCAGTTGCCGCAGGATGTAGCGACTCAGTCTCTTCACGTCCCCTCGCCCGCCGGACACCGGGCCTTCGAAATCCAAGTAGGCCAACCGGTGGTCCGCAATGGCGACCGCTTCGAATCGGCCCGGTTTTCCGACCTCGGTATTCACCGGGAGGCGGAACGTGAGCAAACGCCGATCACTTTCGATCATCCAATCGAGATGGGCCGAACCATCGGGAAGCGTGTGCAGCAGGATCACGCACCGCGCACGTTCTCCGGATTCTGAAGAAACGCTCATCACAGATCCCATCCGGGCCCCAGGATCGCTCAGCCCGCCCTCCGCCGCGGCTCCGCAACCGGGACCGCCGACAGCAGTTTCCGTGTGTACTCGTGAACCGGAGATCCGAGCACGACGCTCTTGGTCCCCTCCTCGACGATCTGCCCGCCCCGCATCACCGCGATGCGATCGCACATGTGCTGCATCACGTTCATGTCGTGGCTGATGAACAGATAGCTCATGCCAAACGCCGCCTGGAGGTCTTTCATCAGGTTGAGAATCTGGGCCTGCACCGAAACATCGAGCGCACTGGTTGGTTCGTCGCACACCAGCAGTTTGGGTCGAAGCGCAATGGCCCGCGCGATCGCGATGCGCTGCTTCTGCCCTCCTGAGAATTCGTGGGGGTAGCGGTCTGTCACATCGGAAGGCATGCCGCAGCGCTCGAGCAGTTCAGCCACGGTCGCCCGTAGCGCCCGGCCCGCCTTGGCCACGCCGTGAACAATCAGGGGCTCGGCCACCGTGTCGCCGATGCGCCGCCGAGGGTTGAGCGATCCGCCGGGATCCTGAAACACGATCTGCATGTCACGCCGGAGGTTCCGCAGCGCGTGATGGCCCGCGGCCAAAACGTCCACCCCGTTCAGCCGCACGGTGCCCGAGCTGGCCGGAATGAGCCGAAGGATGGCCCGGCCCGCAGTCGTCTTGCCGCACCCCGATTCGCCCACCAACCCGAGCGTCTCCCCGGGCCCGATGCGAAATGAAATGCCGTCGACCGCTCGGTACCACCCGGTGCGCCGTCCGAAAAACCCGGAATACTGGGGGAAATGAACGTGCAGATTTCGCACGTCCAGAAGCGATCCATTAGGTTGAAAACCCGCAGCATCCATGCGCGCAGCATCGTACCACGCGCCCACGGGCGCTCCCCAAACACCCGCCAACTCCGCAGGCTCCCCCCTTGACGATGGGCCGGCGCGGTCTACCCTATCGCCTCTACTTTCCGGGCAGATAGCTCAATTGGTAGAGCACAGCATTGAAAATGCTGGGGTTGCCGGTTCAAGTCCGGCTCTGCCCATTCCCGGAACCAGACGCGAGGCCCGCCTCGCGTCTTTGCTTTTTGAAGCGACGTGTCGGCCGCCAAAGGGCGCGTTCC
>JAFEBN010000094.1 GCA_018242645.1 Planctomycetota bacterium | reverse complement strand
CGATGATGCCGATCCGATCTCACCGGCCGCACTCGGCCCCTGCGAAACAGATTTGAACCAGTTGCCGGCGGCGCTGTTGGTTCCCGAATCCGACTCGCACCAATTGAGCGTCCAGGGCGGCGCATTCACGCACGCCGTGCCGGAAACTGCCCTTGACACCGAAAGAACCGAGACGCCCGCGTCCACCGATCCCGCCACTGCCAGCGCGGCCGCGGCTCCAAACATCGCCATGCTCTTCATTTCTTCTCTCCCACGGACCACAGTTCACCCGCGCCACAAGACCGCGGGTTGCGACGTGGAACAGCGTAACACGCTGTACGGAAATTTCACTATCGATGCGTTCCCGGCGAGTCTTGGCCGCATTTATCGGGCTTCGAGCGGCAGGATTCATGCAGCGTGTGTCACGCTCCGATGCCAACTCGCGGTACGCCGCGGAGCAAGAGCGTGGGACTCGGTCCGTCGTCGTGTCACAGCGGAAAAAGGTGGCCAAGGCTGACCCGTCGCGGACACGGTGGGCGTGTCCCGTTTGCCTGCATGCAAGTCGCGCTCAGGCGCGCTCCCGCACCACTCCCTTGCCCTTCACGATCTCGCCGATCACAAAGACTTTCTCGCCCAGCTTCTCAAGCTGTTCCTTGATGCTCTCCGCGAACGCCTTGCGCACGATCACGCAGTAGCCAATCCCCAAGTTGAAGACCCGCTTCATCTCTTCGTCGTCGATGTTGCCGTGCTGCTGCAGGAACGTGAAGACCGGCGGCACGGGCCAGGAGGAGCGATCAATCACGGCGTCGCAGCCCTTGGGGATCGAGCGGACGAGGTTGTCGGCCAGGCCGCTGCCGGTGATGTGGGCCATGCCGCTGATGACGTTCTTGACGCGGTAGTTGCGTTGGAGCTTGACGATGTTGCCCGCGTAGATGCGGGTGGGCGTGAGCAGGACTTCGCCGAGGGTCTTGGCTGCTGCGCCCGCGTCCTTGCTCCGCCTGCTCTTCTTTCCGATTTGCTGCTTTGAGCTTTGCTGCTTTGAGCTTTGCTGCTTTGAGCTTTTCGCGGGCGGCAGCAGCTCCTCGTACACCTTCCCCAGATCCAACCCCGAGTGCTTCACGACCTTCCGCACCAGCGAGTAGCCGTTGCTGTGGATGCCGGCGGAAGCGAGGCCCAGGACGACGTCGCCGGGCTTGACGCGGGTCGGGTTGATCGCGCGCTTGAGTTCGACCACGCCGACGCAGAAGCCGGCGAGATCGAAATCTCCCGCGGCGTACACATCGGGCATGTTCGCGGTCTCGCCGCCCAGGAGCGCGCAGCCGGATTGCTTGCAGCCCTCGGCAACGCCCTCCACCAACGCGGCGAGCATCTTCTTGTCCACCGTCGGCACGGCGATGTAATCCAGGAAGATCAACGGCTCGGCGCCCTGCACGATCAGGTCGTTCACGTTCATCGCGACCAGGTCGATGCCGACGGTGTTGTACACACCCATCTCGGCGGCGAGTTTGACCTTGGTACCCACGCCGTCGCAGCAGGCGACCAGCACCGGGTCCTTGTAGTTGCGGCTGAAGAGGCCCTTCTTGTAATCGAGCCGGAAGAGCCCCGCGAAGCCGCCGGGGTTCGGAATCACCCGCGGCCCGAAGGTGCGGCGCATGGTGGACTCGAGCGACTCGGTGAACGAGTCCTTCTCATTGATGTCGACGCCGGCGGAGGCGTAGGTGAGACCGTTGCGGCGCGAGCCGTTGGAGGAGTCGGCGGGCATGGGGGCAGGGTATCGGGGGAGAGGGAAGGACGGAGCGGACGAGTGACGCCGCGGCAACGCGGCAGAGGACGGGCGATCGCAATCTCTCGAAACGAGCCCCGAGCGTGAGCGAGCGGGTGCCTTTGCGTTCGGAGAAATGCCCCACTCGCTAACGCTCGGGGCTCGTCAAGGCAGACGACAACATGGTCCTTCGGTGCGTCGGCGGAACAGACGAACGCACGGAAGCATGAAAACGTGCGAGTGGGAGCGAGGTCATTTGGGTGCCACAAGTTCAAGCGGGGTCAAGGAATCGATGCTTGTGTTGGTGCGGTCGCGGATGTGGAGGAGGGCGTCGCGGGCGGCGGCGCGGTCGGCGGGTGAGCGTGAAGTGTCGCTCGCGACGGCGGTCAGTTGCGTGCGAAGCTCCGTCATGGCGTCGCCGTGTTCGCCGAGCCAACGGGCCGCGGCGGCGGTGCGGGCTCCGGGGTGTTGCAGCATGCGGGCCAGGAGCGCTCGCAACTCCGGGTTCGCCGGGCCCGGGCTTTGAGGTTGCCAAATGATCCCGGTGGCTTCGTCGGGGAAAAACGCCGCGAGTGCGGCGTCGAGCGCGGCGGCTTCATCGATCGTGTCGAGGCACGCAAAGACATTGGCGCGGAGCGGCGTGAGTGGCGTCGGGACTCTGGCGCGAAAGACCTCGATCGCGTCGATCCGCCCTTGAGGGTCCTGCTCGCAGAAGCGGCTGGCGAGCAATTGCAAAAGAACCTTGTTGGAGCCTTCGCTGAGTTGGAGTCGCGTCAGGACGCGCTTGGCCCAAGTGCGGGTCTCGCCGACTTGGCTGGAGAGATGAGAGACCAGAGCGGGCAGCGCCGGGAGGATTTTCTCGCCGAACATCGGATCGGTCACATCGCGGCACACCGAGCGGAGTTTGGGGTCGGCACTTCCGAGCAGCTCCGCCGCCGTCTTCACGATCTCGTCGCGTGCCGTTGACGGCGTGGTGGAGGAACGAAGCAGCATGTACATGGGAGACAGGACGTTGAACACGTCTTCACCCTGCGCTTGGCGGAGGTTCTCAAGGATGCGACCAAAGAACACGTCCGCATGAGCGTTCATGATGGGATCGATGTCACCGAAACCCATGCGTGACGGCATGCGTTGCGAGACGTCCGCGATCGCGCGGACACGCTCGTCGTCCATTGGTCCCTTGATCATCGCCCGGAACAATCGACCGAGCAGGCGGCTGTCACGTTGCGGGCCGAGCTGCTTCAACGCCTGCTCGGCGACGTACGAAGGACCTTGAAGGTTCAGGCTCCACGCGATGGCGGGCGTATCCGGAATGTCGAGGTTCGGACTCGACAAGACATAATCAACCGCCGCCGTTCCGAATCGAACTCGACCGGACGGGTCGCGCCCGAGCATGTAAAAGCAGTCCAACAGAACCTGTTTCTCGTACATGTGCCGCGACGGGTCTTCCAGACACTCGACGACTCTGTGCTCGATCGACTGAAACGCGGCGTCTGAGAGTTCACTTCCCTTGACCTTCTTTCGGCCGAGCGAAAAGAGGACGGGTTGCGGACCGATGACATCGATCAACCGAATCTGGGCCCAGTTCGGCAGCACGTACATCCAGCCGCGCAATTGCCCGAGCGTGGCCAGATTCAGTACGAGTCCTGCGATCGCGGCCACGATTCCAAGCGTGGCGGACTTCCACCGCCTCCTCGACTTGTGCAACCCCTTCTCACTCTTCACCTCGCGCCCGCACTCCGGGCACTTGAGCCCCACCACCGCTGTCATGTCGTACCAGCACTTCGCGCAGCGGCGATGTTTGCGATGGCCCGCGAGCCAGTCGGAGAGCAGCGCCCACGTGACGAGATAGAAGCCAATGCCGCCAAGAACGGCTCCGACAATCCAGTAAATCCATGCGGCGCTTGTCATTCGGACCTTTGTTCGAGGGGCGGCGACTCTGCCGCGACGGCTCGATCTTGTATGTGCAGGATGGCATCGCGTGCGGCCGCACGCAGCGCAGGCGACTTCACCGGATCATTCGCCACAGCCGTGAGCTGATTGAGCAACTCTGCGTCGGCTGCCGGCAGGATCGCAAGCCAGCGGGCCGCCACGGGTCCGCAGGGGCTGTCGTTCGTCAGATGCACGCACAATGCCTGCCGCAGTGCAGGGGCCGAGACACGCACGCGCGCGACGTCGACCGTGCCGTCTTTGTTGTCGGTCGTATCGACCAGCAGCGGCATCGCGGCGTGGAGCGCCCGTGGGATTCGGATGTGCGCGATGGAGTTGAGCACGGCCAGCTGGACCAAGTCGTTCGTATCAAGTCTGCGCCGCGTGAGGATGTTCATTGCTTCGAGCCGGCCCTCGTCGCTCCCGGTCGCGATCACCTCCGCAAGTGCATCGATCAATTTGGCGGTGCGGTCGCTGTCGAGCTTGACGGTGCGCAAGATTTCTGAAGCCCGTGTGCGCGGCGTGGACCACGGATTCGAGAGCATTCCCGCAATCTCGGGAATCAGGCCGCTGAGCATCTCACTCGCCTGCCACAAAATGAAGGAATGGTCGGAAAGAAGATCGCTGCGCTCGCCGCAGGCGTATCGCGTGATCTGGTCGCGTGCGAGCATTTCGACATCTTTGTTTCCCGCGGGAACGTACCGTCCGTTCGTCCACAGGAAACGCGAAATGTTGATCTTCGCGGTGTCGTCTCCCGCGAAATAGATCTCGCGGCATCGCTTGAGTAATCGCGCTTTTACTTCGGGGTGGACGTACTCAATCTCGTCGAACGTCACCCCGGAAAACAGGCCTTGAGAAAAAAGATCGGGCACCAGTTCGGCCCACTGCGGAGCCAAGCCGCGGCTCAACATACCGACCGCTAAATCCTGGCCATTTGTGCCCAGCTTCGCCAGCGTGCGAAGAACATCTTCCCGAGGTAATTCAACCTCCGGACAGAGCAGGGCGGCGTAGAAGGCCGAGTTCCACGCCAGCAAAGGGATCATTTCGTGATTGCCCCGCGACGCCAGCACCTTGGCCAGACGCCCCGGTTGTCGGAGAACCTCTCCCATCCATCGGATTGTGTCGCCTGCGGCAACGAGTTCGCTGACCGATGCGTGCGGATCCTCAAAGATCTCGATCGCGATGTTCTCCGCTTTGGCCAACGTCGCGGGTGAATACCGCCGGGCTTCGTACGCCTGCAAAGGAAAGGGGTTTGGCGGGCAGAGCGCTCGCAGCGCCGCCTCGCGCCCGATCAGCGGCGCACAGCGCACCAGCAGGCTCGTCGGCGCGACCTGCCGCCAACCGAAGATGGATCCCGCGGCAAAGGCGTGAAACGCCGTACCCGTTCCCAGCAACAACAATCCCAAGAAGACTTGGCGCCACCTGATGAATGGCCGGGTCAGGAGCTCCTCGCGCGAGGCCTGATGGCCGCACTCGGTGCAGCGAAGCCCCGCTGTCGAAGCCATGTCGAAAGCGCAGCGGGGGCAGCGACGACGCTTGCCTGTAAACGCCAGGCGATCGGCCAGCAGCCCAGAGAACACGAGAAACGACCCGGCTCCGGCGAGCAGTGCACCCGACAGCCAAGCCACCCATGCCGGCATCATCATGCAGAAATCCGATCGCGGGACCGACGTGCGCCAACCCGAGTTCATGTAACTGAAACCCGATTCATTTTAGTGTTTGGCAAGGCTTCTTGGTTCGCCGCGGCGGCGAGTTCTTGGCACAACCGCTATTTGTGAGTCAAGATTGAGCAACCCGGCGGCGAACAGATCCGCGGGGACAGGAGATTTGTTTCATGGCCAAGATGTATCGGGGAGCGTGCGGGGCCGCGGGGTTCTTGTTGGTGTCGTTTGGCGCACAAGCGCAGAGCGGAGGCCTCTTTGTCGACGCCAAATCGAACGTGTTCGGCTACGGCCTTTCGACGCCCGCGCCGGGCGGGGGTGGCGGCGGCATCGCGGCTCCCGTGATCTCGCTGAATGCCGGAATTGGCCGCATCGCTCGTTTCTCCGCCGGCGGCATGGCCGGCTGGGGTGGCAGCTTGGTCAACGGCCCTGACGGCGGCTTGTTTTCTAGCAATACCAATATTCCGTCGGTCGGTCCGATCTCGGGGTACAACGGCCCCCTCAGTGGACAGCTCGTGGGCGTTTTTCTTGAGGCCGGCGACATCTCCGGACTCGGCGCCCCCGGTTCGATCGCGTACCCCGATCTCGCCAGCTACGCCGCGACGGACTACGCGCCGGGTCTGCGGCAGGTCTTCTTCATCGGTGACGGACTGACGGGAACGGGCGCCGGCGCTGTACAGAATTTCGCCGTGCCGGATGGTGCCGCGCTGCTTGTTCTGGGCATTGCCGATGCGTACGGCTTCAACGCTTTGGCGGGCTACTACGACGACAATGTCGGCGGCTACGACACGAAGTATGAGATCGTGCCGGCACCGGCGACTCTGGCCGCGTTCGGCGTGGCCGGCCTGCTGGCCCGGCGCAAGCGGCGCTGAACCGCTATCTACATGGAATTCCAGGATCCTTTTCGCATGGAGGCCAAAC
Source organism: Planctomycetota bacterium (assembly GCA_018242645.1). Taxonomy (GTDB): domain Bacteria; phylum Planctomycetota; class Phycisphaerae; order Phycisphaerales; family UBA1924; genus JAFEBO01. Next base: position 3,394 of record JAFEBN010000094.1, on the reverse strand, counting down.
GCCTCCCTGCTTGTTCCTGGAGCGGAAAAGCAGCTTCCATCCGCCTATCCGGATAGACGGATAGAGGATTTGGCGGCCGCGCGCCTATCCTGTGCCCCTGTTCCTATCCGATGGAACGGGGCTGTCTGTCCGCCGCGGCGACAGTCTGAAATCAATCCCGCCTTTGGAGAGCATGGCTTATGGCCCGCACGCAGCTTTTCACCTCGGAATCCGTCTCGATGGGTCACCCCGACAAAGTGGCCGACCAGATTTCCGACTCGGTTCTTGACGCGATGATCGCCGACGATCCGTATTCGCGCGTCGCGTGCGAAACGCTGTGCTGCACGGGCCTGGTGGTGGTCGCGGGCGAGATCACGACCAACACCTACGTGAGCATCCCGGACCTGGTCCGCGAGACGATCCGCGACATCGGCTATACCTCCGGCGACATGCGCTTCGACGCCGACTCGGCGGGCGTGATGGTCGCGATCAACAAGCAGTCCAACGACATCGCCATGGGTGTCAACCGCGAAGGCGCGGGCGACCAGGGCATGATGTTCGGCTTTGCCTGCAAGGACACGCCGGAGCTGATGCCGCTGCCCATCCAACTCAGCCACCAGCTCGTCGAGCGCCAGGCCGAAGTCCGCCGCTCGGGCAAGATCCCCGGCCTGCGTCCCGATGCCAAGAGCCAGGTGACGGTCGAATACCAGGACAACAAGCCCGTCCGCATCGACACCGTCGTTCTTTCGACGCAGCACGATCCCCAGTGGAACGACCGCCAGGAAGATCTGAAGAAGCAGATCATCGAGCACGTGATCAAGCCCGTGCTGGGTCAGTGGTGGAACCCGGCGATCACGATCCACGTCAACCCGACCGGCCGCTTCGAAATCGGCGGCCCGCACGGCGACACCGGCCTCACCGGCCGCAAGATCATCGTCGACACCTACGGCGGCATGGGCCGGCACGGCGGCGGCGCTTTCTCCGGCAAGGATCCGACCAAGGTCGATCGTTCGGCCGCCTACATGGCCCGATACATCGCGAAGAACATCGTGGCCGCGGGCTTGGCCGACCGCTGCGAAATCCAGCTTAGCTACGCCATCGGCGTGGCGGAACCCACCAGCGTCTACGTCGACTGCTTCGGCACCAACAAGGTCGATGAGGAGAAGATCAGCAAGGCCGTCCGCGCCACGTTCGGCCTGACGCCCAAGAAGATCATCGAGACCCTGAACCTCCGCACGCCGATCTTCTCCCCCACCGCCCGCCACGGCCACTTCGGCCGCGCCCCGGGATCGATCAACTACAAGGGCAAGAAGTACGAGACCTTCACCTGGGAAAAGACCGACAAGGTCGAGGCGCTCAAGGCCGCGTGCAAGTAAGCAGCACGGACGTCGAGATCTTGATACTCCCGAAGCTCCGGCAATCCCCGGGGCTTTTTTCTTTGTGAACGTGCGCATAGTTTTCCGTTTTCCCGTCTTCGTCTCCTCTTCCTCTCCTCTTCTCTTGCCCGCTGCCCCTCTCATGCCCACCAAACGCCGCTGCCGCTGGGTTCCCGCCGAGAAGCCCGACTACATCGCCTATCACGACACCGAATGGGGCGTGCCGGTGCGCGACGACCGCTTGCTTTTCGAGATGCTCATCCTCGAGGGCGCCCAAGCGGGCCTGAGCTGGTACACGATCCTCAAGCGTCGTGAGGGCTACCGCAAGGCCTTCAAACGTTTCGACCCGCGCAAGGTCGCGAAAATGACCGATGCCGAACTTCGGGCGGTGCTCAAACAGGGCGACATCATCCGCAACAGGCTCAAAGTCTTCGGCGCCCGCCAGAACGCCAGGGCATTCCTCGCGATCCAGAAGGAGTTTGGTTCTTTCGCAACATACCTCTGGACCTTCGTCGGAGGCGAGCCGCAGATCCGGCGGCCGCAGGGCCCCAGGGACTTTCGAGCCACCTCGCCCGAATCCGACACCCTTTCCAAGGACCTCAAGAAGCGAGGGATGACCTTCGTCGGTTCCACCATCATGTACGCCTACATGCAAGCCGTGGGGCTCGTAAACGACCACGAAGCGGGGTGCTGCCGCGCAGTCTGAGTGGCTGGCCGCGGTGGCCTTTTGTCGGTGGTCCTCCTGATTCCTGGCCGTCGGCTGCCTCTTGGATCAGCCCGTCCGTTCTTCTTGTCCGACGGCAATTCTGGTCGATCCTTACGATCGCGCCGCACCGTATAGAGCGAGGCCCAAGCGACGTGAGCATCTCGAACTTCATCCCACGGATGTTCCACCGGCGGCTCCTGCTCATCATGGGCCTGACCGTCGCGGGCTTGGCTCTTCCCTTGGTCCAGACCGCGCGGCTCACAACCACACGTCATGAAGAGCTCCGTCGTGCCGCCGAAGCCCGGCTGATCACCCGCCAGTGGACGCCGTCGGTGCGCGGCAACATTGTGGACCGCAAGGGACGCATCCTCGCGCAAGACCGCCCGAGTTACGACGTCGCCATCGATTACGACGTGCTCAAGGGCACGTGGGCCGCCAAAAAAGCGGAGGAGCTGGCGAAGAGCAACCGTGCGCAGTGGAACGAGCTCAAGCCCGGCCAGCGGAAGGCCCTCACCGAGAAGCTGACCGAACTGCTCGACGCTCGCGTGCAAACTGGGCTTGCGCTCGTGGCCCGCACGGCGGCGGTTGAGCGCAGCAAGCTGGACACGCTGGCTCAAGGGGCCGTCCGCGAAGTAGACCAGTTGTACGACGCCATCCGGGACCGGCGCCGCCAGGATCTCATCCGCGAAGCGCTCGGGGGCGAGCAGGGCGCGCAGGATCGCCCGCTGAGCAAGGACGAGGTGAACAAGATCGAATCCGCCGCGTCGCGACCCATCGCGGAGCAGCAGCGGGCCGTCTCGGTCCTGAAGCGCGTGAGCGACAGCGTCGCCTTTGAATTGCAGCTTCTCTCCGACGACACCGTCGAACTGGCCGGCGCCTCCGACCTCCTCGGCGCGGATGCCGATCCGGACAAGCTCATGGTCGCACGGCTGCCGGGCGTGCGCGTGATCGATACCGGCGATCGCTCCTATCCGCTTGACACGCTCACGGTCACGCTGGATCGATCGCGATTCCCGCTGCCCATGCGTTCGGACTCGACCGTTCAGATTCCCGTCGAAGGCGTCGGCGGCCACATCCTGGGCTGGATGCGCGGGCGCGTGTTCCAGGAAGACCAGGAACGCCGCAAGATCCAGATCGCGAATGACCCGGCGTTTGCCGCACGCGTGCTGACCGCCGGCGTGGATCGAGGCGAATATCGCGAGCGCGATCGAGTGGGGAGCGCGGGGATTGAAGCGTCGATGGAGCATCGACTCCGGGGGCTCCGAGGCCTTCGCACGCAGCATCTCGACCGTGCATCTCGCCCGGACGAAATCGAAATGCTCCCCGCCGAGAT
>JAFEBN010000093.1 GCA_018242645.1 Planctomycetota bacterium | reverse complement strand
GACTCTGGGAGCAAGCGCCGGCCCCGGCGGCCGCGAGCACGATGAGGCAGGGGAAACGCAATCGACTCCATGCAGATTTCATTTGGCTCCCTCGGTAGGCGTACTGTCAGTTAGTGAATACTAACAGATGGTTCGAGGGGTGTCAAGATGCGGAGAGCAAGCAGGTTCGTCAGGCCTACGAATCGTTCCGTGGCGCACCTGCAAGCCCGAATCACCTTGCCTGCCGATCGGCGTGAGCCGGTCGAGGAGGTGCGTCTGCGATGGAACCCCGAAAAAGCGATCGGCAATCCTGCACACCTCACGATCATCTATCAGGACGAGCTTGCGAGCGCGGAACTCTTGCGGGACCGAGTAATCGAAGCGGCTGGGTCGGTGCAGCCGTTTCAATTGCAAATGGGCGTCGCAGCTCGCTTCAATGCGCCGGATTGTGGCGCATATCTGAGCGTGACGGATCCGCAGGCCTCGGTGGCCGCGTTTCGCAATAGAGCTCTGCGGCAGCCGTCGAGACCCCGCGCGCGGTTCGGGCTGCACGTGACGGTACTGCATCCATCGCAGGGCGGAAGGCTTGAGGAAGCCTGGGCGGATATCTCCGGGATTCCTGAGTTGGGCGCGTTTCAGGTGGACGCCATCGAGATCGTCGACGAGGCGAATCGGGTGGTCGAGAGCGTGAAGTTGAGTGGGCGGGCCCGTCGTGCCTGAGAGGTTGTGATCTCGACTTCGGGAACCCCGAGGCTTTCCGCGCCCTCCAAGTAGCGACCCCGGCCCCGGAATGCGGTCGCCGGGCCGACCAACCGTTCAGGAGGATTGCATGTTTCTCCGCATGGTGTACGACGACAAGCTTGCCGAGGCGGCGTATCTCATCGGCTGCCAGCGCACGGGCGAGGCGATCGTGATCGATCCCGAGCGTGATGTGGACCGATACGAGAAGCTCGCCGCCGCGAACGGTTTGCGGATCGTGGCAGTCGCGGAGACGCATATCCACGCCGACTTTGTTTCCGGCGGAAGGGAGCTTGCAGAAAAGGGCGCCAAGGTCTACGTGTCAGACGAGGGCGATGCGGACTGGAAGTACCAGTGGCTTGAGAAGAAATCGGGCGGAGGAAAATACAGCTATCGCCTGCTCAAAGACGGCGATACGTTTATGGTGGGCAACATTGAATTGAAGGCGTTGCACACGCCGGGGCACACCCCGGAGCACCTGTGCTTTCAGGTCACGGATCGGGGGGGCGGCGCGGACAAGCCGATGGGCGTCGCCACGGGCGACTTCGTGTTTGTCGGGGATCTGGGGAGGCCGGATCTGCTGGAATCGGCCGCGGGCTTTCGGGGACAGGCGGCGCCATCGGCCCACCGTTTGTACGGCACCGTGAAGAAGTTCATGGAGTGGCCCGACTATCTGCAGGTATGGCCCGCGCACGGGGCGGGAAGTGCGTGCGGAAAGGCGCTGGGCGCTGTGCCCACGAGCACGGTCGGTTACGAGAAAATGTTCAATGCGTCGGTGCAGGCGGCCAAGAGCGAACAGGGATTTGTGGACTTCATCTTGGACGCGCAGCCGGAGCCGCCCCTCTATTTCGCGCGGATGAAGCGCGACAATAAATCGGGGCCGAAGGTGCTGGGAGCGGTGCCCCAGCCGAAGCGATTGAGCATTGAAGAATTAAAGGCGATAGACGGTGGAAAGAGTGCGATCATCGATACGCGGCCCTGGGCGGCGTTCAGGGGCGGGCATATTCCCGGTTCGCTCCATCTGCCCCTGAATAACACGTTCAACACCGATGCGGGCTCGCTGATCGGTGAAGCCGAGCCGATCGTACTGATCACCGAACCCGGCCGGGTTGACGAAGCGGTTCGCGACCTCATCCGTATCGGACTCGATGTATTCGCGGGATGGTTCGACAGCGCGGAGATGGTCGCGTATCAGCGGGCCGGCGGGAAGATGACTTCGACGGATGAGAAATCCGTGGACGAGGCGCGGGTGATGCTGGATGCGGTGAAGCCTTTCGTGCTCGACGTGCGGCGGCTCGCGGAGTTCAAAGAGGGACATATCCCCGGTGCCATCAATATCGCCCACACGCGTCTGCTCTCCCGGCTCGCCGAGGTGCCGAAAGACCGACCGATCCTCGTGAATTGCCGCAGCGGCGCTCGGTCGGCGCGGGCATGTTCGCTCCTGGAGCGGCACGGGTTCACGTGCACCAACCTCGCGGGCGGCATGCTGGCTTGGGAACTGCCCCGGGCGCAGCCGACGAAGTAAGTTGCCCGGCGAATTCCGCATGAAGCAACGGGAACAAGCAGCGTGATCTGGGCGTGGTTTGGAGCCGCGGCGGTCGGTCTTTCGCTGGGGCTGCTCGGTTCCGGCGGGGCCATACTGACGGTTCCGATTCTGGTCTACCTGGTTGGTCATGATGAGAAAATCGCGATCGCCGAGTCGCTCGCGATCGTCGGCGCGATCTCCGCGGCCGGCGTGCTGCGATCCGCGTTTCAAGGGCGTGTTGATTTTCGGAGCGCCGCTCTTCTCGCATTTCCGGGAATGGTCGGTACGTACCTCGGCGCGCACTTAGCCACATGGCTGTCCGGCGCTTTCCAACTCCTCATGCTCGCCTTGCTGATGATGGGGGCGGCGACGCTCATGTTCCGGAGCGGCAACGCCGAAGACGTGCGTCGCGCTCGCGAGGGTTCGCAAGAGCGAGGCATGACGCCGAGGGCTTTGCTCACGATCGCGCTGCAGGGCGTCGCGCTCGGGATGGTTACGGGGCTGGTTGGGGTGGGCGGGGGATTCCTCATCGTGCCCGTGCTTGTGCTGCTCCGGCAGCTGCCGATGACGACCGCGATCGGAACCAGTCTTGCCATCATCACGGTGAACTCTTCTGTTGGCTTTGCAAAGTACACGACCACGCTTCATTTGCACGCGGTCCCGGGCGGTGCGGTACCAGCAATCGACTGGCGGCTTGTCGTGATTTTTTCGGCGGTCGGGATTTTAGGAAATCTTCTCGGAAACGCCCTCGCAGGAAAAATCCCGCAGGCCGCACTGAAACGCGTGTTCGCTCTGCTTCTCGTGGCGATGGCGGTTTTCATCCTGGGGCGGCAGGTTCCCCGTGTGTTTTTCTAGAAAACGCGGATGGTTGGCGCGTTTTGACGCTGCCGTCCGCGTGGTAACGGGGGCCGGCCGTCTCGTACCTGTCGGTGCCGAGGCGGTCCAGCACATAAAGGAATCTCCCATGCTCTCTCGAAACGCTCTGCAGCTCGCGCTGCTGGCGGGCGCCTGCGCCGCCATCCCGTCCGCACGCGTACTCGCCCAGACCGCCGAAACCGGCGTCGCGCCCGACGCCGGAATCAACACCGCCGACGGCGGCAGCTCGAGCAACTCGCCGTTCAACACCGGCGCCGGCACCTGCCAGATCATCCTCGATCGCAGCGTGCTCGACCAGATCCCCGTCGGCTGCGTCATCACCTCCATCGCCTTCCGGCTCGACGCCTCGGCCGGCGCGGCGTGGCCCGGCGCCGCCACCTCGTTCTCCGACTACGAGATCCGCCTCGGCAAGGCCGCCAACTTCGCCTCGGGCCTCAGCGCCACCTTCGCCAACAACGTCGTGCCCGGCACCGACGTGAAGGTGCGCGACGGCCTGCTCGCACCGCTCCCCGGCGCCTTCTCCGCTTCCGCCGCCGCTCCCAACGCCGAATCGTTCGGCCCCGCCATCACCTTCACCACTCCGTTCTATTACACCGGCGGCGGGCTCGCGATCACCCTCCGCCACAGCGGCCAAGTCGGCGGCACCTCCCCCGTGCTCGACGCCCATGCCGCACCCGGCGTCGGCTTCGTCTTCGCCAACGGCCAGCTCGCGCTCAACGGCATCGGCATCAACAGCGCCCCCGTCGTCCGCATCGGCTTCGTCCGCGACACCGCGCACGCCTCCGACGGCGTCAACAAGATGTTCATCGGCGAGGAACTCGCCACCGCCGACGGCGAAACCGGCACCTACACCACAGTCTTCGACAAGAACCCTCGAACCATCGCCACCATCTTCGCCCCCGGCGAGCTCGATTCCTTCGGACCAGGAACGTCGCTCACCGGGATGTCGCTCCGCAACGACGAATCGGCCACCGTCCCCGAGAACAGCCCCTGGCCGACCGTCGCCAAGAACTTCGGGTCCTGGTATCTCCAGCTCTCGCACTCGACCGTGCCCGTCGGCGGCATGCTCAGCGACATCGCCAGCAACGTCGGCGCCGACGCGGTGGACGTCTACGACGGTCCGCTCCAGATCCCCGCTCTCGCCCTGCTCCCCGATGTCAACGGCGGCATCCTGGGCACTCCCGCGCCGTTCTCGTTCGTCGTTCCTTTCCAGCATCCCTACGAGTACCGCGGCGGGCCGCTCTTCATGCTCAACCGCCACTCCGGCCACGGACAAGTCGAGGACCTGCGCACCGATCGCCAGTGGGCGTCGCTGAGTCAGTCCGCGTGGTCCGGCAGCGAGGGGGCCGTGGTCCTGGTTTCCCAGATGACGCCGCCCATCTACCGCTTTAGCGCCGACGCCGCCGTCATCGCGCCCAACGACCGCGCCCTGACCGACGGCAACTCGCTCACCTCCCAGATCCTCACCGCGACCGACGCGACCTACCAGGTCCTCATCCACGAAGATGAGCTGCGCCACATCCCCGTCGGCTCGGTCATCAACTCCTTCGCGCTGCGGCGCGCCGCGGGCGCGGGATCCGCATGGCCCGACAGCGACCTCGCCACCCTCGACTACGACATCTGGCTCAGCACCGCCGCCCGCACACCCGGCACCATGAGCACCACCTTCGCCACCAACGAGGGCGCCGACAAGCTCCAAGTCCGCGACGGCCCGATGGGTGTGAAGGCCAACTCCTATCCCAGCGGCGCCGGCGCGCAGCCCTACGGCCCCGCGATCGAGTTCCAGCGCGGCTTCGCCTACACCGGCGGCGGGCTCTGCATCACCGTCCGCACCAAGGGCCTGCCCGGCGCCTCGCTCCCCAACTTCACCGGCGATCTGAACTCCTCCGCGGTCCGAACTGTCACCACGGCCGACAGCGCCGCGGTCGCCGGTGCCTTCAGCGCCGGCCCCGCCATCAAGCTCGGCTACATCGCCTCCGGCGTCACCAGCGGCAGCGAAACTACAGGCCGCCGCATCTTCGACAGCAACCGCACCAACCAGATGATTTACTCCGCCGCATCGCTCAACGACATCCCGCCCGGCGCCAAGATCACCGGCATGTCGTTCCGCAACCGCGTCACCCAGACCGCCGCCAGCTACCCCGCCTCCAACACCCTCTTGCCGCGCTTCGATGTCGCGCTCAGCACCGCGGCCAATACGCCCAGCACCATGAGCACCACCGTTGCGAGCAACGAGGGCGCCGACCGCATCGACGCCCGCACCGGCCCGCTCACGCTCCCCGCCGGCGCGTTCAAGGACAGTCCCATCCTGCCCACCAACGACGCCGACGAGTTCGACTTCTACATCGACTTCCCCCAGGCCTTCCTCTACCGCGGCAGCGACCTGTGTGTCACCATCCGCAGCGAATCACCCCTCAACCCGCTCAGCGGCTTCGATGTCGCCGCGATGAACAGCAGCCCGCTGGCCACGATGCGCAAGGACGACAGCAACGCCGACGCCGCCGTGCTCGGACCCTTCGCCGCTCCGCCCATCATTCGCTTCGCCTACACCCCGCCCTCGCGCTGCCTCGCCGATCTCAACAAGGACGGCGTCGTCAACGACGACGACTTCCAGATCTTCGTCATCGCTTACGACACCCTCGACTGCAACACCCTGGACATGCCCGCCGGCTGCCCCGCCGACTTCAACTTCGACGGCCTGGTGGACGATCTCGACTTCCAGGTATTCGTGATGGCGTACAACGAACTGCTCTGCCTGTAACGCTCGGACCGTCGCCCACGTCACCGCCCGCGGCATCCGCGGGCGGTGTTCATTTACCAGCCGCTCATGGCCCGGATGTCGCACTGAAACCCGAATCTTCTAGGATGGAGAGGTGCCCACCGTGAACCGCGCGTCAATCCGCCTTCGGCCAACAGTCTCTTCGGACATCCGGCTTCTGCACACCTTTGAATGCGACGCGATGGCAAATCAGTTGGCCGGCACCAAACCACGAACATGGGAAGTCTTCCGGGCCCGGTGGGACGAGATTCTCGCAGACCCGAGCGGTTCCTCGACCGGGGTGACGCCGCGGGCGATTCTGGTAGACGGCGTGCTCGCCGGAGCCATAAACGTCTGGCCTCATGAGGGGAGGCCGAACATCGGATATTGGATCGGACGTGAACATTGGGGACGAGGGATCGCGTCGGCAGCACTTCAACTGATGCTCAACGAGTTTTCTGCCAGACCGCTCTTTGCGTCGGCGGCGGCCGAAAACCGTCCTTCGCTGCGGGTGCTGGAGAAAGCCGGTTTCATAGTCGAGTCGCGGCAGTGGATGCCGGAGACCGAGCGTTACCTCGCGCGGGATGTGGTTACGCTGGTGCTTGGAGAGGGAGGGTGAAGGTTGCTGTCATGATGCAGACCCTGGCCGCGGTTGCGGCGTCGATCATCGGAGGAATCAGCACACTGAGCATGCTTGTGCTGCTCATGGCCGGTCTGGCAAACGCGAAGCCCGCCCAAGTGCAGCAGGGCAAGTGGATGATGTGGAGCCTGGTTCTGCTGCAACTCGTCGTGCTCGCGGCGACCATTGTCCTCGCGGTCAAGCACAAGCCCTGGCCCGCGGCGATCGTCGGCATTTCGCCGCTGGCGGTGGTGATCGTGCTGATTGTCATTCTCGTGAAGATCGAGTGGTGAGCTGAGCGTTCCTGATGTCTCTTTCACGTTCGACATTTCGGGATCGACCGGCCGACCTCGACTTCACCATGAAGCTGCCGGCAGGGTTTGTCGAAGCGGAGTTGCCCGAGTTAAACTGCGGCATCGCGCGTGCGCGGGGGTGGGTGCGTTTGCTCGAGCTTTCATCGGCGAGCGAGTATGCAACCATCACGGTGGTGGGGTGTGGCCGCGTCGGGGATGGAACGGTGCGCGACCAGTTTGTGGCGATGTGCCCGGACTTCGGGATCACGCTGCTGAGCATCGGACCGGCGTACGTGGGCGGCCTCCACAAAAACCATCCCGCGATTCTGGCGACGGGTCTCTGCCGCCAGAAGAACCGCGAACTGGTCCTGAGTTTCGTCGCGATTGAGGATGGCGGTCGGCTGCTGCTGGCGCAAGCGCTCTGCACGCGGGAGGTGGAGCCGAGCTATATGAGCACGCTGGAGGCATGCATTTTCTCGCTCGAACTGCTTCGCCACAAAGGGCCGACCATCAACCTGGACGACAGCGGCGCCAAGTACGACATCGAGATCATCGACCGCCAAGCCGAGATGCCCCCGCCTGAGAACGAGGCGGAGGTGTTCGCTCGGAAGCTTGCGCAAGCACGCGAAGAAGCGATCCAACGGGCAAGGCCGATGATCGCCGCGGATCGGTTTGAAGAGGCGGCGCAAACGGTGCTGGTCGCTGACGACAGCGGGCAAGGGCGTGCCGCGCTTTCCGAGCTATTTCTGGAAGCGCTGCGCGAGCAGGTACGCAAGGATGGCAAAGCCAGACCGGCCAAGCCGCGGGCGCTTGAGTTGTACCGGCGGGCGCTTCAGCATCGACTGAGCACCTATCCGGAACCGCACACGCAGGAGGAAGCCGACCGTTACTCGAGCGGGATGGACGAAGATCGAGCGGAGATCGAAGGGGTCCTGGGATATCGACCGGAGAGTCCGGCGTGAAAGCTGTCGAGACGCGCCAACAGCCGCGGAGAAAACGCTCCTTTATGGACTACGTCATGCTCGTGCTTTTCGTGCTCGTCTTCGGCGGGCTCGGCATCATGCTGATCACGGTCGGAACGCGCGAGTTCTTCATGCAGAAGCGGGCGTTGGCAAGTGCGGTAGCAGTTGAAGCCGAGATACTCTCGGCAACCGTCAGGAAGAGCACATCGGCGGACACGGACACCCGTTTGCTCCGGGACAACAGCACCACTTCGTACATGCCCGAGGTACGCTTCGCGTACACGCTGAACGGCGTTCGGTACGAAAGCGACCTGCTCTACCCGACCGTCATCGTCAAGGGCTTCGCCAGCCGCGAAAGCGCGCAAGAAGAGATTCGGGATTACGAAAAGGGCGCCAGGGTCAAGGCGTACGCCGACGTGTCGGCACCGGAGCGCGGCTTCCTGCGTTTGGAGGGCTCGACAAACCCCGCGTGGTTCATCGTGGGCGGGGTCCTGACACTGGCTTTCCTGGCGCTGATCAGCCGGTACTTGTGATGCGGTTCCTGTCCGCAGCCAGGGCCTCAGAACCGGTACACTCACGGCTTCATGAATTCCGGATCGGTTGGACCATTCAAAATTGAGCGTGAGCTTGGCCGCGGCGGCATGGGCCAGGTGTTCCTCGCCGTCGATACGAAGCTCGATCGTCCCGTGGCGATCAAGGCGTTGCCTCCGCATCTTGCGCAGGATCCGGATCGGCTCGCCCGCTTTCAGCGTGAAGCCAAGGTCCTCGCGTCGCTTAATCATCCCGGCATCGGGGCGATATACGGCTTAGAAGAAGCCGAGGGTCACCGGTACCTGATCCTGGAATTCATCGATGGCGAGACGCTGGCGGATCGGTTAACCAGCGCGCCGATTCCCCTCGATGAATCCATCTCGATCGCGAAGCAGATAACCGAAGCGCTGGAAGCTGCGCACGAGAAAGGTGTGATCCACCGCGATCTCAAGCCCGGCAATGTGATGGTGACCAGCGAGGGGATGGTCAAGGTTCTTGACTTCGGTCTTGCCCGCACCGCCGACGGCAATCCTTCGACCGCGAACGCCCCGGCGCTGGCAGATTCACCAACCGTCACTTCCCCCGCGCGCATCGCCAACAGCCCGACGATTCCCGGCGCGATTATGGGTACGGCGGGGTACATGAGCCCGGAGCAAGCCCGCGGCAAACCCGTCGACAAGCGATCCGACATTTTTTCTTTCGGCTGCGTGCTCTTTGAAATGCTGACCGGTGTCGGCCCCTTTCCGGGGGAGTCCGTCACCGACTCGTTGGGTGCCATCCTGCACCGCGAACCGGACTGGACGTTGCTCCCGGCCGGGGCACCGGTCAGGCTCCGCGAACTTCTGCGGGCTTGTCTGGCCAAAGATCGGCGCAGCCGGCTGCACGACATCGGCGATGCGAGGCTCGAGCTGGAGCGGATCCTTGCCGGACAGGAATGGACGTCAAGCGCTGTTGGGGACAGCGCCGCTTCGAAGAGTTGGGCTTGGCCCGCGGCGGCGCTCACAGGTGCCGTCATGTTGGGCGCCGGTTGGTGGCTCGCCAGCGCGGTAAGGGGTCAGGCCCCGGTCGGGCCCCGACCGACTTTTCATCTTTCCGCCACGATCAATCCCAAGCCTTCCTTCAGCAACCTCGCTGGGATCGCGCCGGACTCGAGATTCTTCGTCTATACCGCATTGCCCGAACTTCCGCCCGAGAGCACGAAACCTTCGGGCATCCTGATGGTTCGGCGATTGGACCGAGACGAAACGGTCGCAATCGACGGCACGGAGGGAGCCCGCGATGCCGCACTGTCGCCGGACGGGCGGACCGTTGCCTATTCGTGCGCGGCCGATCGCACCGGGATAAAGCTAAGTCTGAAAAAGGTGACGCTGGAGAACGGCCGCCCGACCGGCAAACCG
>JAFEBN010000092.1 GCA_018242645.1 Planctomycetota bacterium | reverse complement strand
CCGCAGCGTGCGTTGCTCGATTCACTCGGCCTGTGGAATGCCTCGCTCGACGCGGTCTTCGGACAAGGGCGCACGCCGATCGCTCACCTTGCGCCCGCCCTTTGGAAGGCGCAGGGGCCGCTGCTGCTGGTTCACCTCAACGACCTTTCCGATGCCGACATCGGCTTGCTGGCGCAACTGAACGCCGAGCGACCTTTCCATGTCGCCTACTGCCCTCGTGCATCGGCGTATTTCGGGGCGCATGAGGCGTTCGGACCGCATCGTTATCGCGACCTGTTGTCGTGCGGCATAAACGTCTGCCTCGGCACCGATTCCATCATCAACCTGCCGAGTTCCGGTGTTCCCGGCAAACCCGTCGAGCGAATCTCGCCGCTGGACGATGCGCGTCTGCTCGCGCGGCGCGACAACACCGCGCCGCGTGAGTTGCTGGCGATGCTCACGCTGCGAGGTGCCGCGGCACTGGGGCTCGAGGCTTCCGCATTCGCGTTCCGCGAAGGGGCGGTTCTGGCGGGCGCGTGTACGTTGCCGCTTCCCGATGGGTTCGCCGGGCGCTCGGCCTGGGATGCGTGGGAGGCCGTGCTGCGGTGCGATTGCTCACCCGGGTTGCTTTGCTGATTCCGACCTTCATCCCGTCAAAAAACGCACCGGCGCGAGCCTCGGAAACCTAAACTCCCCGGCCGCGGCTGGGGCGCGGCAAAGGGCCTCCATGAGCGCAAAGTGGCGACGCAGTCTCGCGTGGGATGACCAGTACTTTCCGGCATGGGCTTGGCCCGCAAAGGCGCTGCTCCGCGCTTTCTCTTCCGTTTGGCTTGCCGTCATTCTGCTCGTGCTTGTTGCGCTCTACGGTGTGCTGGCGAGCGTGCCGGTCGGCATCGTGGTGCTCGGCCTGACGCAGCTTTTCTACGGCGCCACGCTTCTGATCTCGGCGGTCGGCCTCTGCGCGGTGCTGCTGCTCCCGGCTCGCCTGCTCTTCACCCGCCCCGCCTCGCGGTTTCTTGTCAGCGTTCTGGCGATTATCGCCGGCGTGCTGATCGCGACATACGCGTGGGCCAAGTTTGCCTGGCCCCTGCTGCACTACGACCCGGCGACCAAGGGCGGTGTCCGATTCTTCGCCGAGTTCATCGAAGCCAACAAGGCCATCACGCTCCGGCGGCTGCCGGGCATGGAGATGTCCGAGCTCGAGTTCTACGGCTGGTGGCCGCTCCGGGTCGTCCTTCTGCTGTTTGTCATCAACATGGTGGTGGCCACGCTGCGCCGAATCGAGTTCAACTTCAAGAACATCGGCGTGCTCACCGTTCACACCGGCATCGTGCTCATCGGCCTGGGCAGCATTTATTACAACGGCCTGAAGCGCGAGGGCGACACGCTCCTGCTCGCGAATCAATCGAAGACTGGCGAGCGGCTTCCCGGCCCCGCTGTCAATTCGTTCTATGACGCCACCCGCGTCTCGCTCTATGTGGACCAGATCAGCGACCAGTGGGGGTCCAACGGTCTGCAGCAGCGGCCGCTGACGGGCATTCCACGTTACAACAACTACAACCTTGGCGCCTTCGGGGGCGAGTCGATCCTTCATGTTTCCGGCCGCGCCCGACCGTGGGCCCGCGCAACCGACCGTGGGCCGCTCTCGCTTGCCGTGCCGGACGTGCCGCCCGAGAAATCCACGGTCGATCCCGACATCAAGTTCCGTGTCGTGGGTTACGCGGCCTACGCCGACGCCACCGAAGACTGGCTGCAGGTCGATCCCGCAGAGATCACCAGCATCCGCCAGGGGTTCCGGTTCAACCCGCTGCGTTCCGTGCTGCTCTTCAGCGACTTGGCCGACGAGAAGGGCCAGAAAAGCGACAAGCCGGTGTTCTCGTTTAACTTTCTGCCGCGGATGCCCGCGCGTCGCGCCGCGGTCAATTCCGAGCTCGCGATCGAGTACACGCTCGGGCCAGACGCGGGCATGAGCGAGCAGCGCTGGCGCGATCTTTCCGTTCAGCTGCCGCCCGACACCGAGCACGCTCTGATCATCGAGATTCCGCCGGAGAAACCGGGCGAGCCGCCCATCCGCAAGGTTGTTCCCGTGGAGCAGGGCTCGCAGGTGACGGTGGGAGGGTATAAGCTCGCGGTCGAGCAGATTACCCCCGAGCCGCCCTTCCCGATCGTGACCGAATCGCACAAGGGCGCGACCAGCAGCGTCGCGGTCGTCCGGGTGACGCCTCCGAGCGGCGACGGTTACACCCGCTACGTCTATCACCGCTTCCCCGAGCTCAATCAGGACATCATGAACACGCCCAAGCCGGACGGGCGCATGAACCGGCGCGACGCCGATCCCGCGATCCGTATCGCGTACATCGATGCGGCGCTCGCGCAGGTCTACTTCGATGAATACGAGCGCAGCGGCAAGCCCGCGACCAGGGCGCTGGTCCGCCTGCGGGGCGGCAAGCTGCGCGTGGAAGACAATCTGCCCGATTCCGGCATGCTCACCGAGTTCTTTCCCAAGCTGAGCCTCAAGGTGGACCAGCGCTGGCCGCACGCGATCCGCGCCGATCGCCCGGCACCGATCCCCGAAGAAGAACAGGACAAGCGCCAGGTCGGCACGCACGATCACGCGCTGCTGGGTGTCGAGGTCATCGTGGCCGGCGCGACGGGCTCGGACAAGAAGCCCTGGACCACGGTCGTCTGGCTGCCGTTCCAGAAATACCTGGGCATGCAGAAGGACGCCCCGCGCCGCGTTGATCTGCCCGATGGCAGACGGCTGGAATTGACCTTCGGGCGCACGCAGCACCTCTTCCGTGATTTCACGATGCGGCTGGTCGATTTCAAGATGATCGCGTACGACCATCGCGGCGCACCACGCGACTTTGAATCGATTGTCCTCGTTGAACCCCGGGGCGAGGAAGGCCGTGCGTTCACGCCCTTTGAGCACGCCTGCAGCCTCAACGAACCCCTCACGGCACCGTTCATCTGGAGCGATACGCGCCCCTGGCCCGCCAATGTCGCGCTGCGGCTCATCAGCGGTCTGAATCCGCATCAGTTCAAGATGAGCCAGGCGGCATGGGATCAGGAGGGCTGGCGCGAGTCGCAGCGACTGGCCGACGCGGGCATGATCAAGGCCCCCCGCGCCCGCTTCACCATCCTGCAGGTCGGGAACAACCCCGGCATTCACATCATCGCCCTGGGCGGCATCCTGATGGCTCTCGGCACGCCTTGGGCGTTCTACCTCAAACCCTATCTCGTGCGGCGTGAGAAGCGCCGTATTCAGGAACTCGTCGCCAGAGGCGAATACACCCCGCCCGGAAGCAATCGCGAGCCGACCGTCGTCGTTGTGCGCAAGCAGCCCGTCGCCTCGTCATCCCCGTGAGAACGACCATGAACCGCACACTTTTCGTCCTGCGGATCTTCGCGATGCTTGGTGTCTGGTGCCTGAGCACGCAGGCCGCCCGTGCGCAGACCGCGCCCGACGGCAACGCTCATCCGGCATCGGAAGCAGTCGCGCGGGATGCCGCGGAGTTGCCCAATCCGTTCGGAGAGGCAGCGCCGATCGGCCGGGTGCCGTCGATCGCGGAGAAGCAGGCATTTGCGGCGAAGATCGATGTGACGCCCCTGCGCCCCATCGCCGTCTGGCACGACGGACGGGTAAAAATTCTCGACACGCTCGCGCGCGAAACCGTGCTCAAGCTCACCGGGAAACGGGCCTACTTCGACGTGGTGCCGACCGACGGCGCCAAGGTCGATTCGTCCGGTCTTCCAAGCGGTGCGGGCAGGAAAATCACCGACGATCCCGTCTTCACGCTGCTCGATCTGATCATCGATCCGTCGTACTACTACGACAAGCCGCTGCTGGCGGTGGATTATCTTCCGCTGCGTCGGGTCTTTCTCGAACGGGCGTATCCCAAGGACCCCGCCGTGGCCGAGCGCTGGCTCAAGCTGCAGCGCATCAGCCCGCAGATGGTCAACGACGAAGGCAAGAAGATCGCCGAAGAGTTCTTCGGTGAACCGGCCTACCGCGAAGCGCTGACCCGGCTCGACCAGCAACTGGAAATGTGGCGGCTGAGCCGTGCGAATCTCGCGCTGATCGCTCCCGATTCTTCCGACAAGCCCTGGATGCACCTGGCGCAGCTTCCCGAAGACAGCCCCGCGCGCCGCGCCGCGGCCGACCTTGGCCGGGCCTGGCGCGAACGCAACGCGGAAAAGGCGAACGCGGCCATCGCGACGCTCGCATCCGAACTGCCCAGGATCAATCCCACCCAGTATCCGACGTCGCGCCGCTCGCTCGAGCTCGCGTACAACCGCTCGGGCGCGTTCGAGTGGGGGATGTGGGCTTACTTTTTCACGTTCCTTGCGCTGGTGCTCGGGTTCGGGACGGGGCGGCGCTGGCTGCTTCAGCTCGGGATCGTCACGCTCGTGATCGCCATCGGGTTCCACGCGTTCGGGTTCGTGACGCGCTGCCTGATCGCCGAGCGATTCGCGATTCAGAACCAGTTTGAGTCGATGACCGGCCTGTCGCTCTTCGCGGCGCTGGTCGGCTTTGTCATCCTGATCATCAAGCGGCAATACCTCTTCGGTGCCGCGGCCGCCGGTGTCGGCTTCCTCGTGCTCATCACCGCCACCCAGACCGCGATTCCCGGCCAGTCGATCGAGCGCGAAGCCGCGATTCTCAACACCAGCATCCTGCTCAAGTACCACGTCACGACCGTGCTCGTCAGCTACGGCCTGATCGCGCTTGGCTTCATCATCAGCGCGTTCTACCTCGTGACCCATTACGCAGGGAAGTTCAGGGCCGCGCGCGGCGCCACGGTGGTGGCGCAGGTGGCCTTGGGCGGCGCACCCGGACCGACCGTCGAAGTGACGGAGACGTCCGCCGGGTTCTCGCCCGAGCGGCTCCGCACGCTTGATGAACTCGACACGGCCCAGATGACCGTGCTCCAACTCGCGTTCTGGACGCTGGGCGTCGGAATTCTGCTGGGGGCGTGGTGGGCCGACCACTCGTGGGGCCGCTGGTGGGCCTTTGACCCCAAGGAAACCTGGGCGCTCATCACATGGATCGTGTATCTGATCGTGATCCATCTGCGCTTTACGACCGGAAAGAACAAGGCGCTGGTCACCGCCTGGCTGAGCGTTGTGGGCTTCATTGTCATGCTCTGGACTTATTTCGGCGTGAACCTGCTGCTGCCGGGCCTTCACGCGTACGCGTGAGCGGGGCGCGCCTCGAGCGCTCGTTCTTTGCGCGCCCGGCGGCCGAGCTCGCCCCGGCGCTCATCGGACAGCGCCTGGCTCGCCGGCTCCCCGGCGGCCTGATCCTCTCGGGGATCATCGTCGAAACCGAGGCGTATATCGGCGCCTCCGATCGTGCCAGCCACGCCTTTGGCGGTCGGCGCACGCCCCGCAACGAGGCGATGTACGCCGGCCCCGGCACGGCGTACGTCTACTTCACCTACGGCATGCACTTTTGCATGAATGTCGTCTGCGCACAGGCGGACGATCCGCAGGCGGTGCTGATCCGAGCCCTGGAACCCGATGAAGCATCGCAAGAGGAGTTCCGGCGCCGCCGCGGCGTGGAGAAGCCCACGCTGCTTTGCTCCGGTCCGGCACGCCTCTGCCAGGCGCTGGCGATCGACCTCGGGCTCAACAGCCTGGATTTGTGCGTCAGCAACGTTCTGTGGCTCGAAAAGGGGCCCGGTAGAGCCAGGCGGCTGCGGCGCACCCCTCGAATCGGCGTCGCATACGCCGGCAGCTGGGCTCGGCGTCTGCTCCGCTGGTTGGATGCCGACAGTCCGCATGTCAGCAAATCTGCGGACGGGAAACGTTCGGTTCGTTCCAAGAGAGGTGGATCAAAGAATCGCAAGCCGACGTAGAGTTTGCCGAATCAGAGGGAAAGGGAAGGGGTTTCGGCCCTTCCGGGGACTCGGGAGTCCCCAGCCAGCTCGGAGTTTCAGCGTTGTCTGAGCCATCTCCCAAGCCATCCAAGCCCGCCTCCGCGCCGCCCAAGGTCGATTGGAACTTCCTGCGGAGCCTCGCGCCCTATCCGCTCGAGGCCTTCCATTTCGTCAGCGAAGGACTGTCGCACACGGTGCAGTCGATCCACGGTCACCGCGACGAAACCAAGGACCTGACCCCAACGGACGAGAGCCGCCACATCAACGGCCGCCAGCTCTGCCTTGGGCTCCGCAACTACGCGATCGACCGCTACGGCCTGATGGCCCGAACGGTGCTCCACCGCTGGAACATCCGCGCCACGGAGGACTTCGGCAAGATCGTCTTCGCGATGGTCGACGCCGGCCTCATGCGCAAGACCGAAGAAGACTCGATGGAAGACTTTGAAGGTGTCTTCGACTTCCACGAGGCCTTCCGCGCCGTCCACGAAGTCGCCCGCGACTGATGCAACTCGGCCGTGCGTTTTGCGCTCCGGCGCGGAAAATCCGCTAGTCTTGGCCCGTGGAAACCAGCGGACGCAAATCCCACACCGACGACCGACCCCCGCCCATCGACTGGAAGACCATGCGCCTCTGGCAGATCCAGCCGGTGCGTGATGTGCTGCTCGTCCTGATGGTCGTTGGCATTTTCTACCTGGGCTATCTCGCCAGCGTGGTCACCGTTCCCATCCTGCTCGCGCTGCTGCTGGCGTATCTGTTTGAACCCGCCGTCGCGTGGATGGTCAGCAAAAAGGTGGCCTCGCGGCGCGTCAGCGCGCTGCTGATTGTTCTCTTCGCGAGCCTCGTGATCGTGGTGCCCACCGTGCTGGGCGCCACGTTCGCGGTCGTGCAGGGGCTGCGGTTCACCGCGACGACGACTCGAAACGTCGACCTGCTCATCAAGTCGGTGGAAAAGCCCGACGACGAGCAGCTCCGCGCCGGCATCAACAGCGAGGGCTGGGGACGGGTGCGGGATTTTCTGGTTGAGGCCAACAAGAAGCGTCTGGAAGCCAAGAACCCCGAGCACGAGTCGGAGGCCGCGGGCCCGCTCCAGTCGTGTCTGATCTGGCTCCGCAACAACTCCCAGGAGATCGGCAAGCAGGCGGCGCTCACGAGCGTGGGGGCGTTCGGGCTGGCGATGAACGCGCTGCGCTCGCTGGTGTTCCTGATTTTCGGCGCCGCGCTCACGGCGTTTTTCTTTTACTTCTTCTGCACGGGGTGGGGACGCGTTCTGGCGTTCTGGGAGAGCCTGATCCCCGAGAAGCGCAAGTGGCGCGTCATCGATCTGGTTGCCAAGATGGACCGCGTCATCGCCGGCTTCGTGCGAGGCCGGATCATCATCTGCGCGCTCATCGGTGTCTGGGCCACGCTCGGCTACTGGATCATCGGCGCGCCCGCCCCGCTGGTCTTCGGGCCGCTCGTCGGCGCGCTCTTCATCGTGCCGTATGTTCACAGCCTGATGGTTCCGATCGTCATCATCGCGATGGCGATTGATCCCAGCGGCGTTGCCTGGCAGGCAACCTGGTGGTGGATCCTGCTGGGGCCCGTCCTGGTCTACATGTCGTGCCAGATGCTGGACGATTACCTGCTCACGCCGACGATACAGGGCAACACGACGGGCATGGACACGCCCACAATCGTCTTTGCTTCGTTTGCCGGCGGCGCCCTCATGGGCGTGTACGGTCTGCTCATCGCGATCCCCGTGGCGGCGTGCATCAAAATCCTGCTGCACGAGGTCTTCTGGCCGCGCTTCAAGGCCTGGGCCGAGGGGCGAGCCCGCGACTTCCTCCCGATCGAAGACAAGCGTTGAATCGGTCCGCGCGTGAGACGGGCCGGAAACGGGCTTCGCGCCATATCAGCCCACCCAATTCGCCGGAACATCGCCGTGCATCGCGAACACGCGGGATCTGATACCGCCCCGGCCACGCCAGTCGGTGCGGATCAGCATCCACACGGGGTTCATCAGCCCGGCGAGGTCATCGCGAATGCGGTTGGTCACGGCTTCGTAATAGATGCCCTCGTTGCGGAACGACTGGTAGTAGAGCTTCAGGCTCTTGAGTTCCACGCACGTGCCGCCCGCCTTGCCGGCGCGGGGCTGGTAGATCAGCGCGATCGACCCGAAATCCGGGTGGCCGGTGACCGGGCAGACACTGGTGAACTCTTCGTTCACGTGCTCGATGACAAAGGGCGTATCAGAGGGCGTCGGGAACGCTTCGAGGAGCTTGGCGTCGGGCATGCCCAAGCGTAGCGGTCAGCGGTAGCGGTTGATCAGGTCGATCACCTGCGTCTGGCGCGGATCGAGCTGCACGCTGGTGCGCAGGTGCTGCAGCGCCTCGGCCCGCAGGGCGTCGTTCTGACGCTTGGTGAACTCGTACTCGTTCAGCAGGCAGACGCCGATACCCGTGTGCCCGGGGGCATAGTTCGGGTCGATCTCCACCGACGTGCGGAAGTACTTGAGCGCCTCGTCGTACTTGTAGAGCTTGAACTCGGCGTAGCCCATCCGCTCGTACGCCGCGGCAGACGGCTGGATCTTGATCACCTGGTTCAGCGTGTTCACCATCTCGTCGTAGCGACCGATCTTGCCAAGGCTGTTGGCCAGGTTGAGCAGCAGCGGGGGAGACAGTTCAACCAGTTCAAGCGCCTGGCGGTACTCGTTGACCGCGTCCTGATGCCGGTTGAGCGCACCGTAGATGGAGCCGAGGTTGGCGTGCGCCGGTCCGCTCTTGGGGTTGATCTGCACCGCGCGCTGCGCGTATGGCAGGCCGCTCGCCGGCTCGTTCATTTCGAGATAGGCCGTCGCGATGTTCAGATTCGCGTCGAAGTCATTGGGCTTGATCTCGAGCGCCTTCAGATACGCTCGAACCGCATCCTGCAGGCGGTGGAGAAGCTGCAGCATCAGGCCCTGGTTGTACCGGGGCTCGAAGCTCTGCGGCATCAGGTCGGCCGCCTGGCCGTAGCGCACCGAGGCCGATTCGTAATCGCCCTGCTCGCGGTAAATCTCCGCGGCGCCCATATATGCCTGGGGCAGGCTCGGGTTGTTCTCGATCGCCCGCTCGAATTCCGCCAGGGCCGGGCGCTTCATGCCGGACTTGGCGAGCTGCTGCGCCTTGGCCAGCGATGCCTGTGCCATCTCGTCCTTGGTCTTGGGAAGCGCCTCCGGAACGTCCTGGATCACCGCGCCGGACGAACTCGTCCGCTCGGTGGAGCCTTGCGAGGAGCCGCCGCCGCCCGTGCACCCGATCAGCGAAACGATCGAGCCCGCGGCAAGGGCAAGCGACAAGGTGCGCACGTGACGGAAGTTGGGGCCGTGGGTCATAGCTTCCTTGAATCGGCTTTTTTCAGGGGGTTTCTGGACCTCGATTTGCCGGTCTTTGTTCGGATTGCCGGTTTTTCGTTCCGAGGTCGCGTGCGGGACGCTTCCGCCTTGATCTTGCCGACGGAAGCCTTTCCGAGGCGCAAACACCGAAGCAGAGCGAGGTTGATGGCATCCCACGACCGCCCCTGGTCATCTTCTCCCTTGGGCGTTTCGAGGATCATGGGTACGCGGGCGAGTTTGGGGTGGTTCACAAAGGACGCGAAACCCGAGCTCGAAAGGCCGCCCGGCGTCGGTTTCCCGCCGATGGTGCCCCGGCCCAGGTGTTCGTGCCGGTCGAGCTTCGACCCGGCCTTGCCCTTCGAGTCGTTCAGATGCATCGCTTTCAGATGCTCGAGTCCGCAGAGCTCATCGAAGCGAGCGATGACCTGATCACCGGCAGCCCTGGTCGAAAGGTCGTAGCCCGCGGCATGCATGTGGCAGGTATCAAGGCAATAGCCAACCCGAGCGGGCTCACCGGTCCGCTCGTTGATGGCGCTGCGGATGGTGGCCAACTGCTCGAAGCTGCCCCCAAGCTGCGAGCCAGCTCCGACCGTCCCTTC
>JAFEBN010000091.1 GCA_018242645.1 Planctomycetota bacterium | reverse complement strand
GTGGCGGCTTTTACAAGCAACCCAGTAAAGGCCTGCCAGATGACGCCGCCGAGGCTGAACTTGGGGTCGGAGAGATCGCCGCTGAAGGGGATCTTGCTTTTGATCTGGTCGTTGGAATCGCGGAGGAGGGCGAGGCCGAGTTCGAGCGGGGCGTCGATGGCGTCCTGGCTCTTGACGCGTTCGCCGAGCTTGAGGTGGTCGAAGGCGAAGTCGATCTCGCCCTTCATCTTGTCGTTGCTGATCTCGATCGGGATCGTGGTGTTCATGCGGCCGTCGGACATCTGGTAGCCGAGGAAGCGGCCGGTGGGGCCGGAGAAGGGCTGGAGGGGGATGGTGGAGAGCTGGAGCTTGATGTTGGCGCCGGGGGATTGCTGGAAGGCGTCGAGCGTGCCGGTGAGGGCGAACTTGCCGCTGTTGTTGACGGTGGCGGAGACGTTGATGTCGGAAGGCGTGCCGCCGGAAGTGTTGAAGGGGGCGGCGGTGATGTTGATGTCGTGGGCTTCGATGATGGTGGGCGGAGTTGTCGGGGTTGCGGAACCGTCGGTGAGTTCGATGTTGCCGCCGGTGAGTTCGAAGCGGTCGAGGGCAAGGTTGATGGGGAGCAGGCCGGCGAGCGAGACGCGGCGTTTTTCGGTGGAGGGCGGCTGCTTGGTGAAACCTTCGGGCGGGATCATCGGGGGCGAGCCTTTGACATCGAGCCCGTTGATCGCGATGAGGGTGGAGGTGAGGGTGAGGGGGGTGGGGGTGGGAGCGGAAGCGAGCCTGAGAGCGTCGGCCTTGAAGGATGCGAGGGAGATGGAGGTCTGGCCGAGTTTTTCGGCAACGGCTTTGACGTTGCCCGAGGTGATGTCGCCGGTGACGGTGATGGCGGGGTCGGCGCCGGGCTGCGCGTTGACAGCGGCGTCACCTTTGAAAGATGCGTCGCCGAGCGAAGCGGTGATGGGGCCGAAGGCATCGGAGGCTGAGGCATCGACGCTTCCGAGCGATGCGGCGCCGGTGTAGGTGATTTTCGCGCCGCCGGAGGATTGGCGATGGACGGTGGCCTTGCCATCGACATCGAGCGTGCCGATGGCGGCCTTGGTGAGGCCGGTTTGCGGGAGCGGGGCGGCGGCGGAGAAGCCCTGGCCCTTGATGGTGCCTTTCCAGGTGATCTGGATGTCGGCGTCGGTGGTGGTGTTGAGGGTTGCATCGCTGACGATGTCGAGCGACTTGGCGCCGAGGAGGAGTTCTTTCTTCTCGCTGGATTCGAAGGCGAGCGGAGTGAATTGCGTGCGCCCGTTCCAGGCGGTGCGGGCGCCGCCTTCTTTGGGGAGCTCGGCGCGGAACTTGCCCTTGATGGCGAGGATGCTGTCGCCGAGGTGAGCGGGCGGGAGCGGGCTGAGTGCGGAGGCGGGGATGTAGGGTGCGGCGGCGGTGGCGTTGAGTCCGGCGCCGTCGATCTCGCCTTCGATCTTTTCGGCGAGGGGCTCGATGGTGCCCTTGACGGCGACCTTGCCCGTTTTCTGAACGGCGGCGCTGAGGGTGAAGGGCGTTTTGAACTGCTCGGCGCTCTTGATGGGGCCGGCGTGGATTGTCACGTCGGAGGTGGCGAGCTTGACGGCTTCGGCGGCGGTGAGATCCGCGAAGGCGTGGCGGTGGCCGGTGAGATCGAAGGATTCGAGCGTGATATCCCAGGGATTCTGCACGTCGGTGATGAGCTGCTCGAGGCCGGTGAGCAGGCGGACGATGGGGTAGGGAATGGCGGCGACATCCGGACGCTGGACGGGCTCGGGCGGCTTGGTGTCGGCGGGCTTGCGGGGATCGCTCAGCAGCGCATCGGCGACGCGCTGCGGGACGGAGCGGCCCTTGCTCAGTTCGAGAAGGCTGTCGCCACCCTGGATTTCCACCTTGGCGATGGCGATGGTGCGGGCGTCGGCGTTGACATTGATGTCGGAGAGCAGGACTTTGTCGGCGCCGGCATCGGCGCGGCCCTTGATGAGCGGCTGCCAGGGGACGATGAGCTTGGGCTCTTCGATGAGGACGGAGGAAATGTTGAGCTTGGCGACGCGGGGAGAGGCAGCGGGCGCGAATTCATAGCTGAGCTTGGCGTGCACCTTGGCGCCCTGGAGTTCGATGTCGGTGTAGCGGGCGGCGTAGGGCGCCCAGCGGGAGGCCATGATGCCCTGGGCCTCGATATCGCCCTTGCTGGTGAGCGGGTTGACCTGGAGTGTGCCGGTCCAGGTGATCTTGGCGCCGTCGTCGGTGGAGAACTCGATCGTCATCGGGTTGACGAAGTCGGGTCGGGTGTCGACGTTCTTGATGTTGAATTGGGCGCCGTGGATGAGGCGTTCGAAGGGCTTGGGCGTTGAGAAGTCTTTGAAGTCGACGGTGCCGTCGCGTACGGCGAGATCGCGAACGACGAGGCGCGGGAGGACCTTGAGGGGTTCTTTGGGCTTGGCGGCGGGATCGACGGGGACGGGCTTGATGAGCTTGGCGAGAGTGTTGGAGCCGTCGGCTTCGATGCGGCCCTTGATGAAGGGCGCGGCGACGGTGACATCGCCGAAATGCCAGCCGCGGGAGAAGATGGTGTCGAGCGCCTGGAAGTTGGCGTCGAACTGATCAAAGGCGAAGACCTTTTCTCCGGCGGGGTCTTTGACTTCGAGTTTCTTGAGCGTGAGCCAGAACGTGAAGGGGTTGGTGTAGGCGCTTTCGAGGGCGATGGTGGCGTTGAGGCGTTTTTGCACTTGCGGCACGATGACCTTGCGGATGAGCAAGGGCACGGCGAAGAACCCGATGAGCGTGTAGAGGACCAGCGCGATCGGGAAATAGATGAGGAGGAAGCGCTTCTTGCGGGACCAGCGACCGGAATTGGGAGAAGCCATGACACCTTTATATCACGGCGCGCGGTTGTGAAGATCGGGGCTGCTTGTCGGGGGCTGTGGGAGTGCGAAGGGCGATTGGGAAAGCCGTTTCGCTTTCGGCGTTTGCGAACCTGGCGATGGCGGGGCGCAAGCAATGCCCGCCAGGAATGCACGCGTATGAAGCACGTTTTACAGGGGGTTCACGGGTATCGTGGTCGGGCTCCAAATGAATTCATACACACGGAACGAGCGAGCTTGCGGCGTGCGAGGGAAACGAACGCCGGGCCGCTCACAATCTGGGAGCACATGCCCGTGGCAAAGAAAAGCAGGAAGAAGAGTCGGCGTTCGGCATCGCGTGCACGCAGCAACGGAGACAGCGGATCGTTTCTTGCGCATCCGATTTCGTCGCTGGTGGAGATGATCGCGCCGCGGAAGACGCGGAAGAAGTCGGCGCGCAAGTCGCGCGGCAAGCGGGGCGGGCGCGCGGTGACGGGCGCGAGCGGTCGTGCGCGGACGCGCACGAGCGGAGCGAGCGGCTCCAAGCGGGGGACGGGCGGTTCGACGCGCAAGTCGGGCGGGCGGCGGCGTTCGTCGGGAAGAAGCGGGAACGGTGGGAGTGGGGGGAATGGCGGGGGCGCGGGGCGTTAGTCAGGGTGGTTCTCGAACATGTTCATTGAAAGGGGATCTGTGAAACCCAACATCATCATTGGAATCGTGGCGCTGGTTCTGGGAATTGCGCTCTTTGTCGTGGGTCTCAATTCGTCGCACTCGGTTGCGGATCAGGTGAGCAGTACGTTCCTGGGCCGCTTCACGCAGGCGACGACGTGGTACATCATCGGCGGGCTGGGCGCCGCGGTGTTCGGCGTGCTGATGCTGGCGCAGGGGGCGGTGTTTAAGAAAGGCTGAGGTTCTCTGGGCATCACCGGCTGCGGGCCATCAGGGCTTTGCGGGCTGGATGTGGTACGAGTGGACCGTGTCGCCGTTTGCTTCGTTGGCGGGGGCGTTTGCCCTACGGCGTTTGTCCATCTCGGCGACCGTTGTGCGGATGAACGCGACCTGCGCCTTGTCAGGGGCGACATCGACGCGAAGATGTCCGGGGCTGGCGAGAATCGTGCCGCTCTTGTAGCCATATTGCTCGGCGCTTCGCGTGTTGCCGATGGGGTTTCCCGGCTGCGGGACGCACTGATAGATGAGGCCGTCACGCTCGGACTGCACGTACATGTGGTCGTGCCCGTGGAAGACGGCCGAAACGTGGTGTTTGGCGAGCAGGTCGTGAATGGGCAGGGGCCAACCGGGGCGATGTTCGGCGAAACCGGGTGTGCCGTCGGCGTTGTTACCGCCCCATTCGAAGTAGCGGGAGGATTCTGCTCCGCCGCGGGATTCGGGCCCGCCCATGCCTCCGACGAGGTGGTGGATGAAGACGAAGCGGTAGCGGGCTTTGCTTGCTTCCAGGGTCTTGGTCAGCCAGTCGTATTGCGTCTGTCCGAGCGTCATGTTCCAACTCGCGTTGCTGGGGGCAAGCGGCTGGCTGTTGCGTTCACCCTGGCGATCTTGTCCGTTGCCGCGGCCACCGCCCCGGATGCGGTCGGTGGTGGGCCAGAAGGGATCGAGGATGATGAACTGGGCATCGCCCCATTCGAAAGCGTAGTAGTTGGCACCGATGCCGTCGTTCATGGCGGTGGCGCCGGAATAGTGCTTGTTGTCGATGACGGGTGAAGGAAATCGCGACGTTCGCTGATTGAAGGACCAGGGTCCGATGTCGTCGGGCTCCGTGCCGGAGGAGCCTTTTTCGCCGTCGTGGTTTCCAAGGACCATGAAAAGCGGGGCGCTGCGGGCGAGTTGCCCGAGGTAGAACCGCTGAGCGTCGTACTGGGCCAAGGCGGATTTGAATTCTCTGCCGCGCTGGTCGGTCATGAAAGTGTCGCCGAGATCGACCACGAAATCGGGTCGCGCGGCGAGCATGTTGGCGAGTGTTTGTTCGTACACAGCTGGTTCCACACCCTGGTCGAGGTGTGAATCGGCCTGCATCACGAAGGTGAAAGGGGTTCCTGGCGCGGGGCGGGTGCGGAAGCGGTTCTCTGGACCCCATTCGATCGGCTGACCGGCTTTGGTCAGACCGACACGGTAGTTGTACTCGGTGCCGCGGTTCAGACCGTTGAGTTCGATGTTGGCCACGGCGTTCGCGGCGACGTTGACGGACGAGGACTTTCGGCGCGAGCCTGCGGCGGACCAGTACTCAACGGTTGCCTGGGAGGCCGCGTCGGCATGGACGGAAACAGTGATGGCGCGATCGGTGGGACGGGCCAGGATGACATCCACCTCGTGAGCGGGGACGTCGGTCTTGAACGAGGTCATACGGGCGCGGAGGCCTTGGCGGTCGGCTTCCGGCGGGGCGTCGTTCTGTTCGGCGCGGCGGCGGTTGTCGGGGTTGCCGCCTGGCTGCTCGTGCGGGTTGTTGTTTCGGGCGTACGTGACCTCGAGCGAAGCGGAGGCGAGGGTCGTGTCCTTGATCGCGGCGAGGAGCGCATCGCGTGTGAGCGGACCTTGCACGCGGATGTCTGATGAGAGGGCGTAGAGCGTGATGGTGTACACCTTGTCGCCGGGTCCTTGCGAGCAGGGCGGCGCGTACTGATTCTTGCGGTTGACGGTGTTTGGCCCCCAGACTCCGGAGGTGAGGTCGCCAGTGAACGCGCGGGTTTGTGCTGGCAAATTGGCGACCACCATGTAGACGTGCGTGGATCCGTCCGGCGGGACGTGATGCATCGCGATAGCGAACGAGCGAGTTTTGTCTGGCGGATTGTTCCAGCGGAGCGAGGGAGGACGGCTTTGTCCGTCGCAGGTGCAGTCGACGGAGAGGCGACCGGCGGTGACATCGGGGCTGGTCAGCGTGAGTTCCCCGGGCTGGGGTTCGTGCGGCAGAGCGGGCGGCGGCGGGGCCGGAGGTTGGTCTTTTCTCGGGGGCGGTTGGGGACGGTCATCCCGCGGATTGTCTTCGCGGCCGACTCGTGCGGCGTAGGCCGCTTTTTTCGTGGTCCCGTCGGGGTTGATGAACTCGAAGGAATATCGCGCGTCGGCTCCCTCGCCTTCGATCCGGTAGTTCACAAACCCGGGCTTGCCGCCGATGACATATTCCAGCGACCAGGCGCGTGCCGCGGTCGACTTGAATCCGGTGATGCGTGCGCCGCGGAGCGGTTGAAGCCAGTCACGAACGGGCGTCGCGCGGGGCTGCGGGTCGATCTGCCCGTCCTTGACGTTCACCTTGCCGCGCATTCCTCCGTTGAGGTAGGGGTAGTGGATGCTGGCGTGGTAGTGGTAGAGTCCTGGTGAGGATTTCGCCTCGCCGAGGTGACCGTTGAGTTCGTCGAGCCTTTCCTTCCCACCGAGGGGGCATGACTTCTCTTCTCCCGCCTTGGCGGCGGGGTCGAATAAGCCGTAGATGGGAAACCCGTCGAGTGCGTACGCGACGGGCGCCCCTTTGCCCACGAACCTTTGAAGGTGCGTCGGCGCGATGTGGTAGTGGTAGTCGTCGGCCCTGCCGCAGTGCCCGCCGAAGTCGTCGAGTTCCCCGGCGACGAACGTGTCGGTCTTGCCGTCGTTCTTGATTGGGTTGAAGATCGGCACGCCGTTGGCGGCCAGGGCGATCGCGCCGCGGAAGAAGTTGTCTCTCGCGGAAATGGGGTTGTCCGCAAATTCCGGCTTGAGCGGGATCTGCCAGGCGTTGCTTCCCCGGTAGTTCTGAGGCACGGGCACCTGCTGCTGCCAGGCCGTGATACCCACCATGGGCGGGTGGGAGAATTCGTACGTGCCGGGCTTCCCGCCGGGTATGTGGGGCAGACCGTCACTCTCAACGTAGAGCCACGTTCCATCCCATCGGGTGGAAACAAAGGGTGCGAATATGTTGAACGGGGACGCTTGAGTCGGTGCGCCGAGGGGCAGAATTGCAGCGGGTGTTGACCGAGGGGCGGCGGCTTGCGCGGGCCGTTCATTGGCCGCGTTCACTTCTTCGATCCGTCGCCGGGCTTCAACCTGGTCTGCTTCCGAGAGCTCTTCGAGGCGGAAAACCACCACGTCGCCGCTCTCGCGTTCGATGCTGATTCGGACATCTCCTTCGACGGACCGGGAGGCCAGGAAGGCGCCGCGCACGATCTCGCCCGTCTTGGCGTTGGTCCAGAGTCGCAGTTGCGCGGGATCGGCCTGCACATGGCCGTCGTGATTCCCGTCGGCACCCGGCGGATGCGCGAGCGCGGGCAAACAAAGGAAAGATGCTGCTGCGGAGATGGAGGCGAAGAGTCGGTTCATTGATCGTGCTCCGCCTTTGGTGCGGAAGGTCTTGTTGCGCGAGGCCTGACCGTGTACTCGTGCACGATCGAGCCGTTCTTGCCTTGTTCAGCTTCGTCGGCGGGCCTGGCGCTTCTCACATATTCGACTTTGCACGACGCCTCGGTGCCGCCACTGACTGTCACACGCAGGTGACCGGAATTCGGGAAAATGTCACCCGCGGTGTAGGCCTGACGATTGAACGCGGTGAACGTTGGATCGGCAGGGTTGGGGCAGGTCTGGTAGATCACAGCATCAAGTTCTTGCCTGGCGTAGAGGTGATCGTGTCCTTGAAAGAAGATTGTGACGCCGGTGTCACGCATCAGATCGTGGATCGGTTTGTCCCATGTGGGTCGCATGGCGAAGAAGCGGTCGATTCCGCGGCGATCCTCGCCGCCCCATTCGTACTTGGTGGCCTGTTCAATTCCGCCGCGGCCCGTGCCGAGGACGTGGTGGGAGAAGACAAACTTGAACGGGGCCTTGCTGCGGGTCAGGGTGTCGCGGAGCCACAGATATTGCTCATCGCCGAGCGTGATCTGCCAGAGATCACGCTGGCCCTTTCCGGAGCGCGGGGCGTTCTCAACAGTGGCGGACTTCCCTTTGCCGCGCTTGGTTGCATCGGGTCCGTCCTTGGCAGGAGCTTTTGTGCCGGCCTCGTTATCGACAGGCACATCAGAATGCCAGTATGGGTCGATGACCACAAAGAGCGCATCGCCCCATTCCCAGGCGTAGTAATCGCGGACGAGACCGACATGCGTGACGGGCGTTTTGTTGCCGGAGTAGAACTTGTCCGGCGCGGGGAGCGGAAAGAAGCTGGTCCGGGCTTTGCCGGCGAAGACGGCGAAGTTGTCGGGGGTGCCGTCGAGCAAGTACTTGGCCGCCTGCTCGTGATTGCCATTGACCAGCATTAGCGGGGCGGAACGGCCGACGGTCGCGAGGAAGTCGCGTTGAAGGGCGTAAATGGCGTCGACGGATCTCTGTGACTTGTCATTTCGCTCGATCAGTCGTTCGATGCTGAAGTCATCGCCCATGAGGAAGTAGAAATCGGGCCTGTCTGCCGCGACATTGGCGAGGGTGCGGCGGTAGAGAACGGCGTCGTACATGCGGCCGGGTCGCTCGGGGTGCGAATCCCCCTGAACGCAGAACGTGAAAGTGTTGCCAGGCTTGCGCTGGGTACGAAAGGTGGAGTCGAGTCCGGCGGAGAAATCGGCCTGCCCCGGTGCCTTTGTCCGCAGGCGGTAGAAGTAGAGCCGGTCGGGCTCGAGGCCGTCGATCTCGAAGTCAACCGGGGCGTTCACTTCGAGCGTGCGAGTGGGCGTGCGCTTGATGTACTGGCCCGCCCGTGATCCGTACTCGACAAATGCGTCCAGCTTGGTCTCGGAGCGGATGTTGAGGGCCACGCTCCGCTCCGTCGGTCGACCGATCAGACAGTTCGGATCTGGGTTCGCTCGAGACGGATCGCCCGGCTTGGGTGCGGCGATTGAAAGCCCTGCAATGGCGCAACTGAGACTCAGAATCAGTCGGATCGGCATGAGCAGCGAACTCCCCGGTGTTCAAGCGAACAACGGGGTAACGGACGAGCGTCGAGATTTATTGCAGGAGCCCGGTGAGTGCGGTCAAGGGCAGATCAACTCGTTGTATGCCACGACGAAGATCGAGAAGTCGGAGTCTTCGACCAGGCCGTCGGCGTTGAGGTCGCAGGGGCAGGGGGCCGGCGCATCCGGGCAGAGCAGTTCGTTGTACGCGGCAACAAAGGTCGTGAAATCGGCGTCGTCGACCAGGCCGTCGCAGTTGAAGTCGGCGGCGCAGACGTTGACGACCGAGCCGGCGCTATCGGCGGCGCCAAACGAGTTGGTGATGTGGAGTTTGAAGACGGCGCCCTGCAGGTCGGCGGCCTGGCAGTTTTCGAGCGAGAGCGAAGGTGTATCGACGTTGGAGACCTGCGTGCCGTTGGGCAGAATGCCTTCGACGAGGTCGACGTTATTGCGTTTCCACTGATAGGTCAGCGAGGGCACGCCGGTCACGACGGCGGTGATTGTGACGGTGCCCCCGGTGCAGGTTGTGACGCTCGAGGCGACCGACTGGATGCAGGGTGGCTCGCTGCCCCAGTGGGCGAGGAAAGACGAGACGCGGCCGCCGGCCTTAAAGAAGTCGCCGCCGACGAAGAGCTCGTTGTTGAAGGTCAGAAGGGAGGCAATCGTGGGGCCGGAACTGGCTCCGTTCACAAAGCCGCTGAACGCGGGCCCGAAGCCGGACCATGCCGAGCCGTTCCATAACGCAACGTAGTTGGGCGTGGGGAAGCCGGTGACGTTGACATTGCCGCCGACCGCGAGGCCGCCGTTGTAGTTGGCGACAGCGTTGACCGTGCTTACGGCGGAGAACCCTGAGCCGAAGCCGCTCCAGGTTGCGCCATTCCAGCGGGCGATGTTGTTGACGGTGACGCCTCCCAGAGCCGCGAAGCGGCCGCCGACGACCAGATCGCCGCCGAAGATCGTCATCATCCAGCCGCGCTCGGAGGTGCCGGGCGCAGCGACCGAGACTCCAACGGCGTTCCAGTTGGTTCCGTCCCAGCGGGCGACAAAGGACATAGGTGTTGCGCCGGACGCGCTGAACCCGCCGCAGGCGTAGAGCGCGTTGTTGTAGACGATGAGATCGAAGACTTCGTTATTGAGGCCGCTCC
>JAFEBN010000090.1 GCA_018242645.1 Planctomycetota bacterium | reverse complement strand
GGCTTGCCGTCAACGGATACTTTGGGTGAGCCGGGCCTCATGGATCCGTTCACGGCGACGAGCAGCCTGAAGTGTTCGTCGAGCACCCCGCGTTGTTCCGCGATCGACGGAGGGCGCGACGGCTCGCCACGCATCAGCGCACGGGCCTGCGAGAAGATCCACGGATTCCCGATGCATCCCCGCGCAACGCTCACGCCGCTGACGCCCCCGTACTTCATCATCAGAAAGATGTCCTCGGCGCGCCACACGTCGCCGGAGCCGAGGAAAATCCTGTCCGGATGGCGTGCCCGCAAGTCGCGGAAGAAAGGCCAGCGGCTGGGTCCCACGTAGCGCTGCTCCACCGTGCGCGCGTGCACGGTTGCCCAGAGGTAACCCATGTCGTACGCCGCGTTGAAAATCCGCTCGAAGTTCTCCGCCATCTCCGGGGTGTCATCGAACGCTCGGCGGAGCTTGACCGTGCAGGGAATGCTCGCCGGCACGGCTTCGCGCACCGCCTCAAGGATTCGGATAGCGCCCTCGGGCTCCGCGAGCCAGTGCCCGCCCCTGGCCTTGCTCTTGATTTTCTTGACGGGACATGCGAGGTTGACGTCGATCACCTCAAATGACGCGGAACGGGGAGCGGCATCAAAGTGTGCGGACGAAGCCCGATCCCTCGACGCTTCGCCGCCTCGTCCGACTTGGAACCCGCCCGGCAGCCGCAGGTGTTGACTCGGATCGGGGAACTTTCCTTCTTCATACGCGAGCTCGCGGTACGCGCGGTCGCTGCGGGCGCCCTGCTCGATCATCTTGATCGCCGCCGCGGCCATCTCGCGCGGGTCGCTGCCCATGATCTGCCCTGCAAGCGGATGATCCTCCGCGCCACCCGGGACGTTGTCCGCGATCTCCCCAAGGTCCGCCTTGGCAAAGCCCCGACCGCCCGCGAGCAACGTGCGATCGAGCAGGGCCTCGGTCACGCAAAAGGGACAGCCGTGCCGCCGCGCGATGATGCGCATCGCCGCATCGCTGTATCCGGCGAGGCCCGCCTGAAAGAACGGCGCGTCGAACCCGGGAACAGCTTGCGCGATCCGGGGATCAATGCCCCGGCCGTTGAACGACTCGCCGATTTCTGCCGCGGCACGCCGGGCGTCGATCTGCTCAATACCGGGCGCGATGGCCGGCGATGGCGCCGTGGCATTACCGCCCGAGGCGAGCGATTCCTCGCCTCCTTCGCAGGAAGTATCTTCGGGTGCTTGCTCGTGGTCAGGGGACACGATGAAGGGTAGAGGGGACCTCGGCGGGCTCGGCGATGCGGCCGCGCTCGCCGCTGCGGATGGTGCCCTCGGCGAGCACTCGCGCGTAGAGCCGGGCCATGCCCGGATGCAGCTCCTGCTTGATGCGTTTGAAGTTGAGTTCTTTAAACGAATCGCGGATCGTGGCGCAAGGCGCGCAATACGAAGCGAGTTGTAACACCGCCCCGCCATCGAACCGGAGAACCGCCCCCGGCGCGAGCCTGCCCCACTGCTCCGGTGTCAGATTCCCGATTGTCAGGTTCTCGCCGACCGATCCGGGCTCGATGGGGTGCCCCTCGGATCGGAGCCGTTCGATAAGAGACAGCGCGTACAGACAAACTGCCCGCTCCGGCCCCCCGTGGTGCTTGCGATCGTTCTGCCAGTCGCCGACGAAACCCTCCCGGCCCAACTGGGCCTGTTCGACGGGCCGTTTCGGAACCCCTCCGCCAGACAGGTTGATGCGATGAACGACAAACTCCATGCCCGATCGTTGGCGGCCGGTGCGTCGCCGACTTTCGCAAACAGCTTCGGGCGGGTACCCTCTGCCAGTGAAGCTCTCCATCTCATTCCCGCCTCAACTCATTCGCGGCGGCATCGCGCTCTGCGGACTCGCGGCGAGCACGCTTCTCTTGCTGGGTGGATGCACGTCCATCCCCCCGGTCGACTACGCGCGGCCTTATCCGAAGGAACTGCCCGCGGGCCAGACGGTTGACGTGCAGGTGTTCCGCAAGGCCAAGACGCTGGAATTCACCAATACCACCGCCTCCCCCCTTGGTCCGGGAACCATCTGGCTCAATCGCCGGTTTGGAATGCCCATCAAGACGCCAATCGGTGTCGGCCAAAGCGTGGCCATCCCCCTGACCAACTTCCGGGACGAGTTCGGCGATCCTTTCCGCGAGGGCGGTTTCTGGGCTTCGGACCTGCCGGATGCCCTGGTTCTGTGCCAGGTGGAGCAGGCGGGCGAGGGCGAAAAGCCGGTCATCATCGGGCTGGTCACGGTGCAGAGCTTTGCCGACGAATAGAGCCTCTGCAAACAAAGCGGGGCGAGTCCGAACAATCTCCTAGAATTGAGCGCTCCACCAGTACGATGGAGAAACGCAGCGGGGTGCGGCGGCGTACCGACGGATACGTCGGGCCAACTGGGAAGGGCGGACCCATGATGCACATCAAGAAGGCTGTCCGATCGGCATCGCGGCGGCTGTTCCTCGTCGATTTTTTCAAACGTCTGGCGACGCTCGTCACGCTCGCCATCGCCGCGTTGCTTATTGCGACGCTGCTCGAGCGGCTGCTCGGGCTTGCGATTGACTGGAAACTGGCGCTTTCCGCGGCGGGCGGTTCGGCGCTTGTGCTCGCGCTCGGCTGGACGATCGTGAGGCGTCATCGCGAGATGGCCGCGGCCCGCGTGCTGGACGAGCGTGCCAACCTCCGCGAGTCGCTGTCGACCGCGCTGTGCATGGAATCGAACTCCGATCCGTGGGCCAAGGCGGTCGTGCTGAGCGCGGAAGAAAAGGCCCGCGGCCTTCGGGTGTCGCAGGCGATCCCGATCCAGGCTCCGCAACACTGGTACGTCCCCGTCTTTGCCGCGCTGGGCGTCGCCATCCTCTGGATGAGCCTCCCGCGCTACGACCTGCTCGGCCTCTTTGCCAAGCGCCAGGAAGCGACCGAACACCAGCGCGAAATCGTGCAGGTCAAGGCCGAGGTGAAGGCGAAGGAAGACAAGCTGGCGGAGATGCTCGCGAAGGCGGGCGTGGACGCCAAGAAAGAGGAGAAGGACGATGCCGCGGCGGGCAAGCCCGCGGGCGAAATCTCGCCCGAAGAGATCCGCCGCGCCGCCGTGAAGAAACTGACCGATGTCAACGAGCGGCTGAACCAGCTCCAGAACAGCGAGCGTCAGCAGCAGCTCCAGAACCTGCAGGACCAGCTCAAGCAGCTCAAGCAGCCCGGGCCCGGCCCGCTCCAGGAGCTGTCGCGCAACCTGGCCAAGGGCGACTTCGCCAAGGCGCAACAGAGCCTCGCAGAACTGCAGAAGAAACTCGAAGATTCCTCCCTCTCGCCCCAGGACAAAGAGCAGCTCAAGAACCAGATGGAGAACCTGGCCAAGCAGCTCAAGGACCAGGCAAACAAGCAGGAAGAGCTGAAAAACATGCTCCAGAAAGCGGGCATGGATCAGAAGACCGCCAAGCAGATGGCGAAGCAGGCGGCTTCCAACCCCGAGGCGATGAAGAAAGCCCTCGAGCAGCTCAAGAACATGTCACCGGAAGATCAGCAGAAGCTGATGCAGTCGGCGATGGCGATGGCCAAGTCGATGGGCCAGTGCGACAAAATGGGCCAGT
Source organism: Planctomycetota bacterium (assembly GCA_018242645.1). GTDB lineage: Bacteria > Planctomycetota > Phycisphaerae > Phycisphaerales > UBA1924 > JAFEBO01. The sequence continues at coordinate 6,268 of JAFEBN010000090.1, read as the reverse complement.
CCATGAACCAGATGGCCCAGGGCATGCAGAACATGTCCAAAGAGGGCATGAGCCAGGCGGGTCAGCAGGCGATGCAACAACTCTCGCAACAGATGAGCGAGATGGAGCAGATGGCCCAGGACTCCCAGTCGCTGCAGGCCGCGATGAGCGAGGCACAGCAGCAACTCAAGGAAATGGGCGGCAAGTGCGACAGCGAAGGTGAGTGCGACGGGTGCAAGAACGGCAAGGAATGCGAAGGCGGCAACTGCAAGAGCCGCAAGAACGGCCTGTGGCGCGCCGGCGACTCGAATCGCAACGGTTCGGGCTCGGGCGGCGCCGGACACGGCGATGGTCGCAGCCCGGAGCAGCAGGCGGCCGACTATCGCACCGAGAAACGCAAGGCGGACACCAAGACCCAGGGCGGCCCGGTGATCGGCACCCGGCTCGTCTATGGCGAGCAGGTGCGAGGTGAGTCCGCCGCCGAGTTCGCGTCCGCCGTCGAAACCGCCAAGGGAAATGCCTCCGAAGCGCTCGAAGCCATGCGCGTCCCGCGCGAGTACCAGGAAGCCGTGAAGAACTACTTCGGCACGCTGGAGAAGAAAGCCGCGGACGCCAAGAGCGCCCCGGCCCAGAAGCCCGCCGACGCCAAGCCGGAGAGCCGTCCTTCGGGCGGATGACACGTGCCAGATTTCGCGAGACTCGTTGTCGCGCTCGCCCCACTGCTGTGCGGCTTGTTCTTTGCTGCCTGCAGCCGCTCCGAGCCAACCGGTCGCCCGAAGCTTGTGCTCTATGTCTCGGCAGACGACGCTCTCTACCGCCCCCTGCTCGCGGACTTTGAGAGACAGACCGGCATCCGCGTCTCCACGGTCGGCGACACCGAAGCCACCAAGACCTTCGGGCTTGTTCGCCGGCTTCTCGATGAGCAATCTCACCCGCAGGCGGATTTGTTCTGGGCGAGCGAACCGCTCGGAATGATCCGGCTGGCGCGGGCGAATCTGCTGAAGCCGCTCGCAGATGACCGGCGCTGGTTGCCGCTTGCGTACCGTGCGCGGGTCATCGTCTACCACACGGGGCGTGTCGATTCAGCCCACGCACCTCGACGGCTCGGCGATCTGCTCGACCCCGAACTGAAAGGCAAGATCGGCCTGGCGCGCCCGCAGTTCGGCACCACGCGCACGCACATGGCGGCCCTGCTCGCCGAGTTCGGCGAGGAGCGATACCTGCAGTTTCTGCGAGCGCTCAAGTCAAACGGCGCACGCATCTACGACGGCAATTCGATGGTCGTACAGGCCGTCGCGCAAGGCGAGATTTCCGCGGGTCTGACCGATTCTGATGATGTCGCCTCGGGAAAAGCCGAGCACTGGCCGATCGATTGGAAGGGGGGCACGGCGGAACTTGCCGCGAGCCCGCCGGGCGACGCGAGCGGCGCCGTACTGCTCATGCCCCATGTGATCGGCATCGTCAAGCGAGAAGATGCATCGCCCGATCGACTCGCGGCCCAGGATTCTCTCGTTGCGTTCCTGCGAAGTCCAAGCACGCAGAAAGCCTTTGTCGATAGCGGCGCCGCGCTCTGCGGCTGGGACGCCGTGGGCACCGTGCCCGGCCCGATCGCCCTGCCCGACTACGCGAACGTTGCCGCCGATGAACTGCGGGCAGTCGAGTTATTCGAAAAAGTCTGGGCGGAGCCCTGATCCGAAGTCAGGCTCCCAGCTCGCTCTCCCACTCTTCGATCGTTCGAGGCCAGTCTTTCTTGAGCAGGCGAGACAGTGAACGATCCGCGAGCACCTTGCCCCCGGTCTGGCACGTCGCGCAGTAGTTCGTTTCGTTTTCTGCGTGCACGATGCGTTGAATGGGGCTGCCGCAGACGGGGCACGGCTGTCCGTACTTCCCGTGCACGGCGAATTCCGGGCGAAACGCGGTGATATCGCCTGTACCGGGAAACTTCGTCGCAAAGCGCTTCTTCAGTCGCTCCGTCCAGGTCGCAAGAACGTCGCGTGCCGCGGCGTGGAGCGCCGCGATCTCGGCGTCGCTCATCGCATGTGTCAACTTGATCGGGCTCAGCCTCGCCTCGTGCAGGATCTCATCGCTGTACGCATTGCCGATGCCGTCGAACGCCCGGGGATCGGTCAGCCGGCGCTTCAGCGTGCGATTTTCCGCACGCATGACCGCGGCGAAGCGCTCCCCCGGAGCCGAGAGCACATCAAGCCCGCCACGACCCATTGCCGCGAGTTCGCCTCGCCCTTGCACCACATGCAGCGACGCTCGCTTCTTCGGGCTCGCTTCCGTCAGCAGCAGCGTGCCGGACTCGGCAAACTCGAACGCTGCCAGATCGATCTTGCCCCGGGGGAGCACCGAACCGCTCTTCCAGAGCAGGCGTCCCGCGATCATGAGGTGGATCACCAGGAAGAAGTCGCCCTCGAGCGCGAGCACGATCCGCTTGCCGATCCGCTCGACACCGAGCACGCGCGCTCCTTCCGCCGCTTCCACCGGCGGATCGACGGTTCGCAGCAGAAACGGCCCCTTGATCCGGATTCGCTCGAGCAAGCGATCGACCACCCGCGGCCGCAGCGCGCCGAGATAGGCCTCGATGTCGGGAAGCTCCGGCACGCGACAGCCTAGGGCTGCTTTTCGGCCGCGTTCACCAGCGTCTGATCGGCGACGATGCTGATCGGAATCACCACTTCGCTCACGCCACCGCCCACCTTGTCACGCACGATGACTTTCAGGCTGTACGGCCCCACCGTCAAGGTTCGGGGCAGCTCGATCATCTGCGTGATGAAGAAATCGCGGCGCTTGTTGCGGGATTTCTCAACCACCGACTCCTCGGGTTTGCGCCACGCGAGCATGCTGCCGTCGGCGTTGTACAGCCGCAATTCCTGCGAGAGTTCCACCGACCACCGGTCCCCGTTGCTCGGCTCGCTGTCGGTCTGCAGATCGCGGTAGGCATACTTGTCGATTTCGGTATACACGATGACGCGATTGGCTTGACCGGCCATGAACTGGTTGCCCTCAAACGGGCGGAACCGGCCGAACGCCTCCACCTTGCTGCAGAGTTCGGCCCGCGAGATCCGCACGGCCTGCGTGCCCGAGAGCGCATCCATGCTCTTGGCCAGCAGCTCCGCGAACCGCTGCGGATCGGACGCCGCTCCCGGATCGCGCGCCAGCGATTCGAGCAGTTCACGCACCGAATTCACCGCGGCACGTTCTTTCTCATTCAGTTTGTCGAGCGAGGGGAGCGAGACCGAATCCGGATTCATGCCCCGCTCGCTCGCCGACAGCATCTCGAGCATCGCGAGCGCGAGATAGCGCGGCATCGCACCTTCCGGGTCATCCGCCTTGTCGGCGATGGCCTTGCGAAGTTCCGCTGCCAGCGCCCGCATGCGGTCCTGCGTCGTCTGTTCTTCTTTCTGTATCTGCGAAGCCAGGCCCACATTGGGGGGCGGCGCCTCCTCGGCCTTTGCGGTTTCGGTCGGCGCGGCAGCTATCTCGGGCTGTTCGGGCTTGGTCTCGGGGAGTTCGGCGCGGGCGAGCTTGGCCTGGGCCAGACGACGCTCGCGTTCCAACTGCACCTGCTTCAGCTCTTCCAGGTTTACTGCAGACTCGTCGATGAACCGCTTGAGCTCTTCCTGGGTTGGCTGCTCGTTCTTGGCCAGGGCATTCAGCCCCGCGTTCACGTCGGATGGCTTGTTGGCCTGCGCCTTGTCCGGCTTGGATGCTGCGCAGCCGATCAGCGTGCCGGCGAGCATGACCACAAACGCACCCTGGTATTTCGCCTTGGACAATCGAAGGCTCCGCTTCGACGGAGGCTCCCCACGCGGGCGCGGAATCTCCGTCCGGGTGGTCTATCGGCGGTTTCTGCGCTTCGGGTTGAATCCGCGGACGGACGTTTTCAGCGCACCAGAACCGGCTCGTTCTGCACGCAGCTCGTGATCTCGGGCCCGTTCCTGGGGTCCACGTACATGTTGATCTCGTTCCTCACGCCAAAGCTCGGCGTGCCCGGTCCGCATTCCTTTTCCGCCGCCTCTTTCGAGAGGTACAGCCCCGGCTCGATGGTGAATCCCGTATCCGGGAGCATCTCGCGGGTGTCGTGCGTCTCGAAATTGTCCAGGTTCATCCCCATCCCGTGCACCATTACGCCGGGGCTCAGACTGTGACCCGTCCGGTGTTTGACGTACTGGATCAGCCCGTCGCGCTCGAAGACCGCACGCGCGGCATCGTCGAGCTGCCAGCCTTGGACCGCCTTTCCGGCCTTCCAGGCCTCACGCGCCACCGCCACCGACGCATCGCGGGCGTTTCGCACGCTGTCGAAGATCCGCCGCATCGCCTTGGGCACCTCCGCGCCGATGTAACCGGTCCATGTGATGTCCGAGTAGACATTCTCCACGCCGCCTTCGCCGCGCACCCGGGCCCAGAGGTCCACGAGAAGCCAGTCCCCCTTCTTGATCTGCGTCGGCGTCCGCTCGCTGGGTTCATAGTGCGGGTCCGCGGCATGCCCGTTCACGCTCACGATCGGGCCATCCGGCCATTCCAAACCCCGGTCTTTGAACTGGGCTCGGATGTGATTGGCCACATCAAGCTCGAATACCTCTTTGCCGGCACGGATGTGCTCGGCGACAAAGAGGAAGGCTCCCGCCATTACCTCGCCGCAATGCTTGCCGGCAACACCGTGCTGCTGTCGCGCGTCGGCGCCCCAGCACGCCGCGGAAACTTGAACAAGATTGGCGCTCGAAACGACTTCAAGCCCGAGCGACCGCACCAGTTCGATCACTCCGCCCGGCGCGATGTCCATCACGGGGAGCGAATCTCCCGGGGAATAGTCCATCGCGACGCGGCCGAACGAACCCAGCTCACGGGCCAGCGTTGTGTGCAGGTCGCGCCAACCCGCGTACACGCTCCGAGGCAGAGCCTTCGTGCTGTCGCTGGTGGAGAACGCGCCTTCATCCAACGACTGGACGATCAAACGTGCCGGACCACGAGCAGGCAGGAGCGCGAACGATCGCCGCGTGACATGGCGCTTTCCCGGGTGAGGAAAAAGCCTCAGGAACACGGCATTCGCGTTACGAAAATCGTGCAGCAGCCAGGCGTCGATGCCGCGAGACTGCATGAAAGACTGAAGGGAATCGAGATTCATTGTGGGGCCTCGGAAGAAAGCTGACTCTGCAACAAGAAAGTCCGAGAACAACAAGAGCAACCAGGTTTCGCTTGCAAGCCGGTCCGCTACCGAGAGAATAGTGCCTGCCGCGGTACTCGTGCGCGGCCCAGGGGAACGTGCCATATGCGACGATTCACAGGCGTATTGGGTGTGGCCATGATCGCCGGTTCGGCGTGGGCGCAAAACATCAATCCGGATTTCGGCGGTTGCTATGCAATCCGCAACCTCGGCCTCGTACCGGGAGTTCCGTTCAATTACGGCGGCATCGCCTTCCTGTACAACGACCCCGACGTCTTGCTGATCGGCGGCAGCGCCAACAACGCGGATGCGGGCATCTACGCCATCCGGGTCACACGCGACGGCGACGGCGTCATCGATGGCTTTGTCGGCAGCGCCACGCTCTTTGCCTCATCGCCCAACATCGACGGCGGGCTCGCCTATGGCCCGGGGAACGTGCTCTTCTACTCCACCTACAGCAACAACAACGTCGGACAGATCATGCCCGGCTCCGGGTCCACCAACAAGGTCACCGGCATGAGCAGCGTCGTGAACCCTTCGCTCGGCTCCTGTCAGTTCGTGCCCGCCGGATTCCCTGGTGCCGGACGCTTCAAAGTCGCGTCGTACTCCGCCAACGAATGGGCCGACGTCTCCATCTCGCCCGACGGGGGCGGCACGTTCAACATCGGCGGCGTCGCCAACTCGCTCGTGTCGCTGTTTCCTGATGGCTTCGGCATCGGTCCGGAGGGCATCGTCTACGTGCAACCCGGAAACCCCGGCATTACGACCCACTCCGTGCTCATCTCCGAGTACGGCCGCGGCTCTGTTGCGTGCTACGAGGTTGACGCCATCGGCGACCCCATCATGTCCACCCGCCGCGTGCTGATCTCCAGCCTCGCAGGCGCCGAGGGCGGCACCCGCGATCCCCGCACCGGCCACTTCATGTTCTCCACCTTCGGCGGGGGTAGCAACGTCATCCTCGTCACCGGCTTCAACCTGAACTGCCGCCCCAACATCAACGGCGATTGTTACACAGACGACGCGGATTTCGCCCTCTTCGCCCCCATGTACAACATGCTCGACTGTGCCGATCCTCTGATGCCCGAGGGCTGCCCGGCTGATTTCAATGATGACGGCTTC
>JAFEBN010000008.1 GCA_018242645.1 Planctomycetota bacterium | reverse complement strand
CGGCGATCGCTCAGGCGCTTTCGGCGGGGTTTGTTCCGATCCGTAAGCCGGGAAAGCTGCCCCGGAGCGTGCACGGGGCGGATTACGCCTTGGAATATGGCACCGACCGTCTCGAGATCCATACTGATGCGATGACCCCCGGCAAGCGCGTGCTCGTGGTGGACGATCTTCTCGCGACCGGCGGGACGCTGGCGGCGTGCTGCGAGCTGGTGCAAAAGTGCAGCGCCCACGTGGTGGGAATCGCCGTGCTGATCGAGCTTGTCGCGCTCAGGGGCAAGGACAAGCTGGCCCGCTTCGGGCCGGTCTCGGCCGCCATCCGCTACTAGAGGGAGGTGGGGGTTGACCGGCACGCTGGGCGCCGATATAGTTTCCTAGGAAACCATATCGGAAGACCGGAGGCTCACTGTGCCCCGCACCAGCGGTTTGGAAGATCATCTCGGTTACTGGCTTCGTTTCGTGTCCAACCACGTCTCGCACGCTTTCGCACTCAAAGTCGAAGCCCGCGGCGTGACCGTGGCCGAGTGGGTCGTGCTCAGGCACCTGGCGGAGAGCGGCGAGGTCAATCCCAGCACGCTCGCGGAGAACATCGGGATGACTCGCGGGGCGATCTCCAAGCTGGTTGATCGCCTGGAAGAGAAAGGGCTGCTCCGGCGCAAGGCGCACAAGGACGACCGGCGTTTTCAGTCGGTGTCTCTCTCTGCGGCGGGCGCGAAACTGGTGCCCGTGCTCGCCGCCCTCGCCGATGCGAACGACCGCGAGTTCTTTGGCCATTTGGGGCCTCTCGAGCGTGCATCCATGACTCGCATCCTCCGGGAAATCGTGCAGCGCCGCGGCCTGCGCGTTCTTCCGATCGACTAAGAAAGGAACCGCGTGTGAACAGCCAGCAGCAAGAGACTGTCGCCCAGTGCGTGGCGTTGTCGGAAGCAGGCCAGATTCACTTCGGTGAGGTCGTTCGCCGACTCATCGAGGCGGGTATTGAGCGATACCACGCCGATTACTCGCGCAGCGAGAACACCTACTACACACCCGAAGGCAGCTCCTGCGTGGTGCCGATGTCGGTGCGGCACGGACCGATTGCCGACAGGTTCGACCTTGAAGGTGTGCGCTCGTCCATACGGCGCGCCCAGCGCGGCGAGATCATGTACCCCGCGTTCGTCGAGGAAACGACCCGAGCGGGATGCGTGGGTTACTTCGTGCAGATCACGGGTCGGCGAGTCCGGTACTTTGGCCGCCGGGGCGAAGAGCACACGGAGTGGTTCCCGGGTGCGGGACCGGTTGCCGCGGACTGATCGCGTTTACTTGCCCGGGGGGAGCGCATCGCTCTTTTCGACGGCTTTTTCGAGCGGTTGGTGGAGGATGTCGGATCCCGCAATGGGGCTGCGCTCGGAGACGCGGAGTCCCGCGGGAATCGGCACACCCTCGGGTCCGGCCGCCACGACGAGCCGCGCGGTGAGGCCGGGATTCCCTTTGCCGACTACGACGAGCACGATGCGGGCGACGCGGACATCGCCTGAAGGCAGGTCGTTGCCCGTATCGAAATTGGCGATCGTGAAGGAGGTGCGTGCGCCCGGGCGGCTGACGCGCTTGCTGTCGAACAGAGGCTGGCGTTTGAGCGCGGGATGATCGCCTCCTCGCACAAAGAGCCCCGTCACGTGCGCCGTATCGGGCGCGGAGAGCGATATCTCGATCTGGAACGCCGCGAGAGAGCGCGAGCCGACATCGAGCATCACGTCGTAGGTCAGGATGCGCGTGTCGGCGACCGATTCGGGGCTGACGCTGAGCCGGTCGAAGGCACGGGCATCGGCGCCCGGGCTGGCTTTCTTGGCGTCCTTCTCGGTATCGACGCCGTGGTCTTCGAGCGAGGGGACCTGGCTCGGCTCGGCACCGACCGCGGCGGCGGCGATGCGATTCACTTCGTCAAACTCGCTGATGCGTTCGCCCGTCGGCTGGAAACCCTTTCGGAGCGACTTGGAATCGGCGCGCTGCTCGATCGCGCGAGCCAGGTTGAATGCATCGAGGATGGTGACCGGCTTGTTCGCGGATTCCCAGGCGAGCCTAGCTTGCGCCCCGGGATTCGCCACACCCGCTGGTGCCGGGGGCAGAACGCCGGCGTCTGTCGGACTGGCGGCGGCGACCGAATCGGTGCTGGCGGCGCTGCTCTTTTCGGCCATGCGCGCCGCGTTCTCGCGTTGGTGGGCGACGATCGGACCGCTCAACGGATTTGTTGCCGCGAGCTGGGTGCGGCGCGACTCCATGTAGAACATCACCGAAGCGATCACACCCAAAACCGCCGCGATCTGAAGCCCGCGCCAGAATCCGGCCTTGTGGGCGATCTGGCGTCGGGACTTGTTCAGTTCATTCAGCACCCGCACATCCGCCTCGGTGCTCACCTCGAGCAGGGGAGCAAAGGCCTGACGCAACGCACCCAGGGCGCGCGGAGGCAGAATCGGTTCGGGCAGCGCGTCCCCGGCCGCGGCTTCGGGATCGGATGGGGGAGGGGGTTGGGAGTTCTGAGACGACATGGCAAGCAACAAAGGGGGGCAGGCAAAGCCCGATGCTTGAGCGCATCAGGCGGGGGTTTGGTTCAGTCGCCGGACGCGGGTAATTCTCCGGGTTCGCCCTCAAAGAGGTCCTTGGTTTTCGGGTCTTGCCGGAGGGTGGCGATTGCCTGGTGCAGCCGGCTTTTGACGGTGCCGACGGGGATGTTGAGCACCGCGGCGATCTCGCGGAGCGAGAGGTCGTTGACAAACCGCAGCAGAAGAACTTCCCGCTGGCCCTCCGGGAGGTCGGCCACCACCTTTTCGATCGGACGGGGCCCGGTTTCGGGGCCTCCGGGGGCCGAGCTGCGAGCCGCTGCATCGTGCTCGGGGGAAAGGGCGGCCATCCTGTCCTTGCGGCGAATGGTCAGTGCGATGTTGCGGACCGCCGGGTAGAGAAAGGTCGAGAGCTTGGAAGTCAGCCGCAGTGTGGGCAGCTTCTTGATGAGGTACGCGAACGTGTCCTGCAGGACGTCGAGCGCCTCGGATTCATCGCGGGTGTACCGTCGGGCCACGCTGATCACGAACGAGCGGTGGCGGCGATAGAGGGCGAGAAACGCTTCGTCGTCGCCCCGTGACGCAAGGCCGACGAGCAGCGCGTCGGCCCGCGGATCATCATCGCGCACGCGCGAGACGGGCGCGGGGAACTTCAGGGGCGCGGGCGCATCATCCCCGGCGTCGGGATGCGGCTGCGGGGATGGCGTGTCGCCGGGGCGTTCCATGCCGTGCGGAGGCTCTTGCGTAGCCTACTCGATTCTGGGATCGACCCAGCGATAGAGAACATCGACGATCAGATTCAGGATGATGAGCAGGGAGGCATAGATCAGGACCACCCCGATGATGAGAAACAGGTCCTTGTTCTGGACAGCATTCACGAAATGCTGACCCATCCCTGGTATCACGAACACCCGTTCCACCACGAAGGAGCCGGTCATGGCGTAGGCCGTCGCAGGTCCGAGATAGGTCAGCACGGGCAGGAACGCGTTCTTGAGAGCGTGCTTGAAGAGGACCCCGGCTTCCGAGACGCCCTTGGCCCGGGCGGTTCGCACGTAGTCGGACTTGAGCTGCTCGATCATGCCCAGCCGGGTCAAGCGGGCGATGTACGCCGCGAACGGCAGGCTCAGCGTGAGAGCGGGAAGGAGCAGGTCAATCGGGCGGCCCCAGCTCGGGATCCGTCCCCAGCCGAGCAGAACCGGGAAGATCAGGAGCAGCACCGCGCCGATGACGAACGTGGGGAGGCTGATTCCCACGAGCGCGACCGAGAGCGTGAGCATGTCGGTGCCGGAATTCGGCTTGATCGCGCCCGCGACGCCGGCGGGCACGCCGATGACCAGCGCGATCGCAATGGCCGCGGCGCCCAGTGTCATCGAGACCGGGAGCGAACCACCGATGATCTCGTTCACCCGCTGATCGCGATACTGCAGCGAAGGCCCCAGATCGAACACGCGTCGGGTCGGGGCCTCCTTGCCGTTGGATTCCGCGGCTTCCGCGCGGCGCTGCGCCTCGCCGGTGACTGTCTCGCGCACGAACCGCACGCCGGAGGCGTTGTCCAGATACGACCAGTAAAAGCTCCAGAAACTATCGAGCTTGTACTGGCGCTGCATCGCCGCGGCGACTTCCGGCTGGGGGCGACGGCCTTCGGGATTCTCCAGCGGATTGCCCGGGATGCTCCACGCCAGATTCAGCGTGAGCGTGTAGATCACGCCGAGGATGATCGGCAACTGCACCAGTCGGCGCGCGATCAGGCCGAGCATGGGCGACCTCCACCGACATTTGAAGTGCCGCGACTCATGAACCGCTTTCACCCTGGTGGTGTTCACCCGCTTTGCGCGGAGGCAAGGCGAGCGGGCGGTCGCTGCCCTTGCCATCGCCGAAGAGATCGACCTTGTACAGCAGTTGATCCCCGCGCGGGTGCGAACTGATCCCCGTCAGCTTGTTCGCGTCAAACATGCAGATGTTGACGAAGTAGAACAACGGAATGAGCGGCAGGTCTTCCTCGACCAGCACGCGTTCGGCGTCTTCGAGCAGCGCCAGCCGCTTGAGCGGGTCCGCCTCGTTCGAAGCCTTCTCCAGGAGCTCGTCGAACACGGGACTGGCGTAGTTGCGATCGTTGTTGCCGTCCCCCGATCGGTTGATTTCCAGGAACGTGGTCGGATCGCCGTAGTCGCCGAACCAACTCGCCCGGGCGGTCATGAAGTTCTTGCTCCGGAGCCGCTCGCGAAAAACCTTGACTTCCTGGACCGTGATGGTGGTGTCGATGCCCAGTTCACGCTGCCAGTCCTTGGCAATGGATTGAGCGATCAGTTCGTTGCCGCCGTCCTTGGTCACGAGCAGGTCGAGCGTGATGAAACCCGCGCCCCCGGGGTAGCCGGCCTCCGCAAGCAGCTTCCGCGCCCGTTCCGGGTCGTAGCCGAGCCCGCGGGGCGAGGTGTATTGCGCAAGCGAGCCGGGCGGAATGAGCGAGCCCGCGACCGGCTCACCCACGCGCCGGATGCCATCGGCGATCGCCTTCTTGTCGATCGCCATCGCCAGCGCCCGCCGGACTCGAGCGTCGGCCAGCGGGTTGTTGCGGCCGTCGGCGAGTTGAGGCGAGCAGTTGATGTTCCAGAAGCACGTTCCGAATCCCGGGAAAACATGGACGTTCTTCCGCGGATCCGGCGGCAGGCGCCGGTCGATCTCGACCGGATCCAGCCCCTGTGACCGGAGCGAATCGACCTCGGCCTGATGTTCCCGATAGAACGCTGCTTTCTGCGCGACGATTTCGGCGCGGAAGGGCGCGAGCACGTCGTTCACCAGGTCAACGGCTCCCGTGCGGAATGCCATCACCGTTGAAACCGTGTCTTCAACCGTGGGGATGGAGATCGTGTCCAGGGCAATCGACGCGGCGTTCCAGTAGTAGGGGTTCCGGCGCAGGCGCACGTCGCGTTTGAACTGCCAGTACTCGACAGAGAACGGACCGTTGCAGATCAGTTTCGGGGGCTTGGTCCACCCCTGGTCCCACGTGACCCGGCCCGTGAGCGGATCGAGCACTTCGTAGCGGCGCACGCTGGATTCGCACAGCGGGTGGAAGGTGACAAAGCCGACCATATCGAGGAAGTACGGCGTGGGGCGCACGAGTTCGATCACGATGGTGCGGTCGTCGGGCGCCCAGGCCTTGACGAGCCGGTTGAACGCCTCGCGGGTCTCTTCCCACAGGCGCTGCGCGGCTTGCGGGTCCGGCCGACCGCCCGACTCCCGCACCGCCGATGCGAAGGCGGCGAGCCGGTCGCTCCGCCACCGGAAAAACTCGCGCCCGCCCCGGATGTGTTCGAGAAAGCCGATGTAATCAGCGCCCAGATCGGGAAGGAGTCCCCGCATCCACGCGTAGAGGAAATCGCCGGCAACCACCGGTGACCCGTCACTCCAACCGGTCTTGCGCAGGTGGAAGGTGTAGGTTTTTCCGTCGGGCGAAACCTCCCAGCGCTCCGCGGCCGCGGGCATTGGCGAGTAGTCGTGCGAGAACACGTTGCTGGTCACCAGCCCCTCACCGATCAGCTTCGCGACGCGGAAGTCCTGCTGCCACGACATCAACTGCGGGTCGAGGGTGTTCAGGTCGGTCCGGTTCAGAAATGTCAAGTCGGCGCGGGGAGGCGGCCGGTCCGTGCCCACCAGGGCGCCCAGCACGGCGGCGAGAACGAGAAAAATGACGACCAGCCGAAGCACGGCTCAGTCTATCGGGACAGGATGCTCCGCCGGTTGCGGTTATTTCCCGGACAGGTCGAAGCGGGCATCCGCCAGCCCAAAGGGGGCGCGGGTCAGACGCCCGCCCGGGCCGAGGAGCTTCTTGGCGTCCTCGATGAAGTTCGCGTCGGAATTGACCGTGGCCTGGCGGATCTTTTCGGCGAAGTTCGTCCGGATCGGCTCGGTTTTATCCGCGATGAGCGAGAGGATCTGCTCGCTGGCGCCCACAAGCTGCGACGGAGCCTCGCGGGCCGCTTCCTTCTGCTTGCGGTCGGCCGGGGTGTCGGCCTGTTTGATCTGGGGCAGAGCTCCGGACGAAACCAGCCGGACCACCATCGCGATCATGTCGCCCGCGAATTCCTGGATCGAGCGGTTGGCGTCGCCGGACAGGGGCGGGCGGGTATTCATGCCTTGGGTCAGTTCCTCGCGCATCGCCAGGGCCGAGCGACGGAAGGCATCGATCATTTCGGGAGCCGGGGCCGCCGACTTGAGCTTGGCCGCGCGGGCCGACAGACCCTTGCACAGCGCGATACACGCGTTGTTTCGAACTTCGGCAGCCTTCGAACTGACCATCGCATTCACCAGCGCCCGGGCCGCGGCATCCACCACGATCGGGTCCGCGTCGTCCAGCATCTTCCCCAGCGCGGTCACGGCGTCGAACAAGCGCTTGGGCACCACCGCGGAGGCCGAGCCCCCCGCGACCACAAAGGCGCGTGCCGCGGCGCCCGCCGCCGCAACCCGGATCGCCGGAACCGGGGAGCTAAAGCCCTTTTCGATCACATCGAATCCCTCGGCCGTGGCCAGTTCGGCGCCGATCCGCATGGCGTTGATCGCGTTCAGGGGACGCTTGTCATCCGCAAGCTCGGCAAGCGGGCGACCGAGCTGCCCGGAGTAAGCCTGGCGGAAGGGAACACCGACCGTCACGCCCGCCTTCTGGAGCGGACGGATGAGCGCCAGACGAGCGTCGCGAATCTTGTTGGCGTCGTCGCTCTTGAGCGATTCCAGCAGCGGCTTGATGAACTCCTTGAGTGAGTCGAGCTGAGCCGACGAGAGGGGCACCGCGCTGGTGATGATGTCGTTCGAGACATCCTGCGCCGCCGCACGGGACGTGATCCCCGTGCTCAGCATGAACGCGACAAGAGCGATTCCGAAGAAGCGGGCGACGCGGCCAAGGGCCGGGCGTCGAACGGTTTGTGCTTGAAGCGTGGTCAAGAAGTTGCTCCTGTCGCGGGTTCGCCGGCAAACACCCGGAGAACGGCTGGTCGTCGATTGTTCGCACCGGCAGGCCGGTTTTCCGGCCAGAGTATCAGGCTCCCGAGGTCAGTAGACCTCCAGGAAGACCCGCCGGGTCGGGCGAATCTGCTTCTGGATCATGCGTCGATCCCACTGATCGATGCCCGAAAGAGCTTCCGGATCGACCCGCAGATAGCCCTCCAGTTCCGATGGCGTGAGAACCCGCGCCAGCGACTGGAAGATCCCCAATTCCATGCCCGCGATCCCGCAGACATAGATCAGTGTTCGGCCGGACCGCAGCATCGCCCCGAGCTGATCGCGGTGCGTCGTCAGCCGATCCTGTACATACAACGGCTTGGGCGCGTCCTCCGCCTTTTCACGGCTGATCGCCGTGATGTAGGAGAAGTTCGCGTGCCGGTCCGCCAGCTCGCGCAAGTGCTTGTCGTACAAAAGATCGCTGGCGTAGGGCGAACCCATGATGAGCGCGATTCGGGAGTTCGCGCACGCCGGATCATCGAGCAGATCGCGGAGCATGCCGCGGAAGGGAGCGATGCCCGTGCCGGTCGCGAAAAAGATGTAATCGTGCTCGCCGGGCGACGCGGGCAGCACAAACCGTTTGCCGCTGGGTCCGGTCACCCGGACCTGGTCGCCCGGCCGCAGGTCGCACAGGTAATTGCTGGCGACGCCCAGGAACAACTTCTCGGTTTCGTTGTGTTCGTCGATCAGGCGTTTGCACGTGGTCGCCAGCACCTTGCCCTGACCGTCCTCACCTTTGGTCGGCGAGGAGATCGAGTAGAGCCGGAGCGCGTGGTTCTTGCCCCTGGCGTCCTGACCGGGAGGCAGCACGCCAAACGCCTGCCCCGAACGGAAGTTGCCCGCAAGGCGCGTGTTGGAAACATCGATCGCGATGTGGCGGACAAAGCCCGCCGCCCGTCGTCCCGCCGTGCACTTCTCGTTGGAAACCACGATGCCCACGCCCGGATCGGCGGGTGGGTGCAGGTGCATCTTCACTTCGTGAAGAACTGGGCCGTCGGTGTGTTCGCTCATAGAAGAGTGGGCGTCTGAGTTGGAAGGATCAGCCGCCGCCCTGAAGGGACGCCATTACCCGCTTCTGAAGCTCAATCATCACGTCCTCGATCTTGACGATCTTGCCGTCCTTGATGTCGACGCTGAGCAGTTCCATCGATTCGGCGACGGGCTTGGCCCGGGGGGCGAGCATCGCGATCGGTCCCGAAGTGAACGAGGAAGAGTCAACCAGCCACTTGCCGTTCTCGCGGACCAGCTTGATCGGCGTGGGCACCGCCGGATGCGATACCGTCGCGGTGTCGCCCTGCACGTCGAGCTTGTAGTCCGATGCCTTCAGGGGCGCTGTCGTCCCCATGGCCTTGGCCTGAGCTTCGACCAGCGACTGACCGAACTTCTCTTTGCAGGCGTTGTCGAGTTTTTCCTGCGCGCCGGAGATCAGCACCACCGCTTCGAGAATCGTTTCGTGGCCCGGCTCCTGCAGTTTCGCGACGGCGAAAAACGCGTCACGGTTGCCCGACTGAAGCGTGCCGAAAATCTCTTCCCAGGCCGCTTCGGCGGTGGGACCGGCCGCCGCGCTGGGCGTGGCCGGAGCGGACTCGTTCGAAGCCGGAGCAGCGGGCGCCGGCGCGTCGGGAGCCGGCTGTGCCTCGGGCTGCTGCGACTTGCCCGCAAGCGCGCCGATGACCTCGGAGAGCTGTGTCATGCGCTCCTTGATCGAAGCGGCCCCCTGGCCTCGCAACTGCACCGACGAGAATGCGCTCTGCGCCGCTTCGAAGGCCTGCTTGGCGTCTTCGGTCGCCTGATGCCACTGCTCGCTTGTTTCTTTCTGCTGCGTGGCAACCGAGTCGGCAAAGGGCAGCGGCGGAACCGCGTTCGACATCGCGCCCAGCAGCGACGCGTACGACTTCAGGCTTGAGGCCTTCCCCGCGAGCACGCCCGCCAGCGCGAGCTGCGTGCGCCCGACCAGGATCTTGCCCGACGCCGAGCTGTCGCCCGAGGCTCCTTTCGCCGTCGTCAGCGCGGCGCGGAGCTCGGCGATCGCCTGGTCGTATTTGGCCATGACCTCGCCCGAACGCATCGCCGCGAGTTCCTTCAGCGAGGCTTCGATCTGCTTGGCGGTATCGGCGGCGGCGGATTGCGACTGCGCCGCGTTCGCGCGACCCTGCTGCGCCTTCTCGTTCAGCTCGAGTTTTTCCCGATCCAATCCGGCGATGCGCGACTGGCTCGCCGCGATCAGTACCTTCAGCTCCTGGGCTTCGGGTTGGGTGACGTCCGCCTGAGCCTGCAGACGCGAAGCCTCCACGCGGATCGCATCGCCCTTGCGCTTCTGCTCGCGCGCCGCGGTCAGGCGCGACTCGGCTTCGCTCGCCGAAAGCGAGCCGAGCGATTCACGAGCCTTGGCGAATTCCAGCGCGAATCGGTCGGCCTCATCGAACTTCTGCTTCGCCCGGGCCCGAAGGTCCGCCAGCCGCCGCTCGACATCCTGCAACTTGGATTGCAGGGCGTCAACTTCCTTCTGGGTGGCGGCGCGGTCGGCATCGGCCTGACTCAGCATCGGGGTGGGGTCGAAACTCGAAGCGCTTGCCGCCGACACGTTGTACGCCGTCCAGTTGTCCAGCATGGTCCGGAGCACGATCGAGCGATTGACCGAGGCCTGTTCTGCCTGGGCCGCCTCATCGAGTACAGCCTGGGCCTTACCAAGCTGCGAAGCCCCAACCAGGACCGATGCCGCAGAGCCCTGCGCCGAGTTCGCTTCCGCCGTCGCGATCGGCTTGGCGAGCTCGATCGTGTCCTTGTAGTTCTTCGCCGGATAGGCGTTGGCGTAGGCCCCGCCCGAGTTGGCCTGCAGCTTGGCCGATCCCGTTGCCAGCGCGTGCTGATTCGGATCGACGCGTTCGCACGCGACGAGCGATCCTGCGGCCAGGAGAAGCGCGACCGCGACGTGCGGGCGGCTCCGGTGCATCGACTGACGAACCTGCATGCAATCCTCCAGCGGGCTAAGTCCGGGACGGGAAATCAGGGGAAGGGGGAGAGTTTATCAGCTGGCGGGAACCTGGGGGTCACCGCTCACCATTCCCCGGACGCACCGGCGGCAGCACGTCCTTGGGGGTGGGGGGGTCGTAGGTCACGCCGTAATCAGGGCGCGGGCGGTACATCGAGCGAATCCAGTCAAGCGTCGCCCGGTAGCGGCGATCGTCCGTCGAGCGGATGCCGGGCTTCCATTGATCCATGCCTGCCTGGTTCCGCACCATCGGGTGCGGACGCGCCGTGAGATTCCGCGGCATCGCCATCTGGACCAGGGGCGATTTCTCCGGCTCTTCATAGTTGATCAGGGGCCGCCCGTCCGCGAGCCGGAATCGGTCGAGGATGAGGAAGTTTGTGTAGTAGGTCGATGCATCGGTCGGGCGCGATCGCTTCAGCATGAGCCGCCCGGCCTGCTCGCCGCCGTGGCAGCGGTTGCTTGCGCAGGCATTCATCAGCCAGCCCTGATGGACATCGCGCTTGAACGCCGCGAACGAAACCGGGTCTTCAAGCACGCGGACCTGACCGTACAGGTCCTTGGCCTTCAGCCGGTACATCAGGTCGAGAATCTGAGACGGACGGGCCTGATACAGCTTTTCCCGGCCCTCCGGGGTTGAGGGGAGCAGCGGATCATCCGCGTAATGCGTCAGAAGCTGGGCGATCAGTTCACGCGGAATCAGCAGCCGCGGCGGATTCTGCAGATCGATTTCGTATACCCGGATGAGATTGATCTGCTCTTCGCTCAGTGTCTGGAACGGGCGGGAGAGCTCCGTTTCCTTTCCACCCTCATCCCCCTCGGCTTCCCCATCGCCCGCGGGACGCCCAGTTTCCTTTGCAGCTTCTCGCGCCTTGCGATCGGCGGAAGCTTTATCAATGTCGATCTGAAGTTCGATCGACTTCTTGAGCTCTTTGGTTCGGGGGTGCAGCGGATCAACCTTCAGGATGCTGTCCGCCTCGGCCAGCGCGAGGTCGTATCGCTTCCGATCCCGCAGCCACTCCGCCACCAGCGCCCGCCTGTCGAGATCCGAGTCGTCAATCGCGGCCCGCATCTGCTTGTACCGCTCTTCGATCGGAGGCTGCGCCACGACCCGGAGCACGTTCTCTTTCGAGAACTTGGTGGGCACACCCGCGATCATCATCGTGTACATCTGGTCGTCCATCGCGACCAGGCGGCCGACGACCTGTGTCCCGTCTTTCAGGACCAGCACGGTTTCCAGTTGCCCGGACGGTGTCGGGACTTCCGTCGGGTCGGGCTTGGCCGGTGGCACACCGGGCGCGGGAGCAGTCGAACTCGCGCCCTTCTCGGCGGGCGATGCTTTCTCGGTCTCCGGTGCCGTCGGCTTGGCGCCTGGCTTTTCGGTTTCCGCGTTGGTCTTTTCCGGTGCGCTCGAGGGGGCGGGTGATGGGGTGCCGGGAGCTGGGGTGGGGGCGGGGGTGGGGGTTGGGGTGGGGGTTGGGTCGACTGAGAGTGCCTGAGCGGTGCCGGCGAGGCTCAGGGACAGCCAACACGCGACAACGCGTCCGAAGGACCGGTGGAATGGACCCAAATCACTCGGCATCTTGTCCGCGATTGTCCGGGCCTTTTTTGGTGCTGTCCAGCACCGCGCCGGAGAATCGCTGAGACGTTACGGCCCGGCCCGGAGACCGGTTGCCTCTCAAGCAGCGAATGCACCGGGGAATCAGGCCGCCAACGGCGAATGCCGGGCGGCCAGGGCCGATTCCATGCACTGTTTCAGGGAATCCGGGGCAAAGGGCTTTCGGAGCGTTCCATGGGCGCCCGGATGGGGGGAGCCTTCGGGCCGATCGGCACGTTCCAGGCTGATGAGAGCCGGATGCCCGGCGTCGGCGAGGGTGCGGGTCATGGGGGTTCCGGCGGCATCGAGCAGGTCGCGGTCGATGAGGCAGAGGTCAAAACCGCCGAAAGTGGCCCTGGTTTGGGCCTCGGGCGCGTCGGAGGCGTCGTCCACGTCGTAGTGGCCGAGCTGCGCGAGCACAGCCCGGATGATGTTGCGCATGGTGCGAGACCCGTCGGCGATGAGGATGCGCATGGCGTTCTCCCGCCACGGCATCGACCGAGAACGCGCGCGGCTTGGGCGCCAGTTGCGGGATTTTCCCGCGCAGTTTTTGCTTGGAATTGGTGGAGTTAGAAAAGGGGGCGAAAAAAATCCCGGCGCATCGCCGGGAAGAAGTGCCCAGGAGAGGATTTGAACCTCCATGCCCTTGCGGGCGCTACCACCTCAAGGTAGTGCGTCTGCCAATTTCGCCACCTGGGCTTTGCAGCGGGAATCCCGCTGGGTGGGGACAAATATAGCGCGTTTCCGCGCGTCGCGCGGATAAAGTTGGGAGCTTTGGGCCGGCCGGGTTGGCGGGCCCCGAACACCCATGCGGGAGGCTGTCGTGGTGGAGACGCGGGAATCTGCCGCGATGTTGGAAGCGATCGCCCGGCGGGCGACCGATGCCGGCGTTTTTGGGTCTGTGCAGGTGCGCGGCACGCGGCTGATCGCCCCCGCGCGCTGCCCTGCCGCGCCCGCCGAGTACCGCATCGAAGTCGAGGGGATCGACGCGTTTGTCGGTGTCTTTACCGCTGACCGCTGGCTGAGCCACTCGGTCGAAGCGGACCTGCTGAACACGGGCGATGATCTCGAGGAACTGCTCGAAGAAGAACTGATCGAACTGGGGGGCTCGGCGCCGGCTCCGACGATCGACCATTTTCGCAACGACGAGAAGCTGTTTGCATTCCGGTCAAAGGCCGGCGTCGGCGCGGGCGACCCACGTGCGGCGGAAGTGCTCGGAACGCTGCTGCTTGCATATGAGGCGTGCTTTCGGCATCTGGGCGACATGCACAAGGACACGGACGACGAGTGAAGCGGCACCACACACAACGTGACGGGACGCTCGCGGGAGGTTGCCTGTGAGAGTCCTGATGCTCGGCTGGGAGTTTCCCCCCTTCATCGCCGGCGGCCTCGGAGTTGCCTGCTACGGGCTGACCCGCGCGCTCGATTCGATGGGGCACCGGGTGACCTTCGTTCTCCCCAAGCCGGTTGATCGCAGCCAGAGTTCGCACGTGCGGCTGCTCAGTCCGGCGGGTTCTGCTGCTCAACGCTCCCGGCCGGGGACCGTTTCATCGACGGCGCGACCGGCGGAACCCGCGATCGAAACGGTGCAGGCCGAACTGGCGACGCACGGGTTTCAACACGCTGTTTTCCGCGGGGTTCCGGCCTCTTTCGCCAGCCCGTATCCGGGCCATGACCGGGCGGACAAGACGCAGTGGGTGAGCCTGACGGATGTTGCCGCTCCCACAGCGCCCGAGATGGAACAGGAATCGGAAGATGCCGGCACACGCGTGTATGCGCGGCAGATCGCCGACCTGCTCGCCAGTGTGCGCACGCCCGAAGAGCCGGTGAGTCCGTTGCAGCATTCCAACGGCAATTACGGTTTCGACCTGGTCGGCGATGCGGAGCGCTACGCGCGCCTGGTGGTTTCGCTGGCGCGCAACGACGAATTCGACGTGATCCACGCCCACGACTGGCTGACGTTCCCTGCGGGCGTCATGCTCAGCCGGGTGAGCGGCAAGCCGCTGCTGGTGCATGTGCACTCCACGGAGTTTGACCGAGCCGGCAACAACGTCAATCAGCGCATCTACGACATCGAACGGCTGGGGATGCACGCGGCGGACCGGGTGCTCGCGGTCAGCCAGCTGACCAAGAACATCTGCGAGCGTCGGTACGGCGTGCCGAGCGAGAAGATCGACGTTGTGTACAACGGCATCGATCGCGAGAGCCAGCAGCCGGCGACGGGTTCGGAGATCCGCTCGGGCGACAAGATCGTGCTGTTCCTGGGCCGCATCACGATGCAGAAGGGGCCGGAGTACTTCATCGCCGCGGCCAAGCGCGTGCTGGAAAAGGTGAAGGACGTCAAGTTCGTGATTGCGGGTTCGGGCGACATGGCGCTGCGGATGGTCGAGCTTGCCGCGAACATGGGGATCGGGCACAAGGTGCTGTTCACGGGGTTTCTGCGGGGCAAGGACGTGGAGCGCGTCTATTCGATGGCGGACTGCTACGTCATGCCGAGCGTGAGCGAGCCATTCGGGCTGGCGGCGCTCGAGGCGATCAGTCACGACGTGCCCGTGATCGTCAGCAAGACCAGCGGCGTCTCCGAAGTGCTGTCGCACGTGCTGAAGGTGGATTTCTGGGACATCGACGAGATGGCCAACAAGATCATCGCCGTGCTGCGCCACCCGCCTCTGGGCGCGACACTTCGGGAGCACGGGAGCTTCGAGCTGCAGCGGCTGACCTGGTCGGGCGCCGCGGAGCGGTGTGTTTCGGCGTACGAACAGACAATCGAGCAGCGTTCGCGAAGCGAAGCGACCCTGCCCGCCTAACCGATCAGCCGACGTCGCGTCCTTCGAACAGGAAGACGGCGACGGAGAGGAAGATCGTGATTTGCGAAATGGCGTAGAGTGCCGCGAAGCCGAGGTACATCGGCGGGATCGGTCGATTCTGCGACACGGCATCGACCATCCAGAACTGCTGCATGTTCGGGAAAACGCCCCATGCGATGAGCCAGAGCGGGCGGATGGTCGTGGGGCGGAGGAACACAAAGTCGTCCGCTTCGGGCGGGCGGATGCGTTGAAGGGGCGTGCCGCCGATCATGCGTATGGTCAGTTTCTGGCCTTCCGATCGGGTGACGATGAGTCCGGGCGGCACGTTGGATCCAAGGAATGTCTCACCCTTTTCCAAGTTGCCCTCGAAGCGGGGGAAACTGGGAACGAGCATGGGGAAGCCGGTGGGACTCGGCGAATAGAAGAACGAGTCGCCGACCTTGATCGAGGGTTTCGGAGAGTTCTTGAGATCGATCTCCAGGACCTCGCCGGGCAGCAGAAGATCGGGCTTGGCGGGGTCGGGGGCGGTGACTTTGGCGATCTCGGCAACGAGCTGGTTGTCGAAGATGTGACGTCCCGCGAAGTAGTTGGACATCAACGACAGCACGAAGACGCCCATACAGACCACGATGGTCATGACCTGGCCGAGCTTGGTGGATGCGGCGATGGCGATGGCCGAGAGCACCATGATCGCCATGACGAGACAGGTGCAAGCGATGAAAATCTCACGCTTGAAGTCGATCGCCAGTCCCTGCATCTTCCACTCTTTGTGGGTGAAGAGCACGGCGACATACGCGATGAGAATGAACGGGAGCAGCAGCAGGGTCATAACCTGCGGAAAATTCCAGCGATAGAAGAAGTTGCCCCAGCCGCCGCCCAGGGCGGCGAGAATCACCGCGCTGAGGGCGTAGACGAGCACGGGCTGGTCGACCTTGTCGGCCGCGACGCTCATGACGCCGTGGCGTACGGCCAGCAGCAGGAAGACGAGCATGATCACGGTGGCAATGAGCAGCGCGCCCGAAACGCCGATGAATTTGCCGAGGATGACGATCCAGCGGGAAACCGGTTTGCTGACGATCGTGAGGATGGTCTTGTTTTCGACCTCGCGGCTGATGGCGGCGGTGGCGATAAACCCCGCGATCAGCGCGCCGCAGCCGAAGACCGTGGAAAGTCCCACGTCGAGCAGGACCTTGTTGTCCCCCTGCACTTCGGCGCTCTCGATGTCGGCCATGCTGAATGCGGACATCCAGGTGACGAGAATCGAAAGGATGCCGTTGGCGAGAATAAGCAGCAGCAGCACCGGCTGGCGCAGACTCTCAATGAAGGTGTTTCGGGCGATGGCGAGTAGTCGGAGGTTCATAGCGAGCGCGGATCGGCGTCAGAATTGACGCGAGCCACAAGACTAGCAGCACGGGGGGGAGAGGTCCCGCAGCACCCTCTTCGCGCGCCAAAGTCGTTTGGTTCGATCGAACCGGCGGCAAAGGGCGGCGTATGAGTACTGCCTTCCTTCGGTCCCGCGTGTTTCTTGCGCGAGGGCCGCGGGGTCCGGGTGGCGCGACCGGGTTGGGAGCGTCAAACGGAGACGGGGTCCGGCAACGTACGCGTTGACGGGCACTATCATCTCGGACACCAGACGGATTCCTCCCTCGAGTTCTTCGGGGGATGCCTGTTGCGGAATTGTCAAGATGCGCGCAGATTACCTCAGCTACCAAAGAGCGACCGGCGTCAGCTTCCTGGGAATGGCCATCCAGGTCATTGTCGCGGGGGCGCTCATCTCGTACGCCGCGATCGCGCACGATCACGCGGCGATGACGGTGGGCCTCTTCGCCGCGATCGGGATCGCGGCATGGCTCGCGCTGGGCATCGTGTTCGATCAGGCCCGGCGTGAGCGGATCGAGGCGATCGAGTCCGAAACGTTGGGGCAGGATGCCGCCGCGGCGAGCGTGTTCGAGTCGACGGGCGACGATTTCAGAGTCGCGGCGCGGCGGCTGCGTGCGATGTACCGGGTGTTCTTCCCGATCGTGAGCATTCTGATCGGCGCGGGGCTCCTGGCGATTGGGTGGTTCCGCTACCAGCAGGGCTGGAAGATTCGCGAAGACCCGATCGTCACGTCGGCACGCGGCTGGGCGATGGGGATTGAGATCGGCGCCGCGGTCGCGATGTTCCTTTTGGCGCGGTTTGCGGGCGGCATGGCCCGGCAGTCGGTGTGGTCGAACCTGCGTGCGGGCGGGGCGATGGCGGCGGGTGTTTCGATCATGTGCGTCGCGATGGTCGCGGCACAAATCACGGATATCGTCGGCCCGGACGCACCGCTCCGCTACCTCCAATTTGTCCTGCCCGCCGTTCTGATGGTACTGGGCGCCGAGGTCTTCCTGAACTTTCTTCTGGAGATCTACCGCCCCCGGAAACAGGGCGATATTCCGAATCCCGCCTTCAATTCGCGTTTGCTCGGTTTCTTTGCGGCACCAGAGGCCGTGGCGAAGTCGATCAACGAAGCGATCAACTACCAGCTCGGCTACGACGTGTCGTCGACCTGGCTTTTCCGGTTGCTCAGCCGCGCGGTGCTTCCGCTGGTGCTGGGCGGCGCCCTCATCATGTGGGGTCTCTCCTGCTTTACGGTGATCTTGCCCTACCAGCGCGCGATGGTGCTTCGGTTCGGGCGGCCGATCGCAACCGACGTCGGCCCTGGCCTGCTCGTGAAGTGGCCGTGGCCGATCGACCAGGTGGTCATCCCGGTTGAGGTGCTCCGAAATGACAAGGGAGAGCGCATCGGCACGGCCGAGACGACGACCGGTCTGCGGGAACTTGCGTTGGCAACCCAGGCTCCGACAGGTGCGGGCGCGATTCTCTGGACAAATGACCACGCACGCGAGGAGTTCTACCAACTGGTTCGTCCGTCGGGCTCCTCGGTGGCTCGGGGGATCGATCCCGCTGCGGCGGCTCGCGACCTGGCGGTGCTTTCGCTCGAGATTCCGCTGGTGTACTCGGTATCCAATGTCGAGCTGTTCGAGGAACTCGGCAACCCCGGCGTGCGTGACGACCTGCTGCGAGCGACGGCGCAGCGCGAGATCATGCAGTACATGGCGACGCTCAGCGTCGATGACATCCTGGGGCCGCGGCGGGTTGAGATCAATCGTGATCTGACCAAGCGCATCGAGAGCGCCTTCGCGCAGTTGAACCCGGGGCCGGACGGCAAGGGTCGCGGGCCGGGCATCCAGATCATCCGCCTGGGCGTCGCCGGCGTGCATCCGCCCAAGAAAGTCGCGCAGGACTTTGAGGCCGTGGTGGGCGCCGAGCAGAACCGGCAGTCGAAGATCGACCGGGCACGCGCCGATGCGATCAAGACATTGACCGACGTGGCCGGGAGCGTGACGCTTTCCGAGCAGATCATCGTGGCGTTCGACAAGCTGGACCAGCTCCGTGAGGGGGGGGCGAAGCAGCCGCAGATCAACGAGCAGGAGTTCGCCATCCAGGCGCTGCTGGACCAGGCGGGCGGGTCGGCCGCCGGGCTCATCGCGCAGGCACGGGCGGACCGGTGGCTTCGGCACATGAGCGAACGTGCGCGGTCGGAGCGTTACGCGGGGCAGCTCGCAAGCTTCCTCGCGGCGCCGGAGATCTTCAAGGCGTCTCTGTATTTCGATGCGCTCAAGGTGGCGATGGCGGACAGCCGCGTGTACATCACGAGCGACAAGATTCCCGATCTGCGCGTCACCACCCAGCTGTTCGACCGTCAATCCGGAACCAACGTCTTCACGGAAGTGAAGCAGGAAGATGTGCCCAACTGATCCGTCAGGGCTGAGCGCTCGGCGCTCGGGAGCGTACAGGTGCGAAAGTTCATCGTAGTGATTCTTGCTCTGTTCTTTGTCGCCGCGATGGTGGCGTACATGTGCACCTACACGGTGCGGTTTACCGAGATCGCGGTGCTGACGACGTTCGGGCGGGCCGGGGACAACGCGATCAAGACCGAGCCCGGGCTGTATACCAAGTTGCCGTATCCCGTCCAGAACGTCACCACGTACGACCGTCGCGTCCGCTTCGTGCAGACTCGCTCGGAGACCCAGCAGACAGCGGATGCACGCCAGATCATCGTCGAGGCGTTTGCAACCTGGCGCGTGAAGGATCCGTTGAAGTTTTTCCAGCGTTTTTCCAACGCCGGTGACCGGGCCGAGGATCAGTTCCGCCGGGCCGAAGAGAACATCCGCGACAGCCTGCGGAGCGCCCTGGGCGTGACGAGCAGGTTCCGGATGGACCAGTTGTTCTCGATCGACGACAAGGGCAGCAAGATCCCGGAGCTCGAGACGCAGGTGCTCGAGGTGCTCCGGTCCGCGTCGGCTGGCGGGCAAACAACTTTGGGCGACCTGGGCATCGAAGCGGTGAATGTCGGGATCAACCGCATCCTGCTCCCCGAAGATACGACCAACAAGACGATGGATGCGATGATTCAAAACCGCCAGAAGCTGGTGCGGGAACTGGAGAGCCAGGGCGACTCGCGCGCCGCGGCGATCCGCAGCAAGGCGATGTCGGATGCACAGCGGATTCAGGCTTTCGCACGCCGCCGCGCGGACGAGATCCGAGCCCAGGGCGACTCGGAAGCCCGGCAGTATTTCGAGCAGATGAACGAGAGCCCGGAGCTCGCGGTCTTCCTGCGGAATGTTGACTTCATCAAGAACACGCTCAGCAAGCGGACCACGCTCGTGCTGCCCGACAGCCTGCCGGGGTTCGACATGCTTTCGCTCACGGCCATGGACAAGCTCCGTGCGGCGCCGGTCGGCAAGCCATCGTCGTCCCTGCCCGCGGACGGCACGCTGAAGCTGATTCCGAGCGAAACTCCCAAGGCCGCTGTTGCGGAGGCCAATCGGTGAACGACGCCATGAACGACAACGGCGCCCTGCGCCACCCCGAGGAGGGGGACGCCCCGCAGCCGACGCCCGTGAGCGGGCGGCGGGCCAGCGTGCAACTCACCCGGGGCGTGCAGCGCACCCAGTCGACCGAGGACTTGATGGCGACCGCCAACAAGTCGCTCTCGGACGCGCTGGCGGTGACGCTGCGCATCGTGCAGTTTTCGATGGTGGTGCTGTTCGTGCTGTTTCTGGGCAGCGGGTTGCAATCGGTGCGCGAAGGTCAGCGGGCTATCCGGCTGATGTTTGGGCGCGTGCAAGCTTCTGATCTGCCGCCGGGTTTCCAGTGGGCTTGGCCATTTCCGATCGGCGAATTGGTCAAGGTGGACACGGGCTCGGAGAGCATCTCGCTGGATTCCCAGTTCTGGCCGTATGTCGATGAGAAGAACCGCGGCAAGTCGATCGACACGCTGAGCAAGGATTCTCGTCTCAAGCCGGGCAACGACGGCTCGCTCATCACGGCGGAAGCGAACCTGGCGCACGCCCAGTGGCGCATCGTCTACGAACGCAAGCGCCCCGTGGATTTCGCGGCCAACATGCTGCGGGATCAGGAAACGCAGATCGTGACCGCGGCCGCTTCGAACGGAATCGTGCGGGCGGTGGCGCAGACGCGCGTCGAGGACCTGCTGCGTCAGTCGGCGGGCGAATCGGGGCACGTCGCGGAGATGGCCAAGTCGATCGCCCAGAAGCAACTGGATGAACTGAAATCCGGCATCGAGATCCAGCAGTTTCAGTTAACGACGGTGACGCCCCCGATGTACGTTCGCGAGGCATTCAACAGCGTGCAATCGGCCGCGTCGAAGGCACGGAAGGCGATCGAACAGGCCGAGTCCGAAGCCAGCCAGCTTTTCAACAGTCAGGCCGGCGAGATCGAGCCGTTCCTGATCAAGCAGATCGACGCGTATGAACTCTCGATCGCCAACAACGACACCGAAAAGGGCAAGGCCATTCTCGACACCATCAACCAGATGCTTGAGGGCAAGCCGGTGAAGGTCGACAACGAGGTGCTGGAGAACAAGACGTCGGGCGAGGTCGCCCGCATGATCAGCGAGGCCTACCAATACAAGAGCGAAGTGATCAACCAGCGGCGGGCCGAACTCGCCAGCTTCCGGGCCAAGCTCACGCAGTATCGCTCGAATCCGAGTGTGATGCTCAACCGGGAATGGAGCGACGCCCTGGCGGCGTTCCTCGATCGCGACAGCGTGCAGCTGCTGGTCGTCCCCAAGTCCGTCCGCACGCTGGAAATCCAGTTGACGGAGGACTTCGAGCAGGCCAAGAGGCGCGAGTCGCAGCTGCGGCTTCAGGCGAACGAGAAGGCCAAACGCGATCGCGAAGAGGCCCAGCGTGCGTCGGAGTTCAACACCACCAGGAAGGAATCGGCGAGCCAGTAAACCGGCTCTGGAGTGTGCGATGGCTTCGGGTCAATCAGTTTCGGATGCTCCGGCGGTTGTCACCTGCCAGCACCTCAGCAAGGTGTTCAAGGATTTCTGGCTCCGCCAGAGCGCGCGGGCGGTCGAAAATCTGTCGTTCGAAATCCATCCACGCGAGGTCTTCGGATTGCTGGGCCCCAACGGGTCCGGCAAGTCGACCACCATCAAGATGTTGCTGGGGCTGCTCCGTCCGACGAGCGGGCGGATCGCGGTTTTCGGGAAGCCTCCGACCGACGTTTCCGTCAAGCGCCGCATCGGCTATCTGCCCGAAGAGTCGTACCTGTATCAGTTCCTGAATGCCCGGGAAACGCTGGATTACTACGGCAAGCTGTTCCAGCTCGATTACCGGACGCGCCAGCATCGGATCGATGAGCTGATCGACATGGTGGGGCTGTCGGGCGCTCAGTTTCGTCCGGTCCGAGACTATTCAAAGGGAATGCAGCGGCGCATCGGCATCGCGCAGGCGCTGATCAACGATCCGGATTTCCTGATTTTGGACGAGCCGACGACCGGGCTCGACCCGATCGGCACGCGGCAGGTGAAGGACCTGATTATCGAACTGGGTCGGCGCGGCAAGACCATCCTGCTCTCCAGCCACCTTCTCGCCGATGTCGAGGACTGCGTTCACCGGATGATCGTGCTGTACGGCGGTCAGAAGCGGGAAGAGGGCACCTGCGATTCGCTGCTCGAAGTTGAAGATCGCACCACCATCGAATCCGACTCACTCGATGAAGCGACGATCAATGAGATCGACGAAGTCATCCGCCGGCGAACCGGGGGCGCCAAGAGCATCCGCACCGTTTCACATCCGCGCCAGAAGCTCGAGGAGTTCTTCCTCCAGATCGTGGAGAAAGCGCGCGCGGGTCAGGTTGCCACTTCCGGCGCGCAGTCGGGTGGGGCGACGGCTTCGTTCCTGTTGAATGCTCCGGTGGTCGGCGACCAGTTGATCGAGCGTCTGACCACGCAATCCGCCGAGGTGCCTGCGGCTCAAATTGTGGAAACGGCTTCCCCCATTACGCCCAAGCGGACAGGGCCGGATGAAGACCTGATCGGTTCGCTGACCGCTGCGACGCCCCAGATCTCCGAGCAGGCGCCGATCAAAGCTCCGCCGGCTTTGTCGCGTCCCGATGGCACGCCCGCCAAAGGTGCGGGTTCGGCACCGGTCGACGACGACCTCATCCGCAAGCTGATGGTTGACGGCAACAAGCCCTCCGAGGGCGGGAGCGGCGCTTGACGTTCAGCGATCGCATCCGAGCGCTGGACCGGATCCAGAAGTCGCGCGGCTTCAAGTTGATTGCGACCTTGCTGGTCCTTGTCGCGATGGTGGGCGGCCTCATCACCTATGCCGTGATGCACAAGGCCGAAGCTCCGCATGTCTCCGTCCCGGCGGCAGATGCGGCACGGGAGGACGCGAACAAGCCGAACACAACCAAGGCCGAATCAAAGAACACGCCGCTCGTGCAGGACAAGACCGGGACGGCCGAGGACGCCAACCTGCAGCACGCCGTCAGGGCGATCAACTCCATCCTCGAGCGAAAGGCCGATGGCACCGCGGTCATCTTCCCGGTTGTGACCGCTTCCGCGTTCGCAATCCTCGTTATCTGGCTCGGGATCGGCCTGTGGTATCTGGCCATCGTTCTCGCGCTGGCCGCGGTGTATTTCGGGGGCGGACTCGTCCCCGGGCTGCGCGCATGGGTGCCTTTTCTGGTGGGCGCCGGAGCCCTGTGGGCGGTATTCCTTGCGTTGTTTTCGGGTGTCCGCATGTTGCTGGGAGCACCGCACCAGGTTTTTTCGATCGCCCGGAACACGCTCGATCAGGCTATCCGGCTGAAGATATCGCTCGTGTTCGTGGTGTTGCTGGTGCTGCTTCTGGCGGCGCTGCCCCAACTCCTCGACGAGAACCAGGCGCTTCGCTATCGGGTCCAGAGTTTCCTCCAGTACGGCACAGGCATGTCGTATTCGCTGATCGCCGTGCTGACGGTGCTGTTTGCGGTCTACACCGTGGCGACGGAGCAGCGCGACCGGGTGATATGGCAGACGGTGACAAAGCCGGTGGCGGCTTGGCAGTACGTGCTGGGCAAATGGCTGGGCGTCGTGAGCCTTTCCGCCGTGCTGCTCACGGTGACCGGGTGCGCCGTCTTCATGTTCACGGAGTACCTGCGGTCAACCCCAGCGCAGGGCGAGAACCGCGCGTTCGTGACCAAGGACGGATCGGTCATGACCGCCGACAGGCGCATCCTTGAGACGCAGATACTCACCGCCCGCGTCGCCGTTATTCCCGATTTTCCTGAGCTGGATGAGAAGGCAGTCAATGAGAGCATCGACGCACGAGTGAAGGCCGAGCAGGCCAATCGGCCCGACTTCGGCAAGGATCCGGCGGATCGCGAGTCGATCGCGGGCCAGCTCAAGCGGTCGATCCTGATCGAGTCGCGGACGATCGAACCCGGTCGCGACCGGGTGTTCGTGTTTAGCGGGCTCAAGGAGGCCAAGGAGCGGGGGCTCCCGATCACCTTCAAGTACCGCCCGGAGTCGGGCAGCAACCGTCCCGACCTGTTGTTCGACCTCACGTTCCTCTTCCCCGCCAACGGTTCCTGGGTCGTGGAGAAGGCGGCGCTGGCGCAAACGCACAACATCACGCTCAGCCCCGGCGTGATCAACGACAGCGGCCAGCTCGTGGTGAGCATCGTCAACGGCGACTACTTCAATCGTGTGGCCAACCCCGGCAGCGTGTATTTCGCGGCCGATGCGCTCGAGATCTCGTTCGCCGCGGGGAGCTACCGGGTGAACTTTTTCCGGGTGTTCGCCGTGCTCTGGCTCAAGACCGCCTTTATCGCGATGGCGGGCGTGTGTGCCGCGACGTTCCTGTCGTTCTCGGTCGCGACGCTGACAGCGTTCGGCATCTTCCTGATCGCGGAGAGCTCGCGGTTCATCACCGACTCGCTCGAGAACTGGAACGTGACCGACGGCATGGGGAAGGACATCGCGCTCTACATCGTGATCGACTACATCGCCAGCGCGATCTCGATGCCCTTCAGGTTTTATGCGGATTTGAAGCCGGCGCAGCGACTTGTGGACGGTGCGTTGCTTCCCTGGTCGAGCGTGGCGACGGGCGGCGTGCTGTTGATCCTGCTTATCGGCGTTCTGTACGCCTGCGGCACATGGATCTTTCGATCGCGCGAACTCGCCATGTACTCCGGCAACTAGTGATGAGGTGACATGTTCCGTCTGAACACCGTCAAAGTCGTCGCGCTCATCTGCATGCTCCTCGGAGCGGCGGCGAGCAGTCTCTTTGCGGTGCAGCTCGCCTCTATCGCGAGCCGTCACAAGCTCACCTACACCGACCGAGTCGAGGAGGGTCAGCCGCCGCAGGTCGCGCTGGGGATCGCGCTCGGTGCATTCCGCGGCGTGTTCGTTAACTACCTGTGGCTGCGGGCCAATGAGCTCAAGCAGGAGGGCAAGTTTTTCGAGTTGAATCAGCTCGCCGAGGCGATCACGACTCTGCAGCCCCGGTTCCCCCGCGTGTGGGTGTTCCACGCCTGGAACATGGCGTACAACATTTCTGTTTCTACGCAGACGCGAACGGAACGTTGGTACTGGGTGCAGAAGGGCATTCAGCTCCTGCGCAACCGTGGGATCGTGCAGAATCCCAACGACATGCTCCTGCACAAGGAGCTGGCGTGGATCTTTTTGCACAAGATCGGCGGCGTCACCGACGACGCCAACCGCTATTACAAGATGCAGTTGGCCGATGAGTGGACAACCGTGCTCGGCCAGCCCCCGGCGCACGACTTCAAAGACCGGTCTCGCGCTCATGCCATCACACGCGCCGTGGAGTTCCTTCAGCCGATCGCGGATGCGCCCCGCGATCTGGGCGAAGTGATCGCCGCGACCCCCAGCGTGCGGACGCTTCTGGAAGATCTCCAGTCTCGCGTGGGCGAGCACGGTGCGATCGGTCAGGATCCCAAGGCCGACGCGCGGTCCGTCCTGACGATTCTCCGCCGCTACGAACTGGTGAACGCGGTTCTTCGTTCGGCGAGTTCGAAGATCGCGCAGGAGACGATGAGCGAGAAAATGAAGAACATGCTCGCCCTGGTGAAGGACCCGGGAATGGCCGCGGCATGGAAGGCCTATCTGCCCTTTGCACGCCGGTATGTGCTCGAAACGCAGTTCAACATGGACCCGTTCCAGATGATCCGGTACACCGAAAAGTACGGACCGATCGATTGGCGGGTTCCCGCGGCACACGCACTGTACTGGTCGGCTCAAGGTGTGGAGCGGGGTCTGCTTCGGGCCGAGGAACGCACACAGAAAGATTTCGACTTTGTCAACACCGACCGGCTGGTGATCCAGGCCGTGCAGGACCTGTACCGGTACGGACAGGTTTATTTCGACTATCTCGGCTTCAATGTCGGGGCGGGCGAAATGTACCTCGAGATTCCCGACCCGTTCTTCGCCCAGACGTACGCCGACATCATGCAGGAACTGGTTTCCCGCAGCAAGTTCGACACGGCCGACCGAGCCTTCAGCTTGTACTCCGCTGGCTACGAGAATTTCTTCGCGGACGTGATCCTGTATTTCTACCGCCTCGGTCTGACGGATCTCGCCCAGAAGTACTACCAAGACCTCGGCAGGTGGAAGGGTCAGAACTTGAACGACCCCGACCGGGCGCACAAGTTCAGTGTGCCGCTGGACGATTACGTGATGACGCAACTCGCGGAACGTCAGCGCTCTCCGAACGTGGCGGTGTCCGAGGTGACGGCGTCTCTGTTGGGCGCTTTTGCGGCGCTGCTCGATTCCGACGACGCCAGGTTCCGCAGCCAGATGGACTACGCGGCCAAGTCGCACGCGTACTTCATGAAGCAACAGCGCACGGTCAACGCAGTGGATTCTGCCAACGCTCGCATGGATGTGATGGAACCCGATTTCCGCATCCAGGCCGGCGCCACGTTCGATCAGTTCATCAGCTTGCTCAACATCGATCAGGCTTCGGCCGTGTTTAAAGCGGCGCCGGATGATCTGAAGCGATACGCCTACGACCTGGTGAAAGAGCGCTTCGGCGACCCGGAAAACAAGGACCTTGCGGTGAACGGCGAACCCTTTGCGCTCATGTTTGCCGAGCCGCCGGGAATGGCCGAACACCGGGCCATGCTTGATGCCTACCGCAAGCGAAAGGACGAGAAGAATCTTCAGATCCAGGAGAAATGAGCAGGCCGGCCCTTATTCCGTGAGCGATCGGCAGGCGGCGTCGTATTTTTCACGCGTCTCCCGCACGACGGCCTCCGGCAACTGGGGACCGGGCGCCTGCTTGTTCCACGCGCCTGACGCGACAAGCGTCTCGAGGTATTCGCGGAGAAACTGCTTGTCGTAACTTTTCTGGGCTCGCCCCGGTTCGTACCCGGCCGCGGGCCAGAATCGGGAGCTGTCGGGCGTGAGGGCTTCATCCACCAGCATCAGTTCGCCGGTCTCTTTTCCATTTGCATCGAGCGCGAAGCCGAACTCAAACTTGGTGTCGGCGATGAGCACGCCGCGTGCTGCGGCATGCTCGCTGGCCGCGCGGTAAATCGCGAGCGAGATCGCTCGCAGCTTTTCCATCACCTCGCGCCC
Organism: Planctomycetota bacterium; assembly: GCA_018242645.1. Lineage (GTDB taxonomy): Bacteria > Planctomycetota > Phycisphaerae > Phycisphaerales > UBA1924 > JAFEBO01. Next base: position 13,726 of record JAFEBN010000008.1, on the reverse strand, counting down.
CGCGATTGCCGCCGCACGCTCAAAGGACACGTTTTCATCGTGCTTGCCCAGCTCTTCCTTGGTTGCGGGCGTGAAGATCGGTTCACGGAGCTTCTCGCACTGGCGCAGTCCGGCGGGCAGAGCAACGCCGCACACCGATCCCTTCTCGCGATATTCCTTCCATCCGGAGCCTTCGAGGTACCCCCGCACCACGCACTCGATCGGCACGACGCGTGCTTTGCGGGCGATGGTCGAGCGGCCCTCCAGGTCGGCCGCGCTCAGCGACGAGCCGTTAAAAGCGGCCGGCGGAATCTGGTCCGTGCGGGTCGAGACCAGATGCGTGCGGCAGATTCCCTTCTGCTCGATCATCCGCAGCCAGAACGTCGAGAGCGTCGTCAGCAAACGGCCCTTTCCGGGGATCGGCGTCGGCATCACCACGTCAAAAGCGGAAATGCGGTCGGTCGCGACGATCAGCAGCCGCGGCCCCTGCGCATCGGGCGGTAGCTCGTACACGTCACGGACCTTGCCGGATCGCTTTCCGGGCAGGTGAAGATCGGTTGAGATCACGGGGCGATCGAGAATTGTCATGTCGTGACGGTCCCGAGAATTAGCGCAAAGCCCGCTCGCGGCACGCGCGGCTCACGGCCCCGCAAGGTTACACGTCCCGAGCCCTTCCCGAGGGGTCGCAAACCGGTGCTTTCCGCCGTACACTCCCGTTCCCTCTTCCCCCAAGCTTCGAGCGGAGCCCGCGACCGGAATGTTCAGCTTCGCAGTCTTCGATTCGGCGGGCCACCCTCAAACCAGCTTCGAGCTGCGCGGCGAATATCTCATCGGCAACGACGACATGCCGACGCAGGCCGAGATTCGTTTCGACCAGGGCCTCATCCGCTGTACCAAGAGCGGCCCGGAGGCCGCCGGCATTTGCCTGCTGGTCGAGATTCCCGCACCGCCCGCGGCCCCGCCGTCACCCGGCATTCCCGCCCTGCCCCCGCCCACCCCGTCGCTCGGGCAGATGATGCTGCGGACCTGCTTCCTTCCGAAACGAAACGAACCCTACCTGCTCAGCCTTGAACTGGCTCGCCACCGGATCATGATGGCGCTCAACAAGCTCGAGGAGTGGGGGATGTTCGAACTGGCGCCGGACCATCCGGCCTTGGCGCAGCTCGAGGCCGCCCGGCTCAAGTTCTGCGAAGCCCTCGTTGCCGATCGGACCGGCTCGGTGGCGCAGACACAGGCCGGCCAGCCCAGCCCGCGAGCCTGGGCCGACAAGCTCGCCTGGGAAGCCCTCGCCATCGCTCTGGATGCTTCCGAAAAGCTGAGCCTGCTCAACGCGAGCCGCGATATCCCGGCCCGTCTTTCGGGCAAGGTCTTTGAAGATGCCAAGGCGCGCTACACCAAGCTGATCGGCGACCCGCCGCCGGCGGGTCAGCACGTGGTTGTTCCGGGCATGGGCACGGCCGTGGTTCCCGGTGCGCCGCAGATCGGGGTGGCGATCAACCCCAACCAGTATTCCGAGCCGCTGATGAAGGCGGCCGGATCGCTCGATTTCGTGCACATGCCGGTGCGATGGAGCGACCTCGAGCCCGTGGAAGGCAAGCTCAGCTTCGCTTCGACCGATCGGTGGATCGAATGGGCGGTCCGCACCGCGAAGCGGCCGGTGACCGCCGGCGCGATCATCGATCTGCGGGCCTCGTGCCTGCCCGAGTGGGCGTACATCTGGGAAAACGACTACGAAACCCTGCGCGACATGATGGTGGAGCACATCACGCAGGTCGTGACGCGCTACCGGCGCACGGTCTCGCGCTGGGTTGTGTGCTCGGGGCTGCACGTCAATTCCAACGTCAAGCTCAGTTATGAGCAGATCATGGACCTGACCAAGGTCTGCATCCTGCTCACCAAGAAGATCCATCCGCAGGGAAAGATCATCGTCGAGGTGCAGGAGCCGTGGGGCGAGTACTTCGCCGCCGATCGCAAGAGCCTGCCCCCGACGTTTTATGCCGAGAGCGTGCTCAACCTCGGACTCGGCGTCGACGGCCTGGGCCTGCGATTGCAGCTCGGCGCACCCGCCTCAGGGCAGGCGACCCGGGATCTGATGATGATCTCGTCGCTGCTCGATCGGTACGCCTCGATGGAGCGGCCGATTCACATCACGGCCGCGGGCGCGCCCAGCGCGCCGATCTCCTCGGTGGTTTCCAAGCCCAAAGGCGACGACGACGATCAGGTTGTGATTTCGGCCCGAGAGCACGCCGCCGGTCGCTGGCGGAGCGGGTGGTCGGAGGCCTCGCAGGCCGAATGGCTCGCCGATGTGCTCTCGATGCTCGCTTGCAAGCCGAGCGTGCAGAGCATCTGCTGGCAGGACTTGGCCGATGCCCCCCCCAGCGCCCGCTCGCCCGAAATGCCCGGTGGGGGGCTGCTCAACGCCGGGGGAATCCTCAAGCCCGCCGGGCAGCGCATCGGGGCTCTGCTCCAGGCGCTCCGCGAAGGCAAGTCGCCGATCGGCTGATCCTCGATTTGTAGTATTCTTCAGATCATGGCCTCCAAGCCAACGGATGTCATTGAAGATTGGACGTACGGACCGCTGCGCTGGATCTGCGCCGGCCTTGTCATCGGTGCCGCCGCCGTGGGTATGGCGTGGTCGATCGCGGAGCGCCGAACGACAGCGCCCTTCCGGCCCCAGCTCGTGCAAGCCGATTCGCCCGGCACGCCGCAGCCCGCCAAGCAGCCCGAGGCGACTGCCTCCGTCCACACCGAGGAGAAAGGTTCTTCGACCCCGAAGCCCGCGTTTGTAACCGAGGTGCCCCCGCGCGATGTCCCTGTCGCCGCGCCGCCCAAACAGGGGCCCGCGTCCGTCTCCGCCAAGCCCCTCCCCGTCAACCTCAACAGCGCAAGCTTGCAGCAGCTCGAGGAACTTCCAGGAATCGGGCCCAGCCTTGCCGCCCGTATCGTTGAAGACCGCCTGAAATTCGGTCGGTACAAGACCGTGCAGGATCTCGACCGCGTGAAGGGCATCGGCCCCAAACTGCTCGAAAAGCTGCGGCCGCTGGTTGTTGCCGAGTGACGCCAGAGCGGGACCCGGGGTAGCATCATTCCAATCAGTCGGCGGCCGACCGGGGAGCTTGGTGCTCCGCCGGCTCGCGCCTGCGCGCTCCGAGCGATTCATGGCCCTCAAGCCCGTCCCAGCCCTGGAAACCATCGCCGCGAGCAGCCCCCTCCGCGCGCTCGCCGACGCTCTGGGCGCGGGCAAACGCGTGGTTGCCTCCGGTTCGAGCGGTTCGTCCGCCAGCTTTGTCGCCGCGGCCGTCGCCGGCAGGCTCAAGCGGCCCGTGGTGCTCGTCTGTGCACACGTGGATGATGCCGATGAAACGCTCGACGAACTTCGCTCGCTCGGGCAGACGGCGCTCCGCCTGCCGGCTCTTGAATCGCTCCCGGGTGAGGGCGCCGCCGTGCCCGATGCGCTGGCGGAGCGACTAGCCGTTGTCCGAGAAGCACTCGCACTCGCGCGGGATCAAGCCGCTGTTGTCGTGGCCCCCGTTCAGTCCCTCATGCAGGGCGTTCACCCGCCCGGGCGTCTCGAGCGGGTTTCCCGCGTCGTGCAGAAAGACGAGCAGGTGGGTCTGGCCGCCCTCGCGCAGTGGCTCGATAGCGCCGGCTACGGCCGCGTCGAAGCGATCGAGGAAGCGGGCGACTTCGCGGTGCGTGGCGGCATCGTCGATATCTTCCCCGCGGGCGACTCCGCCAGCCCCGTCCGTCTTGATTTCTTCGGCGACCAGGTCGATCGCATCAACGAGATCGATCTTGACACGATGGGCGTCGATCGGGCGATCGACCGCATCCATCTGGTTGCCGCGGACGTCAAACTCGCCCTCCCCGGCGACGACGCCGTGAATTTCCTCGATCTGCTGCCCCGCGAGGCGGTCGCGCTGCTGCACGAAACGATGGAAGTCGTGGAGCAGGCGCGCGGGTACTACGAACGCCTTTCCGATTCCAAGGGCTTTTTCGGCCCGCCGGCCGTGCTGAAAGTGCTCGAATCGCGCTTCCACGCGATCGCCGAGATCAACCAGTTTTCCTCGGGTGCGGGAGCGGCGGATACGCGGATCGAACTGCCCGTTCGCGCTCTCGACGCCTTCGATCGCGAAGCAAACCAGGCCATCCGCGAACTCATCGATCTGGCGTCCAAGCCTGTGCTCGCGTCGGTGGAGGTGTGCTGCCAGAACGAGGGCGAAGAGCAGCGCTTCAAGGAACTGCTGGCTTCCGCAGACGCCAAACCTGCCCGGGCGATTCACGCGTCGGTTCGCTACGTGCACCGCGGATTCCTCTGGGGCGAGACCGAGCCGCTCGCGCTGGTTCCGTATCACGAACTGCTCAACCGCTTCACGGTTCGGCGCAAGGCGACGCGCCTCCGCACCGGGCGTGCGCTCGACACCTTTCTGGATTTCCAGCCCGGCGACTTCGTGGTCCACCAGGACCACGGCATCGCTCGTTTCACCGGACTGACGCAGCAGCGTCCGCGTGAGATCACCAAGCGGGCCGATGCCGCGCTCGCCAACATGGAAGGCCGCAAGGTCAAAGAGCCCGAGCTCGAAGAGTTCCTCACGCTCGAGTTCGCTGGCAACGCCAAGCTGCACGTCCCCGCGACGCAGATCGACCTCGTGCAGAAATACGTCGGCGGTTTCGGTGGCAAGCCGACGCTCAGCACGCTCGGGGGCCAGCGCTGGAAAGGCCAGAAGGAGCGAACCAGCGAGAGCGTCAAGGACCTTGCCGCGGAGATGATGCGCGTCCGCGCCGCCCGCGAGTCGATGCCCGGTGTCGCCTACCCCGGCGATACCCCCTGGCAGAACGAGTTCGAAGACGAATTCCCGTACGAAGAAACCGAGGACCAGCTGAGCGCCCTGAAGCTCATCAAGCAGGACATGGCCAAGCACCGGCCGATGGACCGGCTCATCTGCGGCGACGTCGGCTTCGGCAAAACCGAACTGGCCATCCGCGCCGCGTTCAAGGCCGTCGAGTTCGGCAAGCAGGTCGCTGTGCTCGTGCCCACAACGGTGCTGGCCGAGCAGCACGAACGCACGTTCCGCCAGCGGTTCGCCGGTTACCCCTTCAAGGTTGAAAGCCTCAGCCGCTTCAAGACCGACGCCGAGGCCAAGGAGATCCTTCAGAAAGTCAAAAAGGGCCAGGTGGACGTCGTCATCGGCACGCACCGCATCCTCAGCAAGGATGTGGAATTCGCCGACCTCGGCCTGGTCATCATCGACGAGGAGCAGCGATTCGGTGTTGAGCACAAGGAGAGTTTGCTCCGCCTGCGCCTCACGGTGGACGTGCTTACCCTGAGCGCGACCCCCATCCCCCGCACGCTGCACATGGCCATGCTGGGGATCCGCGACATCTCCTCGCTGACCACGCCGCCGCTCGACCGCCGGGCGATCGTGACGGAGGTCATCCCGTACAACGAGCGGCGGATCCAGCAGGCGATCGCACGCGAGCTTTCCCGCGAAGGACAGATCTTCTTCGTCCACAACCGTGTCCACGACATCAAGAGTGTCGCGGATGACGTCCAGCGCCTTGCGCCCGAAGCCAGGATCCTCATCGGCCACGGGCAGATGAACCCGCACGAGTTGGAGCAGGTGATGCTCAAGTTCATGCGCGGGCCGAGCAAGGACGGCGGAGCGGACATCCTGGTCAGCACGACCATTATCGAGTCCGGCATCGACATCCCGACCGCCAACACGATGATCATCAACGACGCCGACCGTTTCGGCCTCGCGGAACTGCACCAGCTCCGAGGACGCGTCGGACGCTCCAAAAACCGCGGGTACTGCTACCTGCTCCTGCCCCCCGAGCGCAGCGTGAAAGACATCGCCCGCAAGCGCCTTCGCGCCATCGAGCAGTACTCGATGCTCGGCGCCGGCTTCAAGATCGCGATGCGCGACCTGGAAATCCGCGGCGCCGGCAACATCCTCGGCGCCGAGCAGTCCGGCCACATCGCGGCGGTCGGCTACGACATGTACTGCCGCCTGCTCGAGGACGCCGTCCACGAACTCAAGAACGAGAAGCCCCCCGAAAAACCCAGCACGGTCTCGATCGAAATCGGCCTCTCCGCCAGCATTCCCCGGCCGTACATCCCCAGCGATCAGCGCCGGCTCGAGGCCTACCGGCGAATCGCAACCGCCGCCACCCGCGAGCAGCTGGAGCAGGTCAAGGCCGACCTCGTCAGCGCGTACGGCGACCCCCCCAAGCAGGTCCACCGACTCCTTTTCCTCGCGGAACTCCGCGTCGCGGCGGTCGCGCTCGGCGTGAAGTCCGTCAGCGTGCGGGAAAAAGACGTCATCTTCAAAGTGACGCACGCCAAGGACCTGGCCGAACGCCTGGCCCGCACCCCGCCGGAACTCGCGAAGGCCGGCAAAGCGCTGCAGGTCAGCGTGACGGTGCTCCCCGCCCCGAAAGGCCAAGACCTCGCCGAGGTGTACTTTCGACCGCCGGAGAAGTATCTGGAGCCGGAAACCCTGCTGAGTGTGTTGCGAAAACGTTTGAGCTGAATCCCCAACCACGCAGTACGTTGTCCGTCGTCACAATGAAACCGGAGTGAGTAGAAAGAGTTGAAGACAACGATCCGCCGCGATCGGGCAGGCGCTCGGAGCCTCGATTGCAAGCGCGAATCGCTCAGTGATTGTCAAGCGAAGATATCTGCCGCCACGCGTTCTCCGCTGCCGTTCGCACGTTCGAATCGGGGTCAAATCGAAGCTCTTGAATGCAATCGCGGAGATTGACTCCAAGCGCTTGTCTCCGTCCAATCCCCGCAATGGCTTCGCAGGCAGACGCACGCACGTGAGGCGATGGGTCATTCAGGAAATCTTTCAAATCAAGCAGCACATCCGGATTGGGAATCCAAGCCTCCGGGAGCAAGAGTAGAAACTCTGCGCACCGCTCCCGGGAACGCCTCGCCTTCTCAAAAACGGTTTTGATTCCACTTGAGCTATCGCGCCAAAGCCAGAGCGATCGAAACGCACACAGTGCTGACTCATCATCAAGATCAAAAAAGACGCGCTGCATTTCCGCGTCGGTTTCCGATGCAAACTTGCCTTTCCTCAAAGCTTCATACGCGATCAGGCGTTCAATCCCGTGTCCATTCGACACGATCCGCCGAAGCTGATCGCACACCACAGGCGACGTTTGGGCAAGATACTCCAGCACATGCCGCTCTCGATACCAGTCATCCCTTTCGATCTCGTCTTTCGCGAATGCGATCAAAAGCGGCACCGCTTCCGCCGCGTCATTGCCAAAGTACCCCACGGCTTCGATCGCTGTTTTGCCGACCCACCAATCTTCATTTCTTGCCATCTCCAACAGCCGCGGCAACCTTCCACGAAACGCATTCGTTCCGTATTCCGCTCCAACGGATGCCCGCGAGATCTTCTCCCCAAAGGGGCAATGATCTTCGAGCACCGAGGCCGCCGATCGACGCTCTACTTCATCCGACGATTCACAGAATACCCGCGCCAGTTCATTCAGATGAGCCTGCGCAAGCTCCCGCGGCACGTTCGATTCCCCGCAAAGCGATCGCAACACTTGAAGATCCGATTCGCGCAACGAGTTTCGATACCGGCGTTCCAGCGACCGCTGCAGGTACCGCGCTCGCCAACTCCCCGCCCCGATCTCGTCCATCCTTGTTTCGAGCGATCCATTTCCCGATTTCCGGTATTCGTTCAGCATCGCACGCTCAGGCAGCCACGGCGAGAGCAGCACAAGCAGGGTGGTCGGCACCCCCGCCCACCAGCCGTGCCGCGCAACCTCTGTCCACACACTCGCGCCATAGCCAATCCCGAAGACCGCACCTGCTGCCAAAGCGCTCCGAATCAGCCTTCGTCCTGCCAGGCGTCCCTTTCCTTCCGTTAGCACCAAAACCGCAACCACTGCCGCCGTGAGCATCAGCGCAAGCCCGAGGTCCTTCAGAATCGAAGAGAGCAAGAGCTGAGGCGACGCCTCATAAAGAGCCACCGACCCAACACCCAGACTGGGCGCCGCAAGCAACCAGAGCCATCCCGCGCTTCTGCTGGCTTTGCTCCGAGACAAAACCCCCACACCCCCACGAACGGCCGCGAGGCAGCAGAACGAAAAGCAGATCAGGCTGAGCACCAGCATCGCCGAACCCCTTCCCATCGAATATACGGAACGCAGTTTCCCGCAGTTTCTGCGGGTACACGCCAGTCCATGGCCCTATTTGCGTACTATCCCACCTCCAAGGAACCCTGCATGTCCACCCACGACCGCGACCATCCGCACCATCACGGCCACGGCGAACAGAAAACCGGCCTCCGCAAGCACGCCCCCTGGATGATGACCGTTGCCGTCATCCTCATGCTCCTCGCCATGGTCGCTTATGTCTTTACCGACAACGAGGCCCTGCCCCCCGGGGCAAAGACCGCTCAACCGGGCGTGCCCGCGGCACCCTGATCACGAGTGGGGGCCATGAACCGCAAGAGCCGCCTGCACAACCCCGCCGTGTTTCGTCGGCAACTCTTCTGGGGTTGGGTCGCCGTCCTGATCTGGGGCGTGTTCGTGCTCGGCTTTGATCTCTTCTTTGCCGATCGCATCGCTCGCCAGATCGTCGCGGGACAGACCTGGCAGCCTGTGCCCGGAACGATCACGACCAGCAGGATCATCCAGACCCGCAGCTCCAAGGGGAAGAGTAATTACCGGCCCCAGGTCAGCTACACCTACACCGTCAACCAGCAGGATTTGACTGGCGATCAGGTGCACGCCTTCGCCCTCGATCCCAAAGGCCGCGGCTACGCCCAGCGCATCAACGCCGACTTTCCGGCGGGCGCCTCCGTTCCGGTCTATGTCGATCCGTCGGATTCTTCCCGCAGCGCTCTGCGCGTGGGGCCACACCCCTTCACGATCGTCTTCACGCTTCTGCTCTTCCCGTTTAACGCCATCCTCCTCGGCCTGATGCTTTTCCTCTGGAAAGCCCGCGAGGGGATCGATGACCCGCTGCGCCCATGGGTCGCCCGGGACGAGCCGGATCGATTTATCCTCCGGCTGGTCAACACCTCGCCCGCCACCGTCGGCTTCATGTTCCTGGGGATCAGCGGATTCGTGGCGTTCATGTCCATCCTGATTCTGGTCGGCAATGACCCGTCGCTCGAACTCGCGCTGTTCGCGCCGGTGGCATGCATCGTGCTATCTCTGCTCATGTTCGCCTGGCAGCGGGGCCGAACCGTCGGCGGCAGGCACGACCTCGACTTCGATCGGCGCCTCAAACGCCTCTCGCTCCCCCGGGGCCGCGCCATGCTCGAACGCCCAACGATCCGGTTCGAGCGGGTCGGTGTCGAAATCCGGCCGGATTTCAACCGGCAGGTCAACAAGAAACCGACGTGGTCGCTCCGGGTGGCCGAATCCGGTGGCCAGGACGAGTTCGTCGTGCGCTGGTTGTCGGCTTCCGATGCACGCCTGCTGGGGCGAGCGATCGCTCACGAGTGCGGCATCCGCCTCTCGGTCAATCGCGAGCCTGTGTCGCAGGATGCCGGCGAGTGACCGCTACATCCCGGCGATCGTCTTGAATCCGCCGTAGCACATCCGCTTCACATCGAACGGCATCTTCTTCATGTTCATGCCGGCGATCCGCGTGTCTTTCATGACCGCCTTGTTCACCTTGTCGCGATGCGATTTCGACTTGAACACGATCCACGAAAACACCACCGTCTCGCCCGGCTTGACCTTCAGTTGCTTCGAGAACCCCACACCGCACTTGGGGAAAAGGTCATCGCCCACGCATTCCCGGTAATCGATCGCGCCGTGGTCCTTCCACACCTTGGCGCCCAGCATCGCCAGCTTCTTGTACGCCGCGATGTTCTTCTTCGGGACCGGAAGCAGGTATCCATCCACATAGCTCATCGGTGTCTCCCTTTGTATTCTGTCTCTATGAACACGACCCGGTCCTCGCATACGCGTTCGATCTTCTCGCTCGGCCTCCTGCTGCTCATCGCCTCGCTCGCCGCGTGCTCAACGATCCGCAGCGACGAGCGCAACGCCAGCGACATCGAGCCCTCCGGCCCGACGGATCAGAATACCCCATCCAAGTGATGACTTCCCTTTCATCAGCGGTCAGTCGGTGATGCGGACCATTGCCGGCTTCCCCGCCGCCGCATGAGGAGCGATCCACACGGCGAGTTCCGCCGCTTCCGCCTCGTGCTTCATGTCGATGTTCCAGAACGCGAGCTGCTCGCGACCGATTTCAAACCGCACCACGCGGCTTTCGCCCGGCTTGAGCGTCAGCCGCTCAAATCCCTTTAATTCCCGCACCGGTCGCACCACGCTCGTGCCCCGCTGCCGGATGTAGAGCTGCGCGACCTCCGTCCCTTCGCGCCCGCCGCTATTCGTGACCGTCCCCTCGACGTTGATCGTCTTGCCCGCGTTGATATCCGCGAGCGAGATCGTCTCCGCCGACGCCTTGACGGGTGAATAAGTAAACGTGGTGTACGTCAAGCCCCACCCGAACGGGAACAAGGGCGAATTCTTCTCATCGATGTACCGCGAATTGAATCGGAATCCCGTGTCTTTCTCGTCGTCATCCTCTCCGTGAATCGGCCGCCCCGTTTTGAAGTGGTTGTAATAGAGCGGCACCTGCCCCAAGGACCGCGGGAACGTCGCTGTCAGGCGGCCCGCCGGGCTCGCCTCGCCGAACAAGGTTCGCGAGAGGGCCGGTCCCGCCTGCGCGCCCGGGTGCCACGCCTGCAGAATCGCGCCCACGTGCTCTGCTTCCCACGCCAGCGTCAGCGGCCGCCCGCTGAACACAACAAGCACGATCGGCTTGCCCGTTCCCGCAACCGCCTTGACCAGTTCCTGCTGATTGCCCGGCAGGTCGATCTTGGACCGCGACGCCGCCTCGCCCGACATCTGGCGATGCTCGCCCATCGCCATGATCACCACGTCGGCCTTCTTCGCCGCCTCAATCGCCTCTTCAAATCCGGCCCGCGAATCCGTCCGCACATCCGTGCCCTTGGCATAGATCAGCCGGTCCTTCAGGCGCTCGGCGAGCGAAGTCCGCAGGGTCACCACGTCCTTCTTATCACCCTTGCACGACCACTCGCCCAGCATGTCCTCCGCGCTGTCCGCCAGCGGACCGATCAGCGCGACCGTCTTGCCTTCACTCAGCGGCAGCACCGGTCCGCCATCAATCGGTCGCGCCCGCTCGTTCTTCAGCAGCACGAACGAAGCCTCCGCCGCGCGCCGTGCAAGTTGCACGTGGTCCGAAGCGAGTTCAACACGCTCCGCCAGCGATTCATCCGTATACGGCTTCTCGAACAGTCCGAGCGCAATCTTCATCCGAAGCACGCGACGAACCGATTCATCGACCGCCGCCGCGCTGACTTTTCCGTCGCCGACCAGCTTCGGCAGGTGCGTCGCGTACAGATTCGCCTGCATGTCCATGTCCACGCCCGCGGCAAACGCCTTCCGCGCCGCCGTCCGCCCGTCCAGCGCGATGCCGTGCGGGATCAACTCCGCGATCGACGTCCAGTCGCTTACCACGAATCCCTTGAACGCCCATTCATCGCGAAGCACGGTCGTCAGCGTGAAGTGATTGGCCGATGTCGGCACGCCGCTGAGCGAGTTGAACGCGCTCATGAAGGTCCCCACGCCCGCATCCGCCGCAGCCCGGAATGGAGGCAGGTAGATCTCCCGCAGCATCCGCTCCGACATGTCCACCGAGTTGTAATCCCGCCCCGCCTCCGCGCCGCCATATCCCACATAGTGCTTTGCGCACGCGAGCAGCGATGTCGGGTCCGACAGGTCTTTCCCCTGGAATCCCCGCACATACGCCGCGGCAAACAAACCCCCCAGATAGGGATCTTCGCCGGCGCCCTCCATGATCCGTCCCCAGCGCGGATCGCGGGCGATATCCACCATCGGCGCGAACGTCCACCGCACGCCTTCCGCCGAAGCCTCCACCGCCGCCACACGTGCCGTCTGCTCGACCAGCGCCGGATCCCACGTCGCCGCGAGCCCGAGCGGCACCGGGAACGTGGTGCGATAGCCGTGAATTACATCGAGCCCGAACAGCAGCGGAATCTTCAGGCGCGATTTCTCCATCGCCACCCGCTGCATGGCATTGGTGTTCTTGGCGCCGGTCGCATTGAAAATCGATCCGATCCCGCCCCGCGCCAGCAGCGCATCCTGATCGACCTTCACGTTCTCGGGGCCGGTTGCGGTGCCGTTGGAAAACTGCACCAGTTGGCCCACCTTCTCTTCCAGCGTCATCTGCTTGAGCAGATCTTCAACGCGATCCTCGTGGCTCAGCCAATCCGGTCGGGTCGGAGCCCCCGGCTCGGCGCTCCGAGACAGATTCACGCACAGGCCCGAGGTCAGCGAGAGCGCAACCAAACCAGTTCGGAAGATCGAACGTTGCATGTCGTTTGTCCTCATCTCGAACGAGGGGAGAAGTGAAGTGGGGGAGGTCGGGGCGGAGGGAGGGCCCGCCGATTCGGGCAAAGACGGTAGCAGAATCGCGCACGAACCGAGCCGTCCGCTGTTTCATCCGCGCGAAGTTCTGTTTCATGGCAGCGGATGAGCGCGCGCACCAAAAACAAACAGGGCCCCGCCTGCGCGGAGCCCTGTCGTTATTTAGAATTCAAAGGACTTACTTCGTCGCCGCCAGCCACGCCGGACGCTCGGCCTTCGCATCCGTGGGGTTCACGTGAACCTTGCGGCCGCTGAAGATCACCGTGCCCGCGGCAAGCGAGTACAGCGTGCAGTCCGACCCCATCGCCACGTTGAAGCCCGCCTTGAACGGCGTGCCCACCTGGCGGACGATGATCGAGCCCGGCTTGGCGATTTCGCCGCCAAAGAGCTTCACGCCGCGGAATTGCGGGTTGGAATCGCGGCCGTTCTTGGTCGAACCCTGGCCCTTTTTATGTGCCATGACTGAAATCCTCGAAAAGTGCCCGACAGCCCGGGCAGGGCCCAGATTCTAGGCACGCCCCCAGCCTCACGCCACTGCCTTCACCGTAAACCCCGCCGCCCGCCGTCCTTGCGTCCGGTGCCTTACCGCATGACCCAGCGCTGCTCAAACAAAGGCAAAGGCTCGTTTACCCGGCCCGTCACGTCGCCCGGCAGCTTGTACTGCAGGCTCAGCGTCTTGCGGAGCGTTTCCTTGTGCACCTTGCCGGTCTTGGGGTCCTTGACCTCCACCGGCGTGGTCTCCCCCGAGAAACCCGTCGCGTAGATCGTGATGTCCCGTGCGCTGGTGTCCACATCAGAGAACACCACCACGCCCTCGCGCCCGTTCTCCTCGCCCTGCAGCAGCGTTCCCAGGATCGAAATCTGATCCTGCGCCAGCGGGTTATCCACCTCCGTCATGATTTTCTTCATCACCGACGGCGGCACATCCCGCCCCGATCGCACGATGTCGCCGTTCTCCGTCGCCAGTTCAAACAGCGGCGCCAGCAACAGGTCTTCCTTCGTGTTGTTGACCACGCGGTACGTCAGGAAGAAGTACCCGCGAATCTGGCCGTCCGGCGTCTCAAACTTCGCAAACCGCAGGTTTCCCGGGCGCACATCAAACTGCCAGCGCTGCGGCACAGGGTTCGGTTCCGGGGCCATGCCCGTAAACACGGTCGCCGAAACGGCGAGCCCAGCCATCGCAGCCATCCGAGTAAACACCTTGGTCGTGCCGTTCATGTGTGATCTTTCGCTCGTGAACCGTGCCCGTCTTTTCGTCTTCCGGCCCAATTCCGTTCCCGTCGGCTTGCCA
>JAFEBN010000089.1 GCA_018242645.1 Planctomycetota bacterium | reverse complement strand
CACTTGAACCCGAACGGGTTCTGCTCCGCGGGCTCCATGTGCTGATGTCCTTCGTCACGGGCCGCGAGGACATCGAGCAGCCGCTGCTTTGCTGCCGCGCTGTCCTTCGCGAGGACGGCCTCTTCAAGCAGGATGAGTTTCTTCAGAAGCCCCAGCATGTCGCTGTAGTACACGCGCTTCAGTTCGGCCTTGGCTTCCGGAGTCCCGGCATGTTCGAGCATGGCTTCGGGTAACGGAAGGCCTTTTCCCATCACGCATCCCCGCTCCAGGTCGTTGATCAGCGCGAGATTCTCCTCGTGTTTGGAAACGTCCTCAATCTGGCCTTGGAGCGTTTCCAGCGCTCGATCCATGACCTTCATCGCACCATTCACGGTTGCCCGCCGCGGCCTTTCGGTTTCCTGCGGGGCGGATGCCTGCGGCTGATCGTTCGCCGGTGCGCTTGCGGGCGCAGAAGGCGCCGCGGGGGCGCTCGGGTCAATGGCGGTCCGGGAAACCAGCAGTGCGAGCGAGAGCGTTGCCAGCAGCGTCATGCGTCGGTGTTCCGTGCAGGGAGCCGCGGCTGAATTCTCGCCGAGAGAACATCTTCGCGGCGCGCACCGCGTCCGCTGAGAGCCGCGTTCCCAGTCGGCGTGAAGCGCTTACCCCCCAATAGAGGATCGGTATTTTCGCGAGACCCGGGAAAAATCCTGCAAAGGGCAGGTCGGACTCGTCGGTCATGCCACCAGCGGTTTGACGCAGCTTGTGAGCAAAAAAAAAAGAAACCGGAGCGTTCGCTCCGGCTCTGAAAACAACACGGCGGCAGACTCAGTCTTCGTCCTTCACGCCCATCTCCTTGTGCGCCCGGTCACGCTCGGCCTCGATCTTTTCAAGCAGATGCTTGGCCTGATCGGTCTTGCCGTCTTCCACTGCGATCTCCAGGTCGATCAGCATGCGCAGCAACGCGATCATGTCGTTGCGATAGGTCGTCTTCATCTTCGCCTGTGCCGCGGCATCACCGGCGCGCTCCAGCACGTCCTTGGGCAGTGGCGCACCCTTGGCCATCACGCAGCCGCGCTGCATCTCGTTCACCAGGTTGAGATTCTCGTCCTTCTTGGAGGTGTCCGCCAACTGCGCGCGCAGTTGCTTGAGGCTGCGGTTCATCGTTTTCATCGCGCCCTCGACGCTCACGCGTCGTTCGCCCTGCCCGCCGGGACCGCCCGGTCCGCCCGGCGGCCTCGGCCTGTCGCCCGCCGGCTGCGCTTGCGCGACATGCGCCGTGTTGTCGACGGGTTGAAGCGTGGTGCACAGCGAAAGAACTGCAACGGCCAGAGCGGAAATCATGGATCCTCCTGAAAACAGATGCGGTCGGTCCCGGAAAGCGGCCAGTGTAACGCGGTCGAGGTCCGGAAGGCACGTTTTCCTGCACGGATCGGCACCCGACTTTGTGCAATACTGCCCCCTCAAGGGCGTTCTTCCGACGGATCACTCTTCGAATTTCAACGGAGTCAAAGATATGAAACTCGCACAAACCATCGTCTGCGGCCTGGCCATCGGCATCCTTTCCGCTGGTGCACTTGCTCAAGATCAGCAGCCCACCCGAGGCGGTCAGCGCCAGCCCGGCGGACCGGGGGGTGGCGGGCCCGGTGGCGGCGGCCCGGGTGGATTCGGCGGTCGCCAGTTGAGCCCCGACAAAGCAAAGTCCGCGTGGAGCATGCAGGCGACCGGCGTCGCGTCGCGTCTGGGTCTCAACGCCGATCAGACCAAAGCCGTCGTCAGTGCCTATGTCGCCGCCCGGGAAGCGCAAAACGCCGAAGCCGAGAAGTTCCGCGAAGAGGCGATGAAGGCCCGCGAGAACGGTGGGGGCCCCGATGGCATGCGCGACATGATGAAGAAGATGGAAGAGATCAACGCCTCGGAGCGTGACAAGCTCCAGAAGGCGCTGACCGCCGCCATCGGTGCGGATGCGACCGGCAAGGCGATGCCTTCACTCGGCGCCTTTAGCCGCCAGTGGGACAATCTCGTGGATGTTTTCTCGACCTTCCAGCTCGACGCGGCCAAGCAGCAACAGGGCCTGAACGCCATCGAAGAATTTGCGACCACCAGCGCCGCGGCCCAGGCTCGGGCTCGCGCGAACCGCGGCAACGACGGTGGACAGGGCGGACCCGGTGGCCCGGGCGCCGGCGGCGGCGATCGCGAAGCGATGCGTGCTGCTGCACAGGAAAGCCGACAGAAACTGATGGACGCGCTCAAGCCCATCCTCAACAAAGAGCAGATGACCAAGGTCGAAGAGTCGCTCCCGGGCGGGGGCGGGGGCCGGGGTCCGGGCGGTGGTCGCCGCGGCGGCGGTGCGGGCGGAGGCGGCAACTGATCCGCTGAAGCCAGGCTCACATCTCGAACCGCGGCATCTTCATGCCGCACAAGCAGCTTCCTTGCAAAAGGAGGCTGCTATGTCCATGCTCCTCAAAGGCCGCAACGGAAACGAGTTCGAATTGTCATTCGTGCGCGACTCGCTCCCGGAGACGCAGGACGGCTTCGGCGACGCCCGCTGGACCACCGTGCTTTTCCGCGCCGCCAACCAGGAAGATTCCTGGGAGGAAAGTGCGCCCTGCGTCAATCTCTTCGAGTTCCAGAATCTGGCCGAATGGCTCGCGGCCGTCGCGGGCGGCAGCGACGCACCGGGGGATGTCGAGAGCATCGAGTTGCTGGAGCCGGAGCTGGCGTTCTCGCTTTCGGGGCAGACCGACAAGGACGTCACCATCCGCATCGGATTCCATCTCGCGGAGCGACCGGAAGAATTCAACGTCGATGCCGAGACTGAAGAAGCCGAGTTCATCGACTTGCACGTCTCACGTCACAATGTCGGTTTGGCCGCCGCGACTCTGCGGGACGAACTCCTGGGTTTGGAGAATGAGCCCAAAGACGACCTGACCGGTCAGGCCAATCAGGGCGTGCTCGGCGAGCCCGACCCGGGGATGAACATCGTGGACCGCATCCGCGAGACGCCCCCGGGCGCCGGCACCGGTGAGGACAATGCCGGCGACCAGTAGCTCAGCTCAGCCTCAGTAGCGGCGGCCGATGGGGCACGGCCACTTCGTCGAAGCGATCGGCGAGTTCGTGCAACGCCTGTTGCATCACCGGCCCGCGCATGGCGCGTCCGTGCCCGGTCACGACGGTTTCAGGGCGCAGGTCATCGATCAGGCGGACCGATTGCCGCGCCTCTTCCCAGTTGTCGGTGAAATACATGGGCGGCCCGTGCATCTCCGGGCTTTGTGTCGCGACGTTGTAAACCGATTCCTGCCGCGTGGTCACGATCGCATCGCCGGCGATGAGCAGCCGATCGGATGCTCGCCACAACGAAATGTGCCCGCGCGTGTGTCCCGCGGTGAGAATCCAGCGCCAGCCGGGCATCCCCGGAACTGTGCCGTCTCGGGGCAGAAGCCACAGATAGTCGCCCAGGTCAATCGGGCCGCGCGAGAGCAGGGGCGAGGTCAGCGACATCAGTCCGCCCGCCCACGGGTTCGGCTTTGGATACCGTTCGCCCCCGTTGAGGTAGTTCGATTCCAGGCGATGCGCGAACACGGGCACGTCCCAGCGCTCGGCGAGTGTGAGCGCCGAGCCCGCGTGGTCGACATGTCCGTGCGTGAGGATGATCGCGTAGGGGCGGGCCTCCGGACCGAATCGGTGTGCCGCGGCACGCGCGATGGCGCCCGCACTTCCGGGCATTCCGGTGTCGATGAGAATCCAGCGACGGTCCCCGGCGCCGGGGAAACCGCAGAACACGCAGTTCACGATCGCGAGGCGTTTGTACGCAACATCGCGGGCGATCTCGCGCACGCCGTCCCACGTCGATTCCGGAGCCCGCGCCGATTCGTCCAGTTCGATCTGATGTTGCACGCAGCCACCTCCTCGGAACGCGCGATGCTAGCGGCGCCCCGAGGTGTAGCCCGGATCAATTAGTCCTCATCCCCTTCTGCGCTTGCAGCGCCATTCGTTGCCCGTATCCCTTCCATTGCTCGGAGCGGAGCAGTCCGAAACGGCGCTGCCTTGTTCTCAGTACTGCGAAACCTGGCGGAGCCTCGTTCCATCCGCCTTCGTTTGGCCCCGCGCACCGAGTGAAAATCCGGCGAATTGGGCCGGTTTTGCTGGTATATTCGTTGATTCACATGTACATTTTCGGCGTGGGGAGAGAAAAGTCTTCCGGCGCTGTACGCAAGACGCGGCGCCGATGGATCGCGGAGCTTTCTCGATGATTTCCAACATGCGGTTTGGGTGGACTGCGATATGCATCGCAGCGGGCTTTGGGCGTGCTTCGTTCGCGCAGTGGCTGCCCGGTTACCAGATTTACTCTATCACGCGCATCGGATTAACCGACGCTGTTCACACGGGAAACGGGGGGTTGCAGTTCAGTTCTGTTTCTTTTTTCAGCACTCCCGCATTTGTATCGGGCACTTCGCGGCGCAGCCCGATTAATTCGGTTGCCGACAATGGCCGTGATGCGTGGGTGTGGAACGGAAATGTCACAACACAGATCGGCCTGAACGGCGGGAGCTACACCGGCGCGGCCGGGTTCCAATGGAGCGATGTTTCTTCGATGAACTCCGCGGGGCAGGTCGTCGGGCATTCGCGCCGAATCACCGGCACGAACACGTCAAACGGCCAAGACGCGTGGGTCTGGAACGGCACCACCACCGTCCAGATCGGCCTGACAGGGGGGGGCTATTCCGATAGTTCGGGATTCCAGTTCAGCCAGGCATTACTGCAGAACGATGCGGGCCAAGTCGCTGGGGTGTCGAACCGCATCGCCGGGGGGCAGGCATACGACGGCCAGGATGCCTGGGTGTGGAACGGCACGACCACGACACAAATCGGCCTGACCGGCGGCGTTCACACCGGGAGCGCGGGATACCAGGCCAGTTATGTCAATTCACAAAACGCCGCGGGACACGTGACCGGGGTTTCGGAGCGTGTCTCGGGCATCGACGAGCCCAACGGCCAAGACGCCTGGGTTTGGAACGGGACCACCACGACACAGCTAGGGCTGACCGGCGGGGTCTATACGGGCAGTGCGGGGTACCAGTACAGCGACGCGAATTTGCAAAACGCCGCGGGTCAGGTGGTGGGGTTGTCAGGGCGCGTGTCCGGAGTCGACCAGTCAAACGGTAGCGACGCTTGGGTGTGGAACGGCACGACCACCACGCAAATTGGCCTTACGGGCGGCGTCTACACCGGCAGCGCCGGATATCAAAGCAGCTACGGGATCCTGCAGAACGAGGCGGGGCAAGTGGTCGGAAACTCGGTTCGCATCTCCGGCGTGAACAAGTTCAATGGCCGGGACGCGTGGATCTGGAACGGCACGAACACCATTCAGATTGGCCTCACAGATGGCGACTACATCGGAAGTGCCGGATATCAAAGCAGCGAAGCGATCCTTCAAAACGCTGCCGGTCAGGTGGTGGGGGGCTCCGCGCGAGTCTCCGGTATCGACAAGTCGAACGGTTACGATTCTTGGATTTGGAATGGTGCAACCACCGTTCAAGTTGGCCTGACGGGCGGCGCCTACACGGGCAGCGCGGGATATCAGGCGAGCGAAGCGAAGTTGCAGAACGCTGCAGGGCAAGTGGTCGGAACTTCGCTTCGCATCTCCGGCGTCGACAAGATCGACGGTCGCGACGCTTGGGTCTGGAACGGCACGACCACCGCTCGCATCGGTTTGACCGGGGGGGTGTACACCGGCGCATCGGGCTTTCAGGTCAGTGATGTTCACTTGCAGAACGCCGCCGGCCAGGTGGCGGGGACTTCGATTCGCATCACCGGCGTTGATGGTTACACCGGTGAGGACACATGGTACTTTGACCCGACTACCAACTTCACGACTGCGGTCATCGGAAGCGTCCGCGTCACCGACAACTACGCTCTTTCTCGGCCGACCATCTTGACCGACGGAGGGTTCCTGCTGGGAAACTACCTCTTTTTCTCCGGAGGCTTCGGCCTCGGTGAACAGCGGGCGTTTATCTATCGACCCGACTTGGGCTTCACCGATTTGGGCAGCCTCGTCGCGGGCGGCCTGACCGCGAGCGGGTGGCTCACCTTGCGAAATCCGCTTTTCAGCGACGCACTTAACTCGATCGTCGGCTATGGCATGGTGGAAGGCCAGACTTCGGGACAGAGCGTGTTCGTGATGACGATCCCCGCACCCGGGAGCATGCTCATCGTCTTGAGTAGTCTTCTTTGCTGTTCACGCCGTGGGCGCGAACGAGGACGGTGATCGGTTTCGAAGGACCGAGCATCGCGCCTAAGCGACAAGAGAAAAACGCGCCGTGCCTGCGCTCTGCAAAACGTGCGTACGGCCATCTGCGTTCCAGAGACTCGCATTCGCTTGATCCGGGATGTTCCGGATCGGCGGATTCGACCCGCGTCGCGTGTGATCCGCCAGCCCCCCCCCCCCGGAGGATTTCATCGCGAATGCGACATCCCAGCAGGCATCGAGGCCACTCTGGATCGGTGTTTGATGCGCGCATGCGAAACCCGCGTTTTCGCACGTGCCGCGCGATCAATCCTCGTCGTGCTCGTCTTGCGCGTTCTGCGCAGCGACCTGGGCTTCGAGTTCCTCGATGCTCTTTTCTTCCGTGACTTTCTCGCCCCGGGCGAGTGCCGCGGCTTTTTCTTTCTCGAGCTTGCGCTTGATCGCGTCGATCTTGACGCGGTCGGGGGCGACGATGATGCTCGCCTGCTTGCCCATCCAGCGCGGGGTCTGCTCGATCTTGCACACGTCGGCCAGTGCGTCCGCAACCTGGCGGAGGTTCTGCAGGCCCAGATCCCGGTGGGCGATCTCGCGACCTTTGAACTTCTGCGTCACCATCACCTTGTGGCCGGCGATCAGGAAGCGACGGCTCTGGTCGATGCGGATCTGGATGTCGTGCTCGCCGATCTTCACCGAACGGCCGAGACGGACTTCCTTCATTTCCGTGGACTTCGAGGCGGCACGCGTTTTCCGAGCCTTCTGCGAAAGCTCGTACTTGTACTTGCCGTAGTCCATGATCTTGCACACGGGCGGGCGCGCATCCGGCGAGATCTCGACGAGATCAAGGCCCAGGTCCTGCGCACGCTTGAGCGCGTCCGGCGTTTCGAGCACGCCGAGCTGCTCGTCGTCCGGGCCGATCACGCGGATCGGCGAAAAGCGGATCATGAAATTGACGCGGGTCCGCTGAACAGGCCCGCCTTCGCGACTGAATCGACCGAATGCGATGGGAAACTCTCCTGACAATCCTCGCCGGATGACCGCTTGGCCTCGGGCAACGCGCCCGCGCCGGCGACAACCGGATCATGCAAACAATAGGGACTCGACGGCGCGATCCTAACAGATAGCTGCCTTGGAAGCAACCGCCGGAAGGCCAACCTTCACCGAATTCTCGCAATTCTCAGGGGCTTTCATGCCGCGGCGGGTGGCTATCCCCGCATGATGAGCAGCACGATATTGACGCCCACGCTGAAGACCAGGCTCACGATCAGTCCCCACACCAGATAGGGATTGGGGGCCCGGCGCGCGTCGCTGCGGTCTTCGGCGATGAACGCGCTCGCCGCGTGCTCGGCTTCCACCAGCGCCGAGATGTCCTCCTGCGGGAGAACGTCCTTGTGCGCGAGCGGGGGCGATTCCTTCTTCCGCACCGCACGCAGGTCGATGAGCAGGTCCTTGCAGCTCTTGTAGCGCTGCTTCGGATCCTTGTTCATCATCATCTCGATCACTTCCGAGATGCCCGCGCTCAGCTTCGGGTTGACATGATCCGGCGGCACAAGCTCGGCCTTGAGATGCTTGTGCATCACCGCCGAAGGATTCTTGCCGTCGTACGGCACGCTGCCGGTCACCATGTGATAGAGCGTCGCGCCGAGCGAATAGATATCCGCCGCCGCCGTGATGTTCACTTCGCCGCGGATCTGCTCCGGGCTGATGTAGTAGGGGGTGCCGAACGCCTTGCCGGCTTCGGCCTCGGCCATTTCCTTGTCGTTCATCGCGCGGGCCAGACCCATGTCGGCCAGCTTCGCGACGCCCTCCTTCGTGATCATGATGTTCTTGGGCTTCACGTCACGGTGGATCAGGCCCTTCTCGTGCGCGTGCTGCAACGCCTCCGCGATCTGGATGATCACATCGATCGCTTCGCCCTCGGGATAGCGCTTGTGCTTGACGATGTCGTCGAACACCGTGCGCCCGTCCACGAACTCCATCACGAAGTAGTGAAACTCGCCCGATTTGCCGACGTCGTACGCCTGCACGATGTTCGGGTGATTCAGCGCCGCCGCGGCACGCCCCTCGGCGTAGAACCGCTCGATGAACTGCGGGTTGCTGCTGAACTTGCGGGGCAGGATCTTGATCGCGACGATGCGGTCCAGGCTGAGCTGCTTGGCTTTGTGCACGGTCGCCATCGCGCCGGCGCCCAGCTTGCCCAGGAACTTGTAACCCGCGATCTTCTGCCCGCTGCGCTCCGCCTCGAGCTGCTGCTTAAGCCGGGAGAGTTGACGCTCGGTCGCGTACCGGTTGTTGACCAGGAAGTGCATCAGCGACTGCTGATTCTGATCTTCCTGCTGGCGCGCCATCGCGAGGCAATGCTCGACTTCTTCGCTGGTGGCAAGCCCGGAATCGACCACCATGCGTGCGACGAGCGTGTCGACGTTGGTGCCGCCCTTGGCCACTTCCTGCAGATCGCTCTCGATCGCCTGGACGGTGGGCGTCGGGCCCGGCGCCTTCGGAACCAGTTGAGGTGTCGCGCCCGGGTCGCCCATCTTCGACCCCATCCGCGCCGTATCGCCCGGCGAGCCGGCGCGGCTGCCGCCCAGCGGATTTGTATCGCCCGAGTCGGGACGCAGGGGAATGGAGCCGGAGTTGTCGGTCACAGAATGTCGTCCATGTCCATTCGCAGTCGCCGCACCGTTGACGCCCTTTGCAACCACGCCATTTCCGGCGTGCCCATTGAGCGAGCCACGGTGCACCGGGTTATCGGCCGGAACAATAGCGGGAATCGGCCCGCCCGCCGACACGCCCGTTTTTGAATCGAAATTCGACATCATGTCGCTGAACTCCAGCCTGCCCGGCAAGGCTGCGAGATAACCGGTCCTGCTCTGGACGCTTCATGAACAGATACGCAAGCTCCGAAGGGCCGGTTTCGGCCCGAGAACCGCGCTGTTCCTGCGCGTGCCGGCCTCAGATCGAAAGTCCCATGCGGCTCAGCGCCGCGACGCGAGCCTCGGTGGGCGGGTGGCTGGCGAACAGGTTGAGCAGCGAGTTACCCACCAGCGGCTCGACGATGAACATGCTGTTCTGCGCCGGGTTGGGATTGTCCATGGGGATCCGCTGGCTGTAAGCGTCGAGCTTCTGCAGCGCCGAGATGAGCCCGCGGGGCGATCCGGCGATGATCGCGCCGTCGTGATCAGCCACGAACTCACGCGAGCGGCTGATCATCGCCTTGATCAGAGCTGCACCAACGGCCGCGAGGATTATCGCGAAAAACGCCAGGAGCGGATTGCCGCCTTCACGGTTGTTTCCGTGACCCCCAAGCATGAAGCCCCACTGTGCGATGAATGCCAGAACGCCCGAAATCGTCGCGGCGATCGTGCTCGTCAGCGTGTCGCGATTCTTAATGTGCGCGAGCTCATGCCCGATGACGCCGGCAAGCTCTTCGTGGTCTAGCAGTTGCAGTGCGCCCTGCGTGACCGCGACCGCGGCGTGGCCGGGGCTTCGACCGGTCGCAAAGGCGTTCGGGGCATCGTGCGGGCAGATGTACACCCGGGGCATGGGCAATCCCGCCCGGCGGCTCAATTCCTCCACCATGGGATACAGGTCGCCCCCGTTGTCCGCCGTCACTTCGCGACCCTGCATGGCCGCGATGGCGATCTTGTCCGAAAAGAACCACGCGCCGAAGTTGGTGATGACGCCGAAAATCAGCGCCATGGTCAGGCCCTGCTGGCCGTAGAAACTCCCGACAAACAGGAACAAGCCCATGAGGCCACCCATG
>JAFEBN010000088.1 GCA_018242645.1 Planctomycetota bacterium | reverse complement strand
AGCAGGTCACCGCGTCGGAAAATCACCTGCCCGACGGGACTTTCGGCGATGACTGGCTTGACGGCGGTCGCCGCGGCATCCTGTGCTTGTGCGGTCGCGGTCTCGTCCAGGCGGAAGGTCGGCTTGGTCAGGTGCGTGACACGCTCAACGACCACCGCCCGCAGGGCGCTCGAAAATCCGGCTTCCCTGGCCAGCGACGTAAGCGTCTGGCGCACGTGGGCCGCATCGCCGAGATTCATCACTTCGCGGAGCGAAACGCCTTCGACCGACTTGGTGGCCTTCGTGGCCGGATCCTCGAACGTCAGCGTTACCTGCGAATAGAGAATGCCCTGCGTCGCCCGCTGCCAGACCGCCTGGTCCAGAAGGGGCATCGAGCGCAGGCCGTTCATGAAATCGTTGACCATCGCCAGCCAGGCGGGCGACGATTCGCCGTTCACCGCCTCCGCCTTTACGGCTGCAAGCGATTCAGCGGTCAGGCCGAACTGCTCGCGAATGGTCGGTTCCACCTGATCCAGCGACTGCACGCGCGCGAGCGTGCGAGGCAGGTTTTCCAGCGATCCACGCAGCTCTTGAAGGACGGGCATGTCCGCCGCGAACACCCAGGGCGTGCGCTGGCGTGCCGCTTCACGGGCCGTCTTGGTGGCTTCGCGGTCCTCGAGCGCCAGCGGCACACGCACCAGGCGCGTATCGGTCATCACGCGGCCGACCGCGACCATCGGCTGACGACGCGCCCAGACGGCAAGAGCCGTCGCGACGACGACAAAGCAGACAGCGACCAGGATCGCGTTGGTGATCCGCGGCGTCGAGAACAGCGGTCCAAGCCCCTTGCCGATGGCTTCCATCCAGCGCGACGAGACGCGATGACGCTGGCGGATCATCTCCGCGCGGGAGGCGGGTTTGCCGTTTTCCTGCGCCATCAGCGGGCACCTTCCCGGCCCGCGGCATCGTCATCGCCGTACGCCTCGATGATCCGCTGCACGATGGGGTGACGCACCACGTCCGATTTGGTCAGTTGTGTGAGGCCCACGCCGGGCGTCCGTGAAAGGCGCCGGGCCGCATCGATCAGTCCGCTCTCACGCGGGTCGGGCAGATCGATCTGCGTCGTGTCGCCCGTCACGATCATCTTGCTCCCGTGCCCCAGGCGCGTCAGGAACATCTTCATCTGTCCTTTGGTCGTGTTCTGGGCTTCATCCAGGATGATGACCGCGTTGTTCAGTGTTCGGCCCCGCATGTACGCCAAGGGCACCACTTCGATCACGTCGCTGGCCATGAACCGCTGAATCGTGCCGAAATCCATCATGTCGTGCAGGGCATCCAGCAACGGACGCAAATAGGGGTTCACCTTCGCCTGAAGATCCCCCGGCAGGTACCCCAGTTTCTCACCGGCCTCGACGGCCGGACGCACGAGAATCAACTTGCGGCAGCGGTCAGTCTTGAGCAGGTGCACCGCAGCCGCCACCGCAAGATAAGTCTTGCCCGTGCCCGCAGGTCCCAGGCAGAAAACCAGATCGTGGTCGCGGATCGCCTCGACGTACGCCTGCTGGTTGCCGGTCTTGGGTTTGACCGGTCGACCCGCGGAGAAGACAGCCAGGCGACCATCCCACGCGTCCATGTCCTCGGGGAGCGAGGCCGGGTCGTCGTTGACACCCGCGCTGGCGCGGTTTCGCTTGTCTTCGGCGATCGACTCGTCGCTGATCAGGTCCAGCACCTGCTGGCGGCTCAGGGCGGTCTTGTCGTCGCTGGCCTCTTCCAGCCGCTCGAGCACCCGGCGCGCGATCGCGACCGGGGCGCGTTCGCCCCGCAGGTAGACCGTCGCGTCCCGGGCTGTGATGCTCACACCCAGAGCCTCCCGCAACATCTTGAGGTTGCGCTCGGAGGACCCGATCACCCCGACACGCTTCGGGCCGGTCGGGACTCGAACCGAGATTTCCACGCGATCGGTTGGGGGCACTTCGTTCGAACTCGCCTCGCCCGGTTCGCGGGCGAGGAGGCGGGCATTCGGGCACACGGAACCGGGTAAAGTCTACGAACCGACTCGCCGCCCCCTCCGGAGGGGGGATCGGATACCCCGTTCAACCATCGGAACAAGTCATGCGCCCGATCAGCCAAAGAGTCTTCATCTCCTCTGTTGTTATCGGACTCTGTGCGGGCGGGTTGTCGGCGTGCTCGAGTTCTGGTTCCGCCGGCCTGTTCACCATCACCGGCACGACGAGCCTGGCGACGGGCGATTGGGACGACGTCAACGCGGCGGTGCTTGCCGCGGCACAGCACCGGGAAATGGCGGTGGTGAGCCAGTCGCAGCCGGACGCCAAGACGCTCGAGTACCACCTGATCACGGTGAACAGTGAGCCGGTCACGGTGATCGTGACCCGCGACAGCCTGCCCAACCCCGACATGCGCCTCAGTCAGGAAGGTCCGATCGCGCTGCGCATCGCGGTCACGGTCGGGCGCTTCGGTGATTCGACCAAGGAACGCGAGTTCATCGACGACATGCGGACGAGACTGGGCGACCTGGTGGGTCCGTTCACGACCAAGCCGCTTCCGAAGAGTTGGGGCGGCTGGGGGAACTGAGCAGCCGGCTGGTGGGCAGTTCCACGCTCATCGTTGTGCCCTGCTGCCAGACCGATTCGACGGCGATAGTCCCGCCCAGGGCGCGGACCGCATTCTGGACGATGGCCAGGCCGAGCCCGGTGCCCCGGCGCCTGGAGCTTCCGGTCCGCGCCGTATCTACTTGATAGAAGCGATCGAACACGCGCGACTGCTGGTCGAGGGGAATCCCGATCCCCCGGTCGATCACCTGCCAGCGGGTCGCGTCGGGCTCGATCGGCGTTGCGACGATCCGGATCACCGAATCTTCGAACGCAAACTTTCCGGCGTTCTCGAGTAGGTTCTTGAGGATGAGTTCGAAGAGACGCGCATCGGTGCGGACGGACCAGAGCTCGTCGGGGATCTGCGTTTCCATCTTCAGACGGCGCTCGGAAAAGAGCGGCTCGAGCAGCGCGATGATCGAATCCAGGATCGGGCGGACCTCCACCGTCGCACGCTCGGCAGGCTGCCCGGCGGTCTCGAGCTGCGAGAGCCGGAGGATGTCCGAGGTCAGCGCTTCGAGACGGTCAACGTTCTGATCGATCATGCCCAGCAGTCGGTGGGTCATGTGGGGGTCGTCGCGCACCGACTGTTCGAGCGTTTCGAGCGCGGCCTTGATGGATGCCAGGGGCGTCCGCATCTCATGGCTCACGCTCGAAACAAAGTCGCCCCCCAGGCGCAGCGCCGACTGAAAGTCGGTGACGTCGCGGAGCACAACGGCCAGTGCGCCCCCGGGGAGCATCGCCGCACGAACCTGAAAAAGCCTGCGTCCGTGCTTGGCGGCAATCGCGACCTCGCAATCGGCCCGGCCCGAGGCCCGGGCGGCGCGGTCCAGTTCGTGAATCTCGGGCTGCGGGAAGACGTCCTCCAGCGAGCGACCTTTCAGACCCGCTGCGCCGGTCCCGAAGAAATGTGCCGCGGCGTCGTTGGCCGCCCGAATCTGCCCGCGGGCGGAAAACACCAGCACCAGATCTTCCACGAGCGAGCATGCGGCATCAAGATCGCCGGGAGTCGTTGCGGGCTGCGGGGAAGAAACGACCGGCGACTCCGGAGCGGCGGGCTGTGTTCGCAGCGCCAGCGCGCCCACGACGGCGAATGCCACAAGCGCAATCGTGACCGCCGGCCACGTCGGACCGAGCACGCCGAACCCCAGCAGCATGACAAGAGCGAGCCCGCCGATGAGGGCGATCCGACTGCCCGCGATGGCGGCTTGCCGTGGCATCGCCCGATCCTAGAGGGAGGGTGACTCCGTACAGATAGGAAGAGATCCGATTCAGACCGCGCCGTCGGAGTCCTCGTCGAGCGCGAGCGAGCAGCGATATCCGACGCCCCGCACGGTCTTGAGGACGTGCGAAGAGTCCGAGAGCTTTTTGCGGATGCTGGTGACGTGCACGTCGATGGTGCGCTCGGTCACGGTGACGCCGGGCCCCATCGCTCGTGTCATCAGAGCATTTCGGGAGAGCACCCGACCCCCGGCCTGGAGCAGAGCCGCCAGGATGCGAAACTCGGTGAGAGTGAGTTTCACCGGCTGGCCGTTGAGGGTGGCCTGGTGCGTGTCGGTGTTCACTTCGATGGGGCCCAATCGCATGACGCCCCGCTCACCGGAGAATCGGCCGCTGCGCCGGAGCAGCGCCTCGATGCGGGCGAGCAGCACTTTCATTGAAAACGGTTTCGTGATGTAGTCGTCGGCGCCCAGCTTGAGCCCGACGACCTGATCTGCTTCCTCCCCCTTGGCGGTCAGCATGATCACCGGGATCGAGGCCGAGGCCGGTTCGGCCCGGAGGCGAGCGGCAACCTCGGTCCCGGGCAGTTCCGGGATCATGACATCAAGGAGGATGAGGTCCGGGGCGTGCTTGGCGACGGCATCAAGGGCGGCGCGGCCGCCTGAAGCCATGGCGGTCGAATAACCGGCGCGTTTGAGGTTGTACGCGAGGAGGTCGGCCAGGTCGCGTTCATCTTCGACGATCAGGATGTGGGGTCGATCAGCCATCATGGGGGTCACGGAAAGGGGACCGAAGGGCTGTTACCAACATTCTGCGAACGGCGAAGGGTAACGCGAGGGGGTCGAATGAGGCGTTTGGAAGTATTGAGACTGCGCGAAGAATGCCGATTTCCGCTCTGTTTGGGTTATAGACGGTATAAAGATTGGAGTGAAGTCGAGATTGCCGGACGAAAAGAGTTGAAGAAGGGGTGGGTACGACCGAAAAAGTGCAAAGCGAGTTTGGACTTGCTAATATCCGGGGAGTACTGTTGCAGTCCCACCCCGGTCGGATCGAGGGACAAATTCCCGAGATACGAGAGTGCGTTTGGAGGTGGGGAGCGATCATCGAAACGAGCTGCGGAGCAGCGCGTTGCCTGGACGGCAGATCGGTGAATCGCGGGAGTCGTGGGCGGTCCGCGGCTCAGGATTGCGTGGTCCGGAAGACTGGCCTTGGGGCCTCTCTTTCGTTCGGACGTGAAGATGGACGAGCTTTGAGACGGCTCGTCCGGGAACAAGGAGTCTTACGAGATGGGTCACACGAGCAAGATGTTTTTGATCGCGGGCGCTGCGCTGAGCCTTGCGGGCACGGCGATGGCTGCCGAGTCGACCGACACGAGCCGCGCGTACAACAACGAGCTGACCGCTGACGCGGCCGGCCGCACGAGCCTCGCGGCTCCGAAGGCCAGCAACGGCCTGACCATCACCGATGGTTCGGGCAACTTCAGCATGCGGATCGGCGGCCTGATCCAGTTCCGCTACACCGCTGACTTCCGCAGCGGCGGCGTGAACGACACCGACCTCCCGACGCCCTCCCCGGCGACCGGCGGCGGCGTCACGGGTCAGGACAAGGCCACGATCGGCTTCAGCCTCCCCCGCACGCAGATCTACTTCGCCGGTATGGCTGGCTCGCCCGAGCTGACGTACTACATCCAGGGTAACTTCTCGTCGGTCTCGACGAACGGCACCGCGAACGGCAGCAACGTCTCCGCCGCGAACCCGACCGGTTACACCTCGAACAACGGCAGCTTCGTCCTCGAGGACGCGTACATCAAGTACGCCTTCGACAACAACTGGGACGTGCGCTTCGGTCAGTTCAAGCTGCCGATCCTGTACGAAGACCTCATCGGCGACGGCTACCAGCAGTCGATCGATCGCAGCTTCGTCACTGACGTTTACCGTCAGCAGCGCAGCCAGGGCATCCAGGTCGGCTACACCGCCGACACCTTCCGCGTCCTCGGCGCGTTCAGCGATGGCTGGCGCTCGGCGAACACGGATTACAACAACCCGAACGAGTCGGACTACGCCGTGACCCTCCGCATCGACGGCAAGTTCGCCGGCGATTGGAACCAGTGGAACCAGTTCAGCAGCTGGCAGAACAGCCAGTTCGCCGCCTTCCTCGGCGGTGCGGTTAACTGGCAGCAGGGCGGCAAGACCGGCACCCCGGGTGACGCTCAGGTCAACCTGAACCAGGCCAACTACCTCCTCTGGACCATCGATGGCCAGGTGAAGGGCAACGGCTGGAACCTGTACGGCGCGTTCATCGGCAGCAACGCTCGTGCGCTCAGCACGGCCGCTGGCCCGTCGGCGAGCCTGAACAGCTACGGCTGGCAGATCCAGGGCGGCTGGTTCGCCACCCAGCAGATCGAAATCTTCGGTCGCTACGACGGCCTCTACGCCAACAACTCCCTGGGCAACGCTCAGGGCGCCGGCGGCGTGAGCCCCCGTTGCTGGAACTTCATTGACTTCGGCGTCAACTACTACCTCTTCCCCGAGTCCCAGACGGCCAAGATCAGCGCCGACTGCGTGATCGGCCTGAACAAGAGCCAGAACCTCCAGGCGATCAACTTCCAGGGTGTCGCGGGCACGGGCCAGTTCGTTCCGGGCAGCACCGTTGCTGCTCCGAACACGAACGCTGGCGTCCTCGGCAGCCCGAACGCTGGCGAAGTCGCCATCCGGGCTCAGTTCCAGCTCCTGTTCTAAGTTGCTGGTACGGTCTTGAAAAAGACGCGGGTGTGAAAACCCGCGAAGTCCGAACGAGTTGTCTCACCGGCCGCCCTCTCGGGCGGCCGGTTTTTCTTTTGCCTGCATCGCTTCCTCCGCCCGGCTCGAACCGGATCAGGGCCTGCCGTGTAACCAGCGGGGGAGAAGCCTCATCCAACCCTGCCGCGGATAGGTGGGGGCGGGGTGGGGGCGGTGGGGCGTGGGGTGGGGCGGTTTGGGAGGCTGCTCAACGAGCCGGACGGGCTTCCGGGGGCCCGGAATGTCGAGGAGACTTTGCAGTGCGGACACTGATCGCCATCCCGGTGTACAACGAATCCCGGCACCTGCGCCGGGTCATCGATCGCGTGCTGGAGTTCGCCGGCAACGTGCTGGTGATCGACGACGGCTCAACCGACGAATCCGCGACCCTGCTGTCCAGGATGCCGGTGGATGTCATCCGCCATTGCGTCAACCGGGGATACGGGCGGTCGCTCATAGACGCGTTCCGCTACGGAGCGTCCGAGAAGTACGACTGGGTGATAACGATGGATTCCGACGAGCAGCACGAGCCAGAGCGCCTGCCGGAATTCTTCCGCGCGATCGAGCAGAATGATGCCGACATCATCAGCGGCAGCCGGTATCTCCGCGAGCCGTCGGCCGAAGCGCTCGCGACGGCGCCCGGCGATCGGCGACGCATCAATCGCGTGATCACCGAAGAAATCAACGCGCTGCTCTCCAGCAAACTGGGGACAACGCTCACCGACTCGTTCTGCGGCTTCAAGGCGCACCGGGTGTCGGCGATGAACAAACTTGAACTCACGGAAGACGGTTACGCGTTCCCGATGCAGCTTTGGGCACGTGCCGCGGCACACGGCCTGCGCGTGCGAGAGATTCCGGTGGACCTGATTTACAACGATCCGAACCGCACGTTCGGCGAAGCCCTCAACAACCCCGAGGCACGACTGAAGCACTACCGTGAAGTTCTGCACCGAGAGCTTGCGCTCGCGTCGGACAAAGCCCACTGCGCTCACTCGGGGTCCTGCCGCGAAGCGGGGCTCGCAGAGCCCGAGCGCCGCACCCGGCGTGCGGACCGAAAAGACTGTCGCGAGCGGGCGTGAGCCAGCGGGCCGATCCCGTGTGTCATACTGAGGCCTTGAGCAAGACGCTGTGCGAATTCCGCTTTGATCCGGCGCCCAATCGCTGGGTGCTGGGGCGTCGGACGCCCGGTGCCGCGGCCCTGCGCTTTCGCGAGCAACTCGGGCTTTCTGCCAATGGACCGTTGGTCCTTTCCGGCCATCAGGCCGAGCTGTGGCACGGGGGCATTCTGGCGAAGCACTTCGCCGCCGCAGCATTCGCGGCAAAGACCGGCGCTGCCACGGGCTGGATCGTGGTCGATCAGGACGAAACGGAAGATCCATCGATGGCCGTGCCCGTGCGGGATCAACAGGGACGCCTGCGCACCTGGCGATGGAGGTGGGCGGAGTCAATCGGGCGCGTCGCCTGCGGACTCGCGCCCGTGAAACCGCCAGAGCCGCGGCTCGAGGCGGGGCTGCGCTGGGCGAATGAGTCGATCGCCGATCGTGTGGAAGTCATCCGGCGCGCGCTGCTCGCGAATGCAAGCGCTCCGAATTGGGCGGAGCAGGTCAGCCGGGCGGCCGGCGAGATGATCGGTGAGGTCGCGCCGGCACCTCGCTCGGTGTACGAATCGCGCCTGGCGGGAACAGATCTTTTCGCGTCGGTCGTGGCGGCACTGGTGCGCGAAGCATCCGGCGCGATGAGCGCGTACAACCGCGCGATCGCGGAGGCGGGAGACTCGGGCATGCGTCCCCTCGATGAGCGGATCGGCGAGCTTCCGCTCTGGGCCGTCAAGAACGGCCGGCGCATGCGCGTGCTCGCCACGGAGGCCGGCGCGCTCGATCCCACCACGCTGGCGCCCCGGGGCATGTTGATGACCGCGCTGCTGCGGCTTGCGGGCTGCGAGCTGTTTGTGCACGGTGTTGGCGGCGGCGCGTACGACCGTGCGACCGAACGTTGGGTGGCTGCGTGGACGGGTGAATTGGGGCGCATCGCTTCCGACTTCGGCGGTGCGGGCGCACTTGCGCCCATGGTGGTGGCGACGGCGGATCTGCGTTTGCCCCTCGCGGCGTCCGAGGTGCCATCGGAAGAAGAGATCGCGAGGGGCGTGTGGAGAGCCCATCACGCGCGGCACGATCCGGCGATGCTGGGCGATGCGACGGGAGCGGAGGAGAAGGCGGGCATTCTGGAACGCATCCGTGCTCGCAAGAGCGCCAACCAAAGCCCCGCGCCGGAGTTTGCGGAGCTGCACGCGCTGCTGGAAAGGTCCCGTTCGCGACGTGGCCAGGCTTTGGAATCGCTTCGCGCGGCGGCGGCCCGGCTCAAGGAACAGCAACAGGACGCAGCCGTGGCGCATGCACGCACCTGGTCCTTTGCATTGCAACCGCCCGGCGCGCTGCGAAGCATGTTCGATCAGACCCGAGCCGCTTTCGGCAAATGGTGACGTAAACTACGTGGTGTCTGAGAGTTCCAGAAAGCCCTCCTGTCGGCCGCTCGGTCTTTCCGCCGAGGCATTCGTGCTGCGCGCCCGGGAAGAATTGGGTCTGGCTCGGCCTGCGGCACTCGACGCCTACCGCGATTTTTTCTGGCTCGGCAAGTCCTTCGACGGTGCCAAATACCCTTCGAAGCTCAATCGGGGTATGACACGGACGTCCGAGCCGTCCTTGGTTTCGCCGATCTCAAGCGTGATTATCGATGAGGGGCCCGAAGGCAAGACCTTCAAATTCACGCAGGATGTCTCCGCCGATGCAACGCGCCTCTCGGATCAGGTTCGCACGCTGCGGACCGAGAGCGTGCTGATCCCGATGATCGGCAAGCGAGGCGTCCGCACGTACACGCTGTGCGTCTCGTCGCAGGTGGGGTGCGCGATGGGCTGCACATTCTGCGAGACGGCGCAGATGGGGCTGATCCGCTCGCTGACGGTCGAGGAGATTGTGCAGCAGTGGTACGCCGCCACGCACCTGCTCAAGCATCCGGAGATCCCCGAACCGGTGGTCACGCCGCAGGGGCTGGAAGGTCCGGTCCGCAACATCGTGTTCATGGGCATGGGCGAGCCGATGGACAACATCGAGAACGTGCTGGGCGCGATCGATGTGCTGCGCGACCATCGCGGGCCGTCGATCCCCATCAGCAAGATCACGATTTCGACGGTGGGACGGGTGGACGGCATCACGCGACTGGGACAGAAAGTCCGCGAGGCGGGCTGGCATCGGCTCAACCTCGCGATCTCGCTCAACGCGGCGGACGACGAGATCCGCTCGCGCATCATGCCGATCAACAAACGCTGGGATCTGTCGGAATTGCAACGAGCGCTGATCGACTATCCCGTCTACGGGGGCGGCAAGCTGTGCATCGAGTACGTGCTCAT
>JAFEBN010000087.1 GCA_018242645.1 Planctomycetota bacterium | reverse complement strand
ACAGAACGAGCAGCCCGCGCATTCCGTAATAGCTGAATCGCTCCCACATCTCCACGGCGAAGAGAAGGAACAGGCCGACGGGATGACCCAGGAGCGTGGCGTTCGAGCGGATGGCGGTGCTTTGCATGCGGGAAGAATGTAGCAAACCTCTTGCGCCGGGGTCGCAGTCGCCGGCAGAAGGGACCATGTGAGCCAGTCAGCCCAGAAGAACACGGCGGGGCGAATCCTCGATCGCATCGAATGGATCGGCAACAAGATTCCGGAGCCGGCGATCCTCTTTGCTCTCTTCGCGGGCGCCGTCATCGCGATTGCCGCCATCGGGAACGCCTTGGGTTGGGAAGTGCAGCCGGTGCAACCAACCGTCACGCTCGTCGAGAAAATGGAGGGGGGAAAGCCGGTGCTGCACGCCGATGGCACACCGGTCATGATTCCCAAGCTCGGGCATGACGGCCGGCCCGAAATCCACCTGGTGGACCGGGGCGATCCGATCCGTCCCCGCACGCTGCTCACCTCAGAGGGCATCTACTGGATGCTCTCCTCGATGATCCGCAACTTCACGCACCTTCCGGCTCTGGGGCTGATCTTCGTCAGCATCCTGGGCATCGGCGCCGCGGAGAAGTTCGGCCTCTTCGGGGCGGCGATGCGGTGGCTCTCCATGATCGCGCCCAAGTCGCTGCTGACGCCCATCATCATTCTCGTGGGCGCCAACAGCTCGATCGCGAGCGATGCGGGCTACATCATTCTCCCGCCTCTGGCCGCCGCTCTGTACGCCGCGATGGGGCGTTCGCCCATCGCCGGAATGGCGGCCGCGTTCAGTGGCGTCGCGGGCGGGTTCTGCGCGGGCTTCAGCCTCAATGCCAGCGACACATTCATGGCGGGGCAGGCCCAGCAGGCGGCGCACATCATCGATCCGGAGCGCGAAGTCGTCGCCACCGCCAACTGGTACTTCAAAGCCGCCAGCGTCTTCGTGCTGATGTTCGCGGGCTGGCTCGTGACGGACAAGCTCGTCGAGCCGCGTCTGCTCAAGGAAGGTCACGCCCGCCCCACCGATGCCGAAGGCGCGACCATCGCCAACATGGAACTGAAACCCGAGGAACGCAAAGGCCTCGCCGTTGCGCTCATCGTCATGGTGTGCGTCATCGGGGGATTCATGGCGATGATCTTCACGCCCGGTGCGCCGCTGTATGGACAGGGTCAACAGACGCTCTCCAGCGGCCAGGTCCTGTTCAGCGGCCCGATCGATGCGGCGAAATCACGCGAGTTGCTTCGTCTGGTCGAGCCGCCCGGCCCGCGCTGGGCGCACGCGATTGTCCCCATGATGCTGCTGATCTTCCTGCTGCCCGGCATAGCTTACGGCTGGATCGTGGGCACGATGCGCTCACAAAAAGACCTGGTCGACGCGCTCAACCACGGCGTCAAGAGCGTGGTGCCGGTGCTCACGATCGCCTTTTTCCTGGGTCAGTTCGTCGAGTACTTCAAGTACACACATCTCGACAAGATGCTGGCATACGCCGGCGGCCAGCTTCTGGTGAATGCCGATCTGCCGATACCGATCCTCATCGTCGCCTTTGTGCTGCTGGTGATCCTGGGCGATTTCGCCATGAGCGGCCTCATGTCGAAATTTGCCGTCATGGCGCCCATCTTCGTGCCCATGTTCATGTTCGTCGGCATCAGCCCGGAACTGATGATGGCCAGCTACCGCATCGGCGACAGCGTCGTCAATGTGATTACCCCGCTCAACAGCTACGCCCTGATCGTGCTCGCCGTGCTGCAGAAGTACCGGCCCGGCGCGGGGCTGGGAACGCAGATCGCTTTGATGTTCCCGTATTCCGTGGTTTACTTCGTCGTGTGGACGGGGTTCCTGCTGCTGTGGTACTTCGCGGGCTTCAATCTCGGCCCGGGCGGTCCGCTCCACTATTCGCCCCCTCACTGAACCGCAACAAGAAAACTCGCCGCGGCGTTTCGGCCGAGGCGAGCGTTCTCTCTCCCTGACTGTTCGGGCTCAGGCGCGCCGGCGGCGGGTGCAAAGAAGACCGCCCAGGCCGGCGAGTGCAAGCGTGCCGGGCGTCGGAACCTGCATGCTGAAGATCAGCATCTCGCCGGCACCCGAGCCGCCGCGGAGCGGATCGCTATCGCCATCGACGTTGCTCCACATCCAGCGGGCGGCTGAAGTGATATCCGGCACGGTGCCCCACGGATCGGTGCCGTTGGCTTCACCGGCATAAATGGCCTGCCAGAGATTCATCGAGTCGGCGGTGCCCACGTGACCCGCGATCTCTTCCACAAGGGGATGCGGGTCGCCATCGCCGCGGTTGATGCCGGTGCGGTACACCGACCATGCGGCATTTCCCGAGTGGAACTCGGTTTCGTTCTGGTTGTAGACCTGGGCGAGCACGCCCTGTGCCACCGAGTCATCGGACCACGCCGCGATAAACACGCGGTCGGCCGACTGAATGGTGTACTGCTCGGGAAGCGACCAGTTGTAGGAACCCGGGTTGCCCCCGGCGCCGAGCTCGTTGCCGCCGTGATACGAGAACAATCCACTCGTGCTGGAATAGAGCGCGTAGTGGTTGTCGGCGGTGATGGACATGAAAAGCGTGTCCGCGTTCGCCATGCTCGCGAGGACAGCGGCCGCACCAATCGCACAAAGCTTCATCTTCATTTCGGTTCTCCCCTCTTGTGACTCGGTCTCTCTGACAACCAGAGCACGCACACGCCGCATCCGCAAGCAAATGGATCCGCGGTGCGGCGTTCCCGCACTCCGCGACCGGCGCACACGGAACAGCTTCACGCGATATGAGCGATAACTCATGTTTGCGCATGAACGCCAGTTCATGGTGCGAGAACATTTTCTGCACCGTGTGCTCGGCACACAAACGTTTGGGACGTATAACCACGTTCGTCGTGCGCTCGCGAGCGCCGCCGCGGAGAACGCTGTTGCCGAAAAGCAAGCCGATCGTCATCGTGGCCAATCGACTTCCCGTGCAGCGGGTCGGCGATCGCTTTGTCGAGAGCGCGGGCGGCCTCGTCACCGCGCTGGTGCCGACGCTCAAGGCTCGGGGCGGCGCCTGGGTGGGCTGGCCGGGCGTCTCGACGCCTCTACGCCGATTCCGCTTCGAGAACTTCCGCGTACAGCCCGTGCACATCTCCGAAGCCGAGGAAGACGGCTTTTACAACCAGTTCTCCAACCGCACCCTCTGGCCTCTCTACCACGATGCCATCCGAACACCCGAGTTTGATCACAGCTGGTGGCGTCCGTACGTCGTCGTGAACCACCGCTACGCCAAAGCCGCCGCCGCCGTCGCGCCGCGCAACGGGCTTGTCTGGGTGCACGATTACCACCTCCAGCTCGTGCCCGCCATGCTGCGCAGCATGCGCCCCGACGTGCGAATAGGGTTTTTTCTGCATGTGCCCTTCCCGCCGGAGGAACTGTTCGCATGGCTTCCGTGGCGTGAACGCATCCTCGAGGGACTTCTCGGCGCCGATGTCGTCGGGTTCCAGACCCAGGCTTCGGCCCGCAATTTCTCGCGTGCGGCGCGTGAGTACAACCTTGCAGAAGGGACCGATACCGAGCTTGCAGTGGGCCGCCGCAAGGTGCGGGTCGGCACGTTTCCCATCTCGATCGATTTTCAATGGTTCGCCGAAGCCGCCTCGAAACCCGAATCGCTCAGGGAAGCCTCGCTGCTCAAGCGCCGGCTGGGCGCTTCACGGAAAATCCTGCTAAGCGTCGATCGGCTGGATTACACCAAGGGCATCGACCTGCGCCTGCTCGCCTTCGAAGCGATGCTCAAGCGCAAACGCGTACGTGTGAGCGAGTGCGTGTTCATCCAGATCGCTTCGCCAAGCCGCGAGCCCGTGCATGAGTATGCCCAGATGCGTGTGCGCATCGAGCAGCTCGTCGGCCGCATAAACGGAGAGTTCAGCGAGCCGGGGAGAGTCGCGGTGCACTACTTCAGACGCGGATACACCCGCGAGCAGCTGGCCGCCTATTACCGTGCCGCGGACGTGATGATCGTGACGCCTCTCCGCGACGGCATGAACCTGGTCGCGAAAGAATTTGTAGCGACGCGGTCCGACTACAGCGGGGTGCTAGTGCTGAGCGAATTCGCCGGGGCGGCGCGCGAACTGCGACAGGCAACCATCGTCAATCCGCGGAACATCGAGGGCATGGCCGACGCGTTCGAAACCGCCCTCAATACATCCAAGCGGGACGCACGCCACCGCATGGCGATTCTGCGCACAATCGTGCGGCGGCACGATGTCTTCGAATGGGCGGATAATTTCCTGGAGGCGCTGGCGGGATGATTGAGCTCCAGTCCCTTATTCCTGCATTGGCGGCGTCCCCGGTTCTGCTGGTCGCCAGCGACTTCGACGGCACGCTCGCGGAGCTGGCCGAAACGCCGGATGCCGCGGCGGCCAACATGATCGCGGTCAACGCGTTGATCGATCTCGCGGAGCTGCCTCAGACCTTCGGCGCGATCGTGAGCGGTCGTGCCCTGGCCGATCTCGCGCTCAAGTTCCCGCGCCTGGGTCGCCTGAAGCTGTTCGGAAGCCACGGATCGGAGTCGAGCGGACGCGCCCCGCCGCTCTCGCCGGAACAGGAACGGGCACTCCTCACGCTCATCGCGCAGGCTCGGGCGTTGGCAGAGCGATACCCCGGAACGCTGGTTGAATCCAAGCCCTACAGCGTGGCGCTCCACTACCGGTCCGTGGATCGCTCGCAGTTGCCGCGGCTTCTGCAAGCGATCCAGGCACTCGGGCAGCGTTTTCCGAGCGTGCGGCAGATGCCGGGTATCGAGCTGGCCGAGTTCATCGTGGTCGATGCCGACAAAGGTGACTGCGTCAAGTGGCTGCGCTTGCACTGCGGCGCACAGAAGACGGTCTTCATCGGCGACGACTTCACCGATGAGAACGCCTTCGCGGCGCTGGGACCGGGCGACGTTTGCGTGAAGGTCGGTCACGGCGATTCGGCCGCAAACCTTCGCGTCGACAGCCCGACACAGGTCGCGATTTTTCTGGAAGAACTCCTGACGGCAAGGCGAGCCGCGCTCGCGGCACGGGTCGCCGTTCCGATCCAGCGACATGCCATCCTCGCGGACCAGCGGACGGTCGCCCTGGTTTCACCCGACGCGGGGATCGACTGGCTTTGCCTCCCCCGCCTGGATTCGCCCGCGGCATTCGGAGCACTTCTCGGGGGGGATTCCCAGGGCACTTTCCGCGTCTCGCCCGTTCAGCCCAGCGCCCCGGCGCGCCAGTCCTACGTGGGCGATTCACTTATTCTGCGCACCTCGTGGCCCGAGGCCGATGTGACAGATTACTTCGACTGCGGCGAAGGCCGCCCGTTCCAGCGCGCGGGCCGGACCGACCTCATCCGCGTGATTGCTGTCCGTTCGCCGGTCAAACTTGTCTTCTCGCCTCGCATGGATTACGCCAGAAGTTCCGTGACGCTCGTCGAGCGCGATCATGGGCTGGAAGTTCTCGACTGGGTCGATCCGCTCAGCCTCTTCTCGCCGGACGTCGAGTGGAAACTCGAGACCACGCCCGCCGGGCCGTTGGCGACGGCGACGCTGCCCGCCCGCGAGCGGCCGTACGTGCTCGAACTTCGGTATGGCATCGCGTCATTCCGCCCCGGCACCGAGGAGTCGGTGCGACGGACACGCACCGCGACATACTGGTCGGCGTGGGCGGCGAGCCTGCGTTTGCCCTCGGTCGCGCCCGAGGCGGTCAAACGCAGCGCGCTCACTCTTCGCGCGTTGATGTACGGCCCGAGCGGCGCGATCGCGGCCGCGGCAACCACGAGCCTCCCTGCCCCAATTGGGGGCGAACGCAATTGGGACTATCGATACTGCTGGCCTCGTGATGCGTGCCTGGCGTCGCAGGCCCTGCTGCGACTCGGCAACACCGGCATGCCGATGAAGATGCTGGATTGGCTCTGCGCGCTGCTGGACCAGGTGGCGTCGCCCGAGCGGCTGCGACCGATCTACTCGCTCTCGGGCCGCGAGCTCGGGTCCGAAGCAACACTGCCCCACATACCGGGGTATTTGTCCAGCGCACCGGTTCGCATCGGCAACGCCGCGGCCCACCAGGTGCAGCTTGACGTGTTCGGTCCCATCGTGGATACCGTCGCCAAGGTCGCGGAATCCGGTGCGCCCGTGACGCCCGAATACTGGCGCCTCGCCGAGGCGATGGCGGAAGCCGTCGTGCAGCGCTGGGCCGAGCCCGACCACGGCATCTGGGAAGTCCGCACGTCCAAGCGGTTCCACACCCACTCGCGAGTCATGTGCTGGCTCGCGCTCCATCGCGCCAGCACAGTCGCGGAACTGGTCCTCGGCTCCCGACGGGCGGCCTGGGATGAGCTTGCCGAAAAGGTGCGTCAGGAGACACTCGCCCGCGCGTGGAACGCCGAGCGACGGGCGTTTGTCGCCCACCTTGACGGCACGGAGCTTGACGCGGCAGTCCTGGCCATGGCGCTCTTCGGTTTTATCGATCCGCACGACGAGCGATTCATTGCGACCGTCAGCGCGATCCAGCGCGATCTGGTCGAAGGCCAGGTCGTCAAGCGATACCTCTACGACGACGGTCTTCCCGGAGTTGAAGGCGGGTTTCTGCTCTGCACTGCCTGGCTTATCGAGTGCCTGGCGCTGATGGGCAAGCACGAATCGGCCCGGGCCATGTTCGAGACGTATCTGTCGCTCCAGGGGCCCACCGGGCTCATGGCCGAACAGTGGGATCCTGTCCACGGCATCGCGATGGGCAATTTCCCGCAGGCATACTCGCACGTCGGGCTCATCAACTGCGCCTGTGCGCTTGCCCAAATCCCGGCAAATGCGGGCTAGTATTGCCCCCAATTCATCCGATTCCGCAAGCCCTTTGGAGATTGCCCGGTGGAAACCACGCTCATCATTCTCAAGCCCGACGCCGTTCAGCGCGGCCTTTCCGGTCGCATCATCAGCCGCTTCGAGGAAAAGGGCCTGCAGATCGTCGGCATGAAGCTGATGCAGATCAGCCAGCAGCTCGCCGCCACACACTACGAAGCGCACCAGAGCAAGCCGTTCTATGCCGGCCTCGTGAAGTTCATGACCAGCAGCCCGGTGGTCGTCATGGCCGTCCGCGGCAACGGCGCGATCACCATCGCCCGCAACATGATGGGCGCCACCTTCGGCAGCAAGGCCAACCCCGGCACCATCCGCGGCGACTTCGGCGTCAGCAACTCGTTCAACCTCATCCACGGCAGCGACAGCCCCGAGGCCGCCGAGCGCGAACTCAAGCTCTTTTTCGCCCCGGGCGAAGTCCTCAACTGGAACCGAGCCGGCGACAACTGGATTTACGACATGTCGGGTGGCAAGCCGGAATAAGCCCCCAACGGGCGCCGGCGAGCCGACGAAACGATGCATCTCTTCGGGCTCAACCATTAAGCGCGGGATCGATCACTCTCGCGCTGTCATCGTCGGCGAGAGCACCTTCGTCTCCGGCACCACCGGCTTTGACTATGGCTCGGTGACGCTCGCGCCCGATTTGGAATCACAGGCGAGTCAGTGCTTGCGCCAAGGGGGAAGCGGCCCTCGCCCGCGCGGGGTCTTCGCTTCAGGATGCCGTCCGGGGTGCTTTACATCCTGCCGGATGCGGCGGAGTTCCCCCGGTGCCGGCGGGCGCTGCGCCGGGACTTTGGAGGTCCGCGCCGGCCGCGACGATGATCAAGGCGGGTCTCGCCGACCCGCGCAGGAAAATAGAAATCGAAGTCGCGGCGATCCGCGGCTGCGGTTCACGCATCCAGCGCGATCACATGTAGCTCAGGCCGGCGAAGCCGGGCGGATCGTCCCCACCACCGACGGTTCCTGCGTTGCGATCTGGTCCGCGATCTCGCGCCGATGGATTTCCACCTGCCGCGGGAAATCAAAGGCAACACGCACCCGCTCGCCCTTGATGGAGGCGATACGGACAACCCCGATGGGGTTGCGCGGGTCTCCGATGACGATTTCCTCTCCCTCGCGACGCGTAATGACCAACATGTCACCACTCCCTGGCTTGGGCGGTTCCTTTCCGGGGCGCCCTCCCCACCGATTCACCGTGCCTCCACCACGAGGCGATGTCGATCCACCGAGGCAATGGTATACCAGACCGGTTCGCGGCATGAAAGCCTTTTTCCGGATCTTCCGGCCAGAAAAAGGAACGTAAGCACCGTTTTTTGAACGAGTTGCGAGTTCGCAGCCGGTCAGGAGACCGCCCGGACCCCGTGCACCTCGGGGACATGGGCCTTCAGGTTTCGCTCGATACCCAGTTGAAGGGTCATCCGGCTGGAGGGGCAGCCGACGCACGCGCCGTGCAGGCGCACTTCCACCATGCCATCCGACGTGATCCCGACCAGTTCCACATCACCCCCGTCAGACTGCACGGCGGGTCTGATAAGACTGATCACTTTCGCCACGCGATCGCGAATCTGGTCCGAGGTGGGCACGGCACTGGTATTCACGCCTTGATTGTAGTGCGCCGCGGACCTCGACGTACCCCCCGATCCGGCCCCGGCGAGTCGTAGACTGTGCCCATGCGGATTCCCGGACTTTGTATCGCCTTCACCGTCCTGTGCTTCGCGGGTTTGCTGCCGATATCGGGCTGCGCCTCCAACTCGCAGAAGCGGCTCGAGTCTGAGCCCATGACCGTTCTCCGCAACCCGCAGCGGCCGCTCAACGAACGCGAGATGGCCGCGGATAACGCCTGGAAGCGTGCCGAGCAATCACCCGAAGACAAGGCCGCCATACGCGCGACGTTCAAAGACATGATCTGGTCCGCATCGCTGCCCCCCGCCCTTCGGGCGCGGCTTTACCTCAAGCTGGCGTACGACCCGGACCCCAAGTACATCGACGACACCCGCCAGTTGACGCGTCTCATGATCCCGCGCGAGCCCAGCCGCGAGATGGAATTGATCCTCTGCCAGACCGCGTCCGCCAAAGGTTGGACAGATTGCATTCCCGCGCTCATCCGCAGCTACTCCCGCGACGTGCCGATGGTGAAAGATGAAGACCGCGCCGAGCGCATCGCACTCATCAAACTCTCGGGCAGCACACCCCTGGTCGAAACAGTCTTCCAGGTCTTCCTCAACCCCCCCGACGAAGATCCGGATTCCCCCGCGGATTTCAAATCCCGCACTCGGGCCGACGCGTACGACGTCCTGGGCAAGCTCGATACGACGGGCGAATACCGCCGTCGCCTGCTCGAAGACGCGACGATTACCAGTTCCGACCAGGCCACGGTGCTGCTGCTCCGGCGCTCGGTGAACGAGCTCAAGGTGATCCCGATCACCGGCGAAGAGCTTCGCTGGCTGCAGCGTCTTGCCGATCCCAAGAACCGGCGCAACGCCGCCTGGTGGGGCGAGGTCCAGGCCATCGTCGCGACCATGCCCCCGGACAAGCTCGCCGGCCTTCAGCTGCGCCACTTGGAGTCTGTGCGCGTGGCGGCGACGTATCACAAGGACCTGTTTGAGAAAGACCGCGCGGCACTGATCTCCGACCTGAAAACAACCATCGGCGGCCGCACCACGGTCCAGCGGCAAAACGAAGCACAAGGCATCGTGAAGGCGGCGAAAGAACAGGTTGAGGTGTGGGAACACCAGCTCTCATGGGGGGATTTGCTGACGATCAGCCTGCTGGACCGGGCGGTGCGACAGAAGGGGTTTGTGGAGCGGATGTTCGTCTACGTCGATCTCGACCGGGAAGACAAGACGACCGAGTACGGGGGATTAATTCTGACGACGCAGAACGTCGCGGACGGGGCAGGAGCCGGATCCGACCCGGGGAAGATCGTGGCGTGGCTGTTCCCGCCGCGGCCGGGGCAGCGTCCGAACGACACGGAATTCGTGGCGCCGGAGGAGATGATTCTCTCCAGCGATCGGGCGATCGCTCATTTTCATTTCCACGTGCATCGGCCACGCAACGGCGATGTCGCTGGGCCTTCGGGCGGAGACCTGGCGTATGCGGCGCACCAGGGACGCAATTGCATGGTCTTCACAAGCGTCAGCACCGACGACCTTGATGTCGATTACTACCAGCCCAACGGGGCGGTGATCGATCTCGGCACGATGCCGAAGAAATAGACTTGCGGGTGAACGGCAACGCCGGACCCAATTTGAGCGGGACGCCCCTCTCGCCGCTGTCCCTTCGGATGCGGCTGGAGGCGTGCATGAACGCCGACCGGCGAGAACTGAGCCGGCGGCTGGAAGCACTGGGACGCCAGGCACCCGACGCGGCGCGGTTGCAGACGCTGGCGGACGCC
>JAFEBN010000086.1 GCA_018242645.1 Planctomycetota bacterium | reverse complement strand
GCCGGCCTCGCGGGGCGAAACGCCCGCCTGCTTGAGAGCCTGCGCCATCGCACCGACCGCGCCGCGCCCGTCAGGCTGGATATCGGTGATGCGGAACGCATCGGCCGTGCTGCCATAGCCCGCGACTTCGGCCAGGATCGGCGCGCCGCGCTTCTGGGCGTGGCTGAGTGACTCGAGGATGATCATGCCCGCGCCCTCGCCCATCACGAACCCGTCGCGTGTCTGGTCGAACGGGCGTGCCGCGGTCTGCGGCGTATCGCGGCGCTGGCTCATCGCGGTGAGCCGGATGAACCCGGTCATGCCCAGCAGGTGGATCATCGAGTGGCTGCCGCCGGCGAACATGATGTCGGCGTCGCCGCGGCGGATGATCTCGAACGCTTCGCCGATGGCCTGCGTGCTGGCGGCGCAGGCGGTCATGCAGTTGAACGCGGGGCCGCGGCAGCCGAACTCGGCCGCGACATGGCTCATCGCCAGGTTGGGTTCCTGCTCGATCTCGCGCACGGCGGTCATCGTGCCCAGCGCCTGCTGCGCCCACGCGCCGCCGTCGACCGAGCGCTTCTCCGCGCTCCACCCCTTGAGGTTGGCCGCGAGGAAGTTGGTGTAGTCGAGTTGTCCTTCGCCGGATCCGAGATAGATGCCGAAGCGCCGGCGCTGGAACCTGGCGTCGGCGAGCTTCGACTGCTTCCACGCCTGTGCCGCGGCGCCCAGCGCGTAGTGCGTGCCGATACTGG
This sequence comes from Planctomycetota bacterium, assembly GCA_018242645.1. Classification (GTDB taxonomy): domain Bacteria; phylum Planctomycetota; class Phycisphaerae; order Phycisphaerales; family UBA1924; genus JAFEBO01. The sequence continues at coordinate 9,762 of JAFEBN010000086.1, read as the reverse complement.
CCATCTGGTGTGGCGAGGGATCGTCAAGGAACCGCGCGAGATCGAAGTCTTTCACTTCGCTCGCGAAATTGGTGGCGCAGGTGGAGGCATCAAAGTGCGAGACGGGTCCGATGCCGCTGTCGCCCTTGAGCAGGCGGGACCAGACCGTCTCGACGTCGCAGCCCAGCGGCGTCACCCAGCCCGTACCGGTAATAACGACACGTTCGGCCATGTGCGCGGCTCAGCCCTTTTCGTCGAAGTCGTACATCTGTGCGTCGTCGCCGCCCTGACCTTCGGCGCCGTCGTACGAACCGGGAGCGATGCCCTTGGCGGCATTGATCTTGTCGACGTTGAGCACGCGGACCAGGCCGTCCTTGAGCAGACGCCCGGCGAAGTTGATGATGAGACCCAGTTCCAGATCAGCCGCCTTGAGCTGGGCGCGGAGCACCGAGCGCTCGGCGCCCGAGACGTCGCCGTAGCGGGCCATCACATCGACGATGAAGCGATCCTCGATGAACAGGTCGCAGATCGAGTGTCCGACCACCTGATCCTTGTACTTGACGGGGATCGAGTGGTTGTGCTTGAAGTTGACGCCCTGCGCACGCATCTCCTGCTGCAGCGCGGTCATGTACGTTGACTCGTCGTAGCCGCCGCCGAGCGCGATGTGCACATCACGGGCGCAGCCGATGACCTTGTGGCTGATGGATGTAAGCGTGGGATCGAGTTCGGAAAGCGGGATGCCGCGGCGCTGGCCGCCGTCGCGACCGCCCTGCTGGCGACCTCTGCCGTAGCCATAGCCTCCCCGCCCATCACCCCGCCCCTCGCCTCTGTAGTCGCTCATGGTCGCGCTCCGTAGTCTGCCGCGGGCGGCGCCCGCGATGATGCACGCTGATTGTAGGAACTCGTGGTGATTCCAATTGTTAAGTTCGGCGGAGGACGACCGCTGCGTTCTGTCCGCCGAGCGCGCTGGTGACCACAAGCACGTGCTCGAGCTTCGCGGCACGCTGCGCCACCGGACCCGCCCGGAGCTTTGGATCGCACGTGCCCGCGTGGACGCGCGCCGGGAGCGTCTGATGCTTCAGCGCGAGCGCGCCCGCCGCGAGCTGCAGCGCCCCCTGGCCCGCGACGCTTTGTCCGATGGCAGGCGTGAGGGTGATGAGTTCGATCTGCGCGAGCCGGGGGCCGAACACGGCCTGCAGGCCGGCCAGTTCCTCTTCATCCGCCCGCGTCACGCCGAGCGCCGTGGGCACGATCGCATCGATCTTGTCGGCGCTGATGCCGGCATCGGCCAGCGCGGCTTCGATCGCGAAACGGACGCCGTCGCCGGGCTGATCGTCCGTGCTGCGGCGCTGGCTGGACCGGATTGCTTCATACGCCGGGGGAGGCGAGTGCGCGGCGCCGAAACCGGCCACTTCCGCGTACGCCACGCGGCCGCGAGCGCTCGCTTTGCCCGCTTCTTCGAGCACGAGCAGCCCGCCGCCCTCGCCAAGCAGCGTGCCGCGGGAGCTCGCATCAAACGGACGCACGATGATCTCGGGCCGATCGCTCTCGGTGCAGGGGGCCAGTCGGCCCAGCAACGTCCAGCGGAGCGTGCCCATCAGGTTGATCTTGCTCTCGCATCCCCCGGAGAAGCAGATATCCGCGGCATCACGCTGGATCACGCGCATCCCCTCGCCCACGCAGAGCAGGCCGCTCGCCTCGGCACAGGTGATGGTGTTGCTCGGGCCTTCGCAACCATGGATGATGGTGACGTGGCAGGCGAGCATGTTAGGCAGGTACTTGAGCATCCAGAGCGGCTGCAGGTTGTTCATCCCGCCCCCGCCGCCCTCGGCCGCCCCCCACTTCTTGTAATCGAACGCGCCCGAGTCGTTGGTGGATGTTGCGAGCGCGGAGGTGAGTTCATCCGTCTCGGCATTGATCAGACCAGCGCCGATCTGGCAACCCATGCGGGCACTGGGATAGGTCGCTTCTCCCGGCGCCCCGTCGAGCGTGCCGCGGGTGACAAGTCCGGCATCTTCGACGGCGAGCTTGGCAGCGGCAACCGCAAGTTCGCTATCGCGCGCCATGACCTTGACGGCCTTGCGGTAGCTCTTGGGAACGAAGTCTTTGGCCCCGAAATCGCCGGGCACCTGGCCGGCCAGGTGCGACTTGAACCCGGCGGGGTCGAAGAGCGTTGGCTTGGTAAACCCGGACCGACCGGCACAAAGGCCCTCCCAGAGCGGACCATGTCCGACACCCAGTGAGCTGACCACACCGATACCCGTAATGACGACCCGACGCGCCATGAGAAGGTCAGATGGTAGATCGGGCGAGGGGATACGTGGGGCCGCGGCAGATGGGGTAAACCGATCCCTCGCCCTGACCGGGCCGGATTTTTGCGCTCGCGCGGGTGTTCGCCCGATACGGTTGACGTGCACATGGCCGCCGATATGTCCATCCAGACCGAGGAGCGAACGAGCAAGACCCCGGTTCTGCTTGATCCGGGGTGGCTGTTTGTCATCGCCGGGCTGACGCTGCTCCTGGCCAGCGTGCTCATACCCGCGGCAAATCAGGTGCGCGAGGCCTACTGGCAGCGCGACCGGGCCTTGCTGGTCGAGCAGCATCGCCAGGTGCGGCTCAAGCGGTACGACGAGTTCGCTTCGGCGCTTCACGCGGGCGAAAAGCCTCTGGTTCTGGCCCTCGCGGCAAGCCAGCTCAACCAGATCCCGGCCGACCGGGTCCCCATCGGGGTGGGCTCGAGCCGGGGCGGCTACACGGATATCAAGGCCGGCAGCGCGAGCGTCTTCCCGAATCTGGAACCCGACCCGATCGAACTGCCGGAATTCCGCAAGCTCGACAGCACGCTGAGCCGCATGGTCTCGGACGACAAGACCCGTCCGTGGATTCTCGTCGTCGGGGCGGTCCTGGTGTTCGTGGGCCTTCTGCCCGCGAGCCGTCGCCGGGGCTGAGCCGCTTTCGGCCTCTCTAGCATCCTTCATGGCCCGCCTGCTTTTCAGGCCCAAACACCGCCTGACGCATCGACGTCAGTTTGAGGCCGTGCACGCTGCGCGGATGAAAACCCCGAGCGGGCCGCTGATGGTTCATTCCCGCCGCAACGGGCTCGATCATCCTCGCCTGGGCATGTCCATCGGCCGACCGTTCGGCGGTGCAGTCGCCCGAAACCGGCTGAAACGATGCCTGCGGGAGGCCTTTCGGCTTCTGCAGTTCGAGATCCCCGTCGACCGAACCGGGGACCGGGGCAGCTACGACCTGCTGGTCACCTCCCGACGGCACGACGATCCGGGGCTGGAGCAATACCGGCGATGGCTGGCGGACGCGGTCGAAAAACTGGACCGAGACTGGAAGCGCCGTGAGGCCAAGCCATGAGTCGGGTCGGTCCCCTGGCCCGAATTGCGGCGGTGCCCCTGCTGGCCGGGGTTCGGCTGTATCAGTGGACGCTTTCGCCTCTGTTGGGGGGCCAGTGCCGCTACTGGCCGACGTGTTCCCACTATGCCGCGGAAGCGTTGAAGCAGTACGGGGGTTTTCGAGGGGGCTGGATGGCGACCAAGCGGGTGTGCCGGTGCCATCCGTTTTCCAAGGGCGGATATGACCCGGTTCCGCCTCCGGAATCGACTCCCTTGTGATTCCTTACTAACCTGTAGCCGCTGGGTGGCCGATAACGGCCAGAGGGGCGTACGCGCCCGTGGGTCCATTGGGCAAGACTGATCGGGAGGGAAAGCGTCGAGCATGAGCCGGTTGCCTGCTGAACAGCGAAGGTCGCAGCTTCTGGACCATGCCGCGGTCTTGTTTGCGAAGGTCGGCTACGCGCGAACGACGACGGCGGAACTCGCCAAAGCGGCGGGCGTCACCGAGCCCATCATCTACCGGCACTTTGATTCCAAGCGGGATCTGTTCATCGCGCTGATCGATCGCTCGAGCGAACGGACCATCTCCACGTGGGAAAAGCACCTCTCGGGCGCGAAAGACCCTGCGGAACGGCTGCTGCGCCTGCTCGGCGACAACCCGATGGTGACCAAGAGCGGGCGCGACGACTATCGCGTGCTGCTGCAGGCGATCACGGAAGTTGACGACCAGGGGATCGAGGCGGCGGTGAAGCGCCACATGGACAACCTGCACGCCTTCATTTCGAAGGAAATCAAGCTCGCCCAGGATGAACACAAGGTGACAGGCCGCTTCAGCGCGGACGTGATCGCCTGGCTGCTGATCCACATCGGCATGGGCTACGGCGTCGTCGCGGCCATGGGCTACGGCGATCACGGGGCCGATTCGCAGGGCGTTCACCCGCAGGACGTGGTGGCCCGAATCCTGGTGGGCAAAGCGGCCGAGAAGGCCTGATCCGGCGAAGAATGAGGAATGCTCGAACTCCGTGGCAAGCCCGCGCGCTCCACGGGGGGCAGCTTCGTCCCATTCGCGAGTGCACCGTGATCTACCTCGACAACAACGCGACGACCCGTCCGTGCGAAGCCGCCATTGCTGCGGCCGACATGGCGATGCGCGAAGCCTGGCAGAACCCGTCGAGCGTGCACCGGCCCGGGCAGCACGCGCGGGCGCAGGTTGAACTGGCGCGCAAGGCGATCGCTGAACTGATCGGCTGCAAACCCCGCGAACTCACGTTTGTCTCCAGCGGCACGGAATCGGTGCAATTGGCAATCCGGGGGGTGCTTGGCGCCAGGCCCGCGGGCGCCGAGCCTCCGCTGGTGGCGGCGTCGCCCGTCGAGCACTCCGCGGTTCGCGAGCTGCTGAAAGAGCTGGAAGCAAAGGGAGAAGTGCGATTCCGACGCCTTCAGGTCGACGGCGACGGCGTGGTACAGCTCGAATCGGTCGTGCAGGCGATCAACGACGGCGCCGCCATCGTGAGCGTGCAATGGGCGAACAACGAGACGGGTGTGATTCAGCCCGTTGAGCAAATCGCGGCGCTCTGCAATGCCGCGAATGTTCCGTATCACTGCGACGGTGTGCAATGGGTGGGCAAGCAGCCCGCTCGCATCGGCGCGTTCAACCCGGCGATGCTGAGCCTGTCGGCGCACAAGTTCCACGGGCTCAAGGGGCTGGGCTGCCTGTATGTTCGTCCGGGCGTCAAGCTGCGCCCGATGATGCCGGGCAATCAGGAACTCGGACGTCGTGCGGGCACGGAAAACGTGGTCGGCATCCTGGCCGCAGGCGCCGCGGCAATCCGGGCAACGCAGTGGCTCGCGGATGAATCCGAGCGTGTGCGGCTCGACGGCCTTCGCGCCGAGTTCGAACGGCGGGTGCTGGCGGGTTGTCCGGGGGCCACGGTCAACGGAGCCGGAGCGGCGCGGCTCTGGAACACATCAAACATCGGCTTTCCCTGGCTCGAAGCCGAAGCGATCCTGCTCGCCCTGTCGGAAAGCGGCGTATGCGCGAGCGCGGGCTCAGCCTGCGCCTCGGGCTCGCTTGATCCGTCACCGGTGCTGATCGCCATGGGCGTTCCGGCCGAGCGGGCGCACGGATCGGTGCGGTTCAGCCTTTGCCGCGAGACGACGGCGGAAGAGATTGTCCGGGCGAGCGAGATCGTGATCCGGTGCGTGGCGTCGCTGCGGTCCTCGACCGAGGCGGCAGTCGGACGTGCCGGTTGAGTCATACCCTCGGGGCATGACTAGCTTCAATGCGCCGGCGGAGCGGGACATCAACTGGGGACCGGAGCGCACGAGCATCGTGGCCATCCTGGCGCTGGTCTTCGCGCTGCCCTGCTTTCTGCCGGGGCCGGGGATCATCGCCTCGCTGCTGGCGGTCTTTGCGCTGGTGGGAATTTCGGGGAGCAAGGGTCGCGTCGGCGGCACCGGGCTCGCAATCGCGGCGCTGGTCATCGGCCTGCTCAGCACGGCGTTCTGGACCGCACTGGGTTACGGCGCGTGGCAGATCGTGAGCGTCTTCGACAAGCAGATCGTCGGCTCGACGGCGGTGGTGATGACGGAGATCAAGGATGGCGAGTGGGACAAGGTCAAGGGACGTTTCGTCACTCGATCGGCCGATCAGTTGACGCCGGAAATGCTTGAGCAGTTCCGCTCGCAGTATCGCGAGAAATTCGGGGAGTTCGAGAGCGCGCCGACGGGCATCGGCAACATCATCGAGATGTACACCAAGCTCGGCCCGCTGATGCAGAACCTCAAGAACCCGCCCAACAACACGATCCCGCTGCCGCTGAAGTTCGCCAAGGGCCCGGTGCTGCTCATGCTGGAGATCGATCAAGGCGCCAAGGCCAAGCCGAGCAATCCGCCTTCGGGAGAGGGTGTGATCAAGGCGCTGCCCATCCGCAACATGAGCCTGCTGGGCGAGGGCGGCGTGATTGTGACCCTGATCGACCCGACACTGCTGCCGGGAAACTCGTTTGAGTTGAAAAACGGCACGGTGAAGACCAAGCAGATGCCGGCTTCGAGCGACGGCGAGAAAGACGAGAGCCCGGAGAAGGACGCGGGCGCCGCGCCGCAGGCGGCTCCCCCTAGCCCAACGCCCGCCCCGAAGACCGCGCCTGTGACTCCCAAGAAGCCCGGTTAAGCGGTATCCTCTTCTCGTGGCCGAACCAACCTCCAAAAAGCCGCCGGTGATTTCCTGTCAGCAGGTCGCGAAGATCTTCGACGGCCGCACCGTGCTCGAATCGATCGACCTGGAGGTTTTTCCCGGCGAGACCATGGTGATCATGGGCGGGTCGGGGTCGGGCAAGTCGACGCTGCTGCGTGTCATCATCGGAAGCTTTCCCGCCGACCGGGGCAAGGTGGTGCTCTTCGGGCAGGACATGTCGCCCCTGGTCGGCACGGAAACCGGCGGCGGGAACGAAGACAAGCTCGCGGAAGTCCGTAAGCGCTTCGGCATTCTGTTCCAGTCCGGCGCGCTGTTCAACTCCATGACGATCGCGGAGAACGTGGCCCTGCCGATGCAGGAACACACCGATATCTCACAGGAAATCATCGACATCCAGGTCAAGATCAAGCTCGAGCTGGTCGGGCTGCGCGAGCACGCCAACAAGTACCCCTCGCAGATCTCCGGCGGCATGAAGAAGCGTGCCGGGCTGGCCCGCGCCCTGGCGCTCGACCCCGAGATTCTTTTTTATGACGAACCGTCCGCCGGGCTGGACCCCGTCACCAGCGCCCAGATCGACCGGCTGATCATCGATCTCTCCAAGCAGCTCGGCGTGACCAGCGTCGTCGTGACGCACGAAATGGACTCGGCCTTCACCATCGCCGACCGCATGGCGATGCTGGACCGGGGCAAGATGCTCAAGGTCGAAACCCGCGACTGGTACGACAACCTGCGGAAACTCTCGGATCAGGAGGCCAAGGAGCTTCCCCAGACCGAGCGGCTGATTCGGCAATTCCTGCGGGGTGACGCGGAAGGCCCGATCACGGAGCGCCGCTCGGAAGCCGCGTTCGAGGCCGATCTTCTGGGCGTGCCGGTCGAGCAGATTCTTCCGACGCCCAGCGTGGAAGCGACGCGCCGAGTAGGCTCCGCCGGAGGAACCGGCCTGTTTCGGCGCTCCAAGGGCTGAAGCGCGGCCCGATTTCGGCTACTCTCTGGCAACATGTCGCTTCGGAGCCCATCTCGCTACACGGTTTTGGCCGGCCTGTTCCTCCTGGGGAGCGTCGCCCTCGCGATCGTGATCGCGTTCTCATTGACCAACGTGCTGGAGCGTTTCCGCCCCAGCAAGCAGTTCACCGTGCGCTTCAAAATGAACGAGGGCGCACCGGGCCTGAAGCCCGACAGCCAGGTCACCCTGGGCGGACAGAAAATCGGCTCGGTCACGAGCGTCGGCTTTGACGACGATGCCTCGCACGTGCTTGTGGGGGTGCGGATCGGCTCGCAGTACCCGTTGTTCAGCAACGCCATCATCGGGCTGGAGCGCCCGCTGCTCGGCAGCCAGAGCTGGATCAACATCTCGAATGTCGGCTCGGGGGGCACGGCGCTGGCCGCGGGATCAACCATCGACGGACGGCCCGCGGGCGGGTTCCTCTCGCAGTTCGGGCTCACGCAGGACGACGTCCGCAAGCTGCTGGACAGCACGCAGGACACCATCGCCGACCTCAACGAGCTGATCAACGCGAACCGCGCGAAGATCGACGGCATCTTCGACGACGTGCAGACGATCACCAAGTCGACCCGCGAGCGCTGGCCCGACTGGACCAGCAAGTTCGACCTCACCCTCACCAACGTCAGCAACTTCAGCAAGGATCTCAGTCCGCTGGCGTCGAACTTCAACTCGAAGGTCGAGAACTTCGGCAAGCTGCTGGGCAACGTGAACGAGGTCATCGAGGAGAACCGGGGCAACATCCACTCGATCACGAGCGACGCCAAGGACATCGCCTCGACGCTCAAAACCCAAACCGTTCCCTCCGTGGACAACATCACCAAGAGCATCGAGGGCTGGTGCGCCACGGAACTGCCCGAGCTGCGCCGCTCGGTCGCCAACCTGCGCCTGATGACCGATCAGGCCAAGCGGGCGGTCGTGGAAATCCGGGCTCAACCCTGGCGGCTGTTCTTCCAGCCGAGCAAGAAGGAACTCGAGACCGACGTGCTCTTCTGGGCGGCCAACGCCTACGCGGATGCCGTCAGCGACCTCCGTTCGGCGACCGAGGGCATGCAGCACACGCTGGCACTGGCCAATTCCGCCAAGGGCGGCGCGGGCCCGACGCCGGACATGCTCAATGCGCAGTACAAGCTGCTCCAGGACTCGATGGAGAGCTACAAGAAGGCCGAGCAGGACCTGCTGGATGTGCTGATCCTCCGCTCCGGCGGCAAGACCCAGCCCAGCGGACCCGCCAAGCCCGAAGCGCCCAAGGCCGCCCAGCCCAAGTAGGGCGTTCGAGATTGCCGGCAGGATTTGGGGGTGGTGAAGTCATGACGCAGCGACGGCACCACTACGAAGTCGCGTTCGAGGACTTTCTACGCGACCGTCGCATTCCCTACGTCGCGGTTGATGAGGCCAAGAAAGCGCTGCTTCCCGGACTGTGCGGGCCGGTCGGGGGCCAGGGTCCTGAACCCGGGCTCGCGGTGAAGTCGTTCGACTTCGTTCTCTATGGCGAGAGCACCAATCTGCTGGTTGAAGTGAAAGGGCGGCGGCTGGCGCATCGGAAGCCCTCGACGCGGGCTCGATCATCCGACGGTCCTGTGCTGCTGCGTCTCCCCCCGGCTCGCTCGGCGATGCAGAACTGGGTTACCAAAGACGACGTGGAAAGCCTGCGAACCTGGGAGGGGCTGTTCGGGCGCGGATTCGAGGCCGTGTTTGTGTTCGTGTACTGGTGCGAAGAGCAGCCACCGGACGCGCTTTTTCATGACCTCTTCGAGAATCGGGGGCGCTGGTACGCGCTCCGCAGCGTGCCGGTGCGGGCATACGAGCGGGCGATGGTCTGCCGCAGCGAGCGCTGGCGGACAGTCCATGTTCCAACTCGGGAATTCGACCGGATCAGCCGCCCGTTTGCGCCGCCGGGAACCGGGTGTTCTCAACAAGGGATCCTGACCCCCTTGAGCGGCCCGGTCGCGATGGGCTGAAATGGGGCCGGAATCCGGGGCGGGTACCCGATGCCCTGGGCAGACCGGGCGCGGTACAGTAACGGCATGAAGAAGTGGATTTGCGGCCGATCGGCCGGCATGTTGGTGTCGCTGTCGGGCCTGATCGTGTCCGGAGCGACGGCGTTGGCGCAAGTTCCGACGGGCGATCTGAGCGAGCGCCCACGGCCGCCGACGGCCAAGACCGCCGAACAGCTCATGACGGGTCACGGCGTGTTGATGATCCTCATCGGAGTTGTGCTTTTGGCGCTGGTGGTTGGCGCT
>JAFEBN010000085.1 GCA_018242645.1 Planctomycetota bacterium | reverse complement strand
AGGTTCACCTCCCGCGGCACGCTCACGTAGTAGCGCCGGATCCACACGCCCTGCTCCGGATCCTCCAGTTCCGGCGGCTCGATCGTCTCCACTTCAACTTCCGCTTCCGGCGTCTCTACTTCCGTTGTCTGCGGGATGATCACCGGCGGGTGCGCGAACGGCCCGCTGCCGACCACCACGCCGTTGTGCTTCCAGCGGCAGGTCGTCGCGGTCAAGAGACCGAAATTCCGCAGCGTCACGCCGAAGTGCTCGATCGCACCCGGCGCCGTGCTGTGACCCGCGAGTTTGTACGTCAGCAGCGTGCCCGTCAGCGTCGCGTTGCGCGAGATCGCCGGCTTGCCGTAGTTGTAATTGCCCCAGGTGTAATACACATCCTCAACCTGCGGGCCTTCCAGTTCCACTTCAAACTCATCGCACGTTTCGCCCGTGTTGTTGGGGCAATCAAAGTTGGAAAGGCTTCCGAGCGTGGTGATCGCCGCGAAGCACGAGCCCGCGCTCAGCACCAGCCCGGCCAGCATCGACAACTTGGTCTTCAGGAACATGACAGAACTCCGATGGGAAGCGAGTGATCAACCGGCCGCGGGCTTCCCCTCCGCCGGCCGGCCCCATGCGGCCGCCTTTCGGCCGCTGTTCCATGCGTCACCCGGCTGGCCAGGCTGTCAGCAAATCAAAAAGAAAAACGCCCCGGCAACGCGGGGCGCTTCAGAGCTGTTCGGGCGAAGAACCGGCTACGGACACAACAGCGCGTCATACGCCGCGGCAAACACCACAAAGTCCGCATCATCCACGACGCCGTCGTTATTCAGGTCGCTCGGGCAACCCACCGGCATCAGCGGATCCGCGCAATCCAGCGCGTTGTACGCCGACGAGAACACCACGAAGTCGGAGTCCTCCACCGTCCCATCCAGGTTAAGGTCGCCCTTGCACCACGTCACCACGTTGCACCCAAGCGCCCGCACGGCGAAATCGTCCACCGCCGCTTCCACCAGCGAGCCCGTGCCGGTGTCCTGCGCATTGAAGCGAACCTTGACGTTGGCCGTCGGCGCCAGCCCGATCGTGGTGAGCCGGAAGCTCTTGAAGCGCCAACCGGGATTGACGTTGATGTCGGTCACGCTGCCGGGGCCGACCGTCTCGGCCGTCGCCCAGGTCGAGCCGCCATCGTTGCTGGCCTGAACGATGAACGTGTCGCTGTACGGCGCGCCGCCGGCGCCGTTGGAGTACCACCGCCAGTACGAGATCTCCGCTTCCTGCCTGCCCGCGAGATTGAACGTCGGGCTGGTCAGCAGCGTGCTCCCCCCATCCACATCGGCTGCGCCAATTCCTCCACCCACCACACCCTGTCCGGTGAAGAAGCACGTCCCGCCCGGCCCGGTATGGTCGGCGCCCGGCTGGGCGGCCGTTGCCACCGGCAGACCGGAAGTCCACAGACCAGCGGTTGCCGTGTTCGGTCCGACCACCCAGCCCGTCGTGCTGCTGAAGTCCGTTGAGTAGACACTGGTCGATTCGCCGCTGCGCGCCGCGTACGACCCGCTGCAGGGCAGACGCACCAGCGTTCCGCTCGTCGAGCGCAGTTCGGCGTAGAAGCTCACCGCCGCACTGCACGGCACGTCCGCCAGCGCCGCGACATACTGCCCACCCCCGTGGTCATAGATCGGCGCTTCCTTGAAAGGCCCGCCGCTGACGCGATAGAAGAACTTGCTCTGCGCGAGGCTGAACGTCTCCGTCCCGTTCGCAATCTGCATCGCCACCGGCACGAGTTCGCCCGCCGGCACCGCGAGCTTGGCGTTCGCATCGACCGACGCGACCACCGTGCGTGCTTCGGTCCGGATCGACAGCGAATAGAACTGCGCGTTCGACACCGCGCCCGCCGGCTTGATCTGGATGTAGTACGTCCCGGCCGCGGGCAGCAGCGCGTTCACCAGGCTTTCGGCCGCGCCCGCGCCGGTCGCGTTCGCAGACGCCACCAGCGTCGTCCCGTCCGATTTCACAATGTTGATCGCCAGGTCGATCGTGCTCAGCGAGTTGGTCGGATTGCCGGAGCAGCACGAGCCCGACTGGCCCGAGCAAGCCTGCGCCGAATCGTCATACGTATACCCCATCGGGGTCGCGGTCACGCTGATCGCCGCCGCGCCGCTCACCGTGAACTTGTAGAAATCATCGTCGTTGATATCCGAGATCGAAAGCGTCGAGGCGAACGGCACCTCGGTAATCGCCCCCGCATTGGGCGCCGCCGCGGCGGGCAGATCGCCCAGCTTCAGCGTGTCCGCGCAGTCCAGCGATCCCAGGTTCGTCGCTTCCGCCGCAAAGTCGTTCGGTTCGTTCACGTCGCCATAGGAATACTGCGCATGCCGGATGTCGTCGTGGCGCGGCCCGTCGAAATTGGTCGCGACAAACGGCTCCATCAGCTTCCACGTCTCGATCGGGCAGACGTGCGCCTGCCCGATGCCGTGCCCGTGCTCGTGCATCATCACGTCGCGCAGCCGCACCGAGTTGTTCGTCGTGTCGTCAAAGAAGTTGTCGCCGGTGTCGATGACCATGTCGCCGCCGACGGCGTCGGCAGGATCCGGATAGAAGTTGTACGCGAGCACGCCCGAGTTCCCGTCGATCGTGTGGCCGGAGATGCGCACGTCGCCCCGCACGCCCACGATCCCGAAGAACGGGCTCGTCTGTCCGCTCGGCGACGAGAGCGCCGCCCCGTCGTCATTGGGTTCGTACACATACTTGAGCCCGCTCACCTGCGCCCAGCGGTCGAACACCGACTGAATGATCGGCAGCCACACCGCCTGGCTGCCGTAGATCGCGTTGAGCCGCGCGCGCAGGTTCGACGCCGCCGCGGGCTCTCCGTTGAATCCGTCGATCGGCGTCCCGTCCGGCACGATCGACCAGGTGATCGTCGTCGGCTTCCCGAACGGCGTCGCCGAAGGAACCATCGCGGTCGCCCCCCACCTCGCCGCGAACTGGAACCGGTCGTCAAAGTTGTTCAGCCGCGCTTCGGTCGCGCGGAACGCTTCCATCACCTCTTTGGGCGTGCCCGGCGCGAAGCACGCGCTCATCTTCGCACCACGCGGATTGCTACCGGCGATGCGGTTCTCGATCATCCGCCGATAGCCCTCATCCACCCGCGCAAGCGTGTCGCGCAGGCCCGTTGCGAGCGCGTGCTCCGCAGGCGGCTTCGATGGACAGCTGGACGACGCCGCCGCGCACTCGACTCCGCACGTGCCCCGCTCGGCCTTCTTCTCGCCCCGCGCCGACATCACCGCGCCCGCAGCGCTGAGCAACACTAAGCCTGCCAATACCGACGTCTGCGCCCAGCCACAACGGGTCGTTGCCATCCTCAGACTCCCTCGGTTCGAACCGCGGCACTTCGCCGCGAAACGCCCCCATCCAGGGGACTGGACAAAGCTACCCGCCGAACCCGCAGGTGTGCAAGGAAAAACCGGAAGGGTCCGAGAAAATCACTCGCCGCGATCGGCGAGTGAATCTCGCTACCCTCTCCCGCGTGCTCGATATCGCTCTCATCGCCCTGCTCCTCCTGATCAACGCCCTGCTCGTCGCAGCGGAGATCGGCATCGTCGCCTCCCGCAAGGTCCGGCTCGAACAAGCCGCCGATCGAGGCGACCCCGGCGCCCGCCACGCGCTGCGCATGGTCGAGGAGCCGACGCGCTACATCTCCACCATCCAGATCGGAATCACGGTCATCACGCTCTCGCTGGGCGCCCTGGGCGAAGCCTCGCTCGCCGACCGCTTCCAGGAGTGGATCGCGCACCAGTTCCCGGCGTTCGAACGCCACGCCCACATCATCTCGCTCGTCACCGTCGTCATCGGCCTCACGCTCGTCACGCTCTGGCTCAGCGAAATCCTCCCCAAGCGCCTGGCCATGTCCAACCCGGAGCGCATCGCGCGCTGGTTCGGCGCACCGATCTCCTGGATGGCCACCGTCGCTTCGCCCCTGGTCTGGCTGCTCACCAAAGCGACCGACACCGTGCTCGGTCTGCTGGGCATCAAGGCCGCCGGCTCCGATGCCGTCGACGAGCAGGAAGTCCGCGGCCTGATCGAGAAAGGCACCGAGGCGGGAATCTTCGCCGAAAGCGAGGGCGAGATCGTCGATCGCGTCTTCGACCTGGCCGATCGCAAGGTCAAGAGCCTCATGGTGCCCCGCAGCGAGATCGTCTGGATCGAAGCCGACGACGATGTCGAACGCGTCCGCCTGGTCGTCGCCACCAGCCCGCACTCGCACTTCCCCGTCTGCAAGGGCGGTCTCGACAACCTCGTCGGCGTGGTGCACGTCAAAGACCTCGTCAAGTTCGGTCTCGTCAGCGCCGGCGAATCCCCCCGCATCGACACCGGCGCCCTGGCGCGCGCTCCGCTCTTCGTCCCCGAAAACACCCTCGCGCTCAAGCTTCTCGACCGCTTCCGAGAAACGCGCGAGCACCTCGCCATCGTCGTCGATGAATTCGGCGGCACCGAAGGCCTCGTCACGCTCAACGACCTGGTCGGCGCCATCGTGGGCGACGTCGTCAAGCCCGAAGGCGTGCAGGCCGAGATCGTCCGCCGCGCCGACGGCAGCTACCTCGTCGACGCCCGCGTCGCGATCGATGCCCTCTGCCGCGAACTCGAACTCGAAACCTTCGACCGCAGCGAGCTCGGTGAGTCCGGCCTCGACGTCAACACCGTCGCGGGCCTCGTGCTCGCGCTGCTCGGCCACCTGCCCAAGACCGGCGAGACCGTGGAGGGCTTCGGCCTCAAGTTCGAAGTCGTGGATATGGACCTGCAGCGCATCGACAAGGTGCTGGTGACCAGGGCCCCCGCGCCGGCGCCCGCCTGACCCTCACACGCTCTTGCCCACCGCTTCCTTCACGCCCGCGAACAGCTTTTCGGGCTCCACCGGCTTGGCCAGGTGCACATCAAACCCGGCCTCCGCCGACCGCGAGCGATCACCCAGCCGCGCAAACGCCGTCAGCGCCACCGCCGGCACGTCCCGCCCCCGCTCCTGCGGCAGCGCGCGGATCCACCGCATCAGCACGTACCCGTCCTCTTCCGGCATCCCCACGTCGCTCAGCACAACATCGGGTCTCTGAATCTCGAACCGCTCCTTCGCCTCGCGCACCGAGCCCGCCAGGTCCACCCTCGCGCCCCGCGATTCCAGAAGCTTCTTCAGCATCTCGCGCGTGTCGATCTCATCATCCACCGCCAGCACACGCAGCCCGGTCAGGTCAACGCCTTCCACGCCCCGCGGAGCCGACTCCGCAAACACGCGCTGCCGCGGCAGGCGAACAAGGAACCGCGCCCCCTTCCCTTCCCCGTCGCTCGCCACCGTCACCGTCCCGCCGTGCAGTTCCACCAGCTGCCGCACGATCGCCAGCCCGATCCCCAGGCCCCCGTACTTGCGCGTGGTCGCCACGTCCTGCTGCCGGAACCGTTCGAATACGTGCGGCAGAAACTCGGGCTTGATCCCCACGCCCGTATCCGACACCTCGATTTCCAGCCGCCCCTCCACGCTCCTCGCCACCACCCACACCCGTCCCCCCTTGGGCGTGAACTTCACCGCATTCGAGAGCAGATTGACCAGGATCTGCTGCATGCGGGCCGGATCGCCGCTCATCGCCAGATGCGGGTTCGTGACTTCGAGGTGCACGCCCTTGGCCTGCGCACCCGGACCGATCACATCCACCGCGTTGCGCACCACTTCCGCCATGTCCAGCGTCTGCAAATTCAGCCGCACCTTCCCCGACAGAATGCGGCTCATGTCGAGCAGGTCGTCGATCATCTGCGACTGCAGCTTGGCGTTGCGCTCGATGACTTCGAGCCCCTTGGTCACGTCGCCCGGCTCGGCCGATCCGCGCCGCAAAATGTGCGTCCATCCCAGGATCGCCGTCATCGGCGTCCGCAGTTCGTGCGACAGCGTCGCGAGAAACTCGTCCTTCACCCGCGCGACCCGCTGGGCCTGCCCGAGCGCATCGCCGAGCTGCTCCCGGTTACGCCGCAGTTCGCTCTCGGTGCGGCTCAGGCTGTCGGCCGTCCATTTCACCATCACGCTGAACAGGATGATCTCCACCAGCGTGCGGACCGCCGTACCGAAGGCGCTGTCGTAAAGCCCCGCCTGCTGGCCCGCCACGCGCAGCCACCCGAGCACAATCGCCACCAACAGAAATACCGGCAGCAGCCGGCGCGCCATCAGCCCGCCGCCGTCCCGCCGGCTCATCAGTTCCGCCAGGCCCCACTCCGGCACCAGCGCCACCATGCCGATGCCCAGCGCCACAACCGTGATCGCCGTCTGCTTCGCGATCCCCGTGATCCGCGGCAGCGCATACAGCGTGTTCGCGTTGTACAAGTACCCGATCAGCGACAACGCCGCGATAAACAAGCACACAAGCCCCAGCGCCGTCGCGATGCGCCGCGCCAGCGCCCCGAGCCCCGTCAGCACCACGCCCAATCCCAGCAGCGTGTACGACACACTGCCCGGAATGCCCATCCGCATCGGAGCCGCCGCGGCGTTCTGGCCCCAGTCGCGCTCGATGAGCAGCCGGTCGATCCCAAGATCCCGCGACGTCGCATGCTCAAAGAGCGTCAATACGCCGATCGCCGTCGCGATCAGCGCCAGCAGGTTTGCCCCCGGCCGACGCCATGTCCCCTCGCCCCGCGCCAGAAGCGCAATCGATAGCCCCAGCACGGTCGCGCAGACCGCCGTGTTGGGAAACATGGAGATGTTGTCCCCGCCCCAGTCCGTCAGCCGCGGCACATTCCCGTACCAACCGACAAGCGTCACGAGCCCGCTCAGCGCGGAGAACACGCCCGCGCAGAAAATCAGCGGCGCCCGCCAACCACCTTGACCGGCCTCCTCGCCCACACTACCGCTCCAGTTTCTCGATCCGCAGCTTCCCCGTCGGCACGTTCCCGTCCTGCGTCACCCGCACCACCGTCAAACCCGTCTGCAGATCCACCTGCGCAGGAAACCCCGGGTTGCCCTGTGCATCCGCCTCCAGATACACCGTCCAGTCCTGCGGCACGCCGTACCGAATCACCTGCCCGCGCGACATCGGCGCAATCCGCTGCACCGCCAGCGATTTCGACTGCCCGCTCCCATCCGCATGAATGATCGCCACGCCGATCGGCTGCGCCGTGTCGTTGTGAACATCCGCCGTGTATCCAACCGTGCACCCGCCCAACGCCGCCACCAGCACACCCACCACAGCAAGCGCCTTCAACATCTTCCTTCTCCAAAAGGCGCCGGCCCTTTCTGACCCGAGCAGGCGATTGCATCACATAATAAGCACCTCATTTCACCGGCTGACCAAGCTCCACGATCGCCAGCCGCCCGTCCGTCTTCCACTCGTCGCCTCCGCCGTTGCGGCCCTCAAGCTGTGAATGGAAGCCGTCCTTCCATGACACTTTCTTCACCCAGCCGCACTTCTCCAAGTCCGCGACGATCAGCCCCCGCTCCGCATCAACATCCGGCCCGATGTGGTGCGTCACCTGCCCTGTCGTGTAACTCAACCCCGCGCGCTCGTCATACGTCGCCCCGCCAAACCACACCGGCGCCGAATAGTCCGGCGACGACCACTTCCAGAACCGCACATGATGCCGATGCCGAGGCCCGCCGGCAACCGGCTTCTCAAACGCCAGATCCTGCTTCCTTCCAAACAGATACAGGTTGCTCACGGGCGCATCATCGTCCTTGCGCCGCAGCACCGAATCAACGGCAATCTTCAGGCTCGACTCCAGCGTGATCGGATCCGCCGGCAACCACCCCGCCGCGGTCATCGCGCGGATCACATCCGCCTCGCTCCCCACCAGCGCGATGTTGATCGGATCGCCCGGGTGCCCATCTCCCGTCACGGTGATCCGCTCCGCAATCGCATCAAACGGATGCCGCCGGTAATGCCGCGACCAGAGCATTGGCGCCAGCAGATACGCCGCTGCACCCCACAGCACAAGCAACACCACACCCCACTTGATCGCGCTCCGTCTGCTCGCCTTGTTCATCAACACATGCTACTAAGTGCGCGGCGCGGGCATCCGCGGGTGCGACCGGCGCACACCCCCCGCGCTCCCGCACGGCCCGTTCCTTAGGGACACAGCAACTGGTCATACGCCTGCGCGAAGACCACGAAATCCGTGTCGTCCACAAAGCGATCGAACGTCGTGTCCGCCGGGCAGCCCATCGCCATCGCCGGATCCGAGCAATCCAGCGTGTTGTACGCCTCGGCGAACAGGACGAAGTCTGAATCGTCCACATACCCGTCGTTGTTCAAGTCACCGACGCACACGCCCCTGGGCACGAATGCAAATCGCGCTACCAGCGCACCCTTCTGGCTGAAATTGGTGTGCACCGTCGCGTCCGGTCCCATGCCGATCGTCCAGCGGCCCGCCGCTACCGAGTCGGGCCCGATGTACGCATCCGCCATGAACGTCGTGCCGCCCGCGCCGGAGTTATTGCGGATCGTCATGCTCAGCGGCCCGCCCTTGTACACAAACGGCTCGGTGAACTGGATAAACCACTCGTTGTCGCACGCAACCGTCTCCGATTGCGCATACGGGAAGGCCTTCGCCGGGATCGTCATCGCGCCCGACCGCACCAGGATCGCATCCGACCCGATGTTGCTCGCAAACGTGTCCGACATCGAGGCCGGCCCCACCGGCGATGTGCTCAGCGTGATGTCGAATCGGTTCACCGCCGTGTCGCTCGCGGGCCAATCCGGTCCCTGAAAATCAACCCTGCTGTTGCGCCGCAGCGAAACCCCCGTAATCAGGCTCCCGATCCGCAGCCCCCGGAGCTGATCCTCCGCGTACACCGACTGGTGCACGTTTCCGCCCGACGCCAGCAGGATGGGGTACCCCGTCCCGCCCTGCGTCGCGCTCGCCTCAACCGGAACCACCACCGACGGGTTGTACTCGACCCGCATCACCGGCCCCTGCTCCAGCCGCGTGCCCGAACCCGCGTTGATGTTGCCCGACGATGTGATCATCTGCGAGCGCGCTTTGACGCCGTGCGCATCCATCGCCGCGGCAGGCGCCGCCGAGCCGCTCCCCGAATGCCGCACAGTGACGCACAGGTCGCCGCCCACATACACAAACGGCCGATTAAAATGGATCGTCGCGCCGAACGCGTTCCCGCCCCCCGGGAAACTCTGCGGCAGCACCGAGAGCGGCCCGCTCCGAACCCGCAGCGTATCGCTTCCCTCGTTGTTCGCGTAAAGCGCGCTCAGCGTCGCCGGACGTGCGGCCGCCGTGCTCACATCTATCTGATACTCCGTAAATCCAAGCCCGCTCGTCGGCCACCCGTTCGCATCCGTCGAACGCAGCGTCAGACCGGTGATCTGGCTTCCCACCGGAATCTCCTGTAACTCAGCCGCGGCGATGACCGTCTGCACCACCTGCGCCGTGCCCGCATAAAAGTTCGTCATCCCCGCGACGCCGCCCGAAACGCCCACGTTCTGCCGGGGCGTCACCGTCCCCGAATCCACGCTGAACATCTGCAGCGCGTAACCAACGTTGACCTCCGTCGTCGTCGCATCCGGCGAGAGCAGCGAGGAACCGCGCATCCGCACCCGCGTGCCGTACCGCTCGTCCGACGTGGGCAGCGCCGCCGGCGTGCCAGGGTTGTAACTCTGAATGTTCGACGCCCGCACCAGCGTCATGAGCCCGCCGCCCGTATAGGTGTACGGCGTCGTGAAGGGGATCTCCATGGCCCAGGGCGCGGGCCGCGGGAAGGGACCAAGCGGGAGCAGCACGCCCGCCGTCAGGTCCAACTGCCCGCTCCGCACCAGCGTCGCGTCCGGACCGATGTTGCTCGCCACCGTAGTGCTCATCAACGCCGGCGTGGTCAGCGCCTTGGACAGCGTGACGTCGTATCGCGCGTAAAAATCAGCCGCAGCCGGCCACGCCGAACTATTGCCGTTGCGATAGAACATCCCGATCAAGCGCGATCCGTGCCCGAGCCGACGCATCTCGCTCTCTGCCGTAATGCCCTGCGTCGTCTTGGCAAGGTCGTACAGCACCGACGAACTGCTGCTGTTCGCTGGCTCGTTCGCCAGATCATCCAGGATCACCAGCCGCGTCACGCCCTTCTGAAACGGACCCGCCCCCGGGGTCACATATGTCAGCCGCAGCGCAAGCCCGGTGTTCGCCGTCACCGGCAAGCCCGTCGCTGCGCTCGATGTGTTCCACGACGTAAACCCCGCGCCCCCGCCCGCGGCCGCCACAAGGTCCCCCTGCGACCCGCCGGATGCCGACGGATTCTCCGAGCGGATCTCCACCGCCATCGCGCCGCCGCCGTAGACATACGGCGTGGTGAACGGAATCAACGGCCCCCAGCCCTCGGGCACCGTCCCCGAATTCGCCCCGCCCGGATAGGCGCCCGCCGCCAGGTTCAGCGCACCCGATCGCACCAGCACCGGATTGCTCATGTTCGACGCAAACGTCGTCGTCATCGTCGCAGGCGTCACCGGAGAATCCGCAAACGTCACGTCGTACTTCGTGATCGTCAGTGCAGACGGCGGCCACGAAAACGTCACGACGTTCCGCTG
>JAFEBN010000084.1 GCA_018242645.1 Planctomycetota bacterium | reverse complement strand
ACAAGGCGGCATGGGCCAAGGCGGGTCACGGGCAGTTCCCCGGTCATACGGAGCTGCTGGCGCAGCGCTTTGGTGTGAAGCACTTCGGCATGATGTTCCATGCCGCCAAGTCGCCCGGTTCGGAATTGGCTTCGCACGATCTGAATGTCATCCTCGCGACGGCGCACATCCCGCTTTTGGACGTGCGGAATGTGCTGACCATCGGACGGGTCTCGGAGACGATCGACCTGGGTGCGGCGGCATGCAGGTCGCTGGGCATCGCGCGTCCGCGCATCGCCGTGTGCGGGCTCAATCCGCACGCGGGTGAGGGCGGTCTGCTCGGGGATGAAGATCAGCGGCTGATCGAGCCCGCGATCACGATCGCCCGGAGCAACGGCGTGGACGTTTCGGGCCCGTACCCCGCCGACACGATTTTCCTCGCGGCGGTAAAAGGCAAGTTTGACCTGGTCGTGGCGATGTATCACGACCAGGGCCTGATCCCGGTGAAGCTGCTGGCGCGTGATCGAGCCGTGAACATGACGGTGGGGCTGCCGACGATCCGCACCAGCCCGGACCACGGCACGGCGTTCGATATTGCCGGAAAGAACCTAGCCGACGCCGGGAGCATGCGGAGCGCGATCGAACTGGCGATCCGGATGGTCGAGAAGCGATAGGGCGCCGGCCTCGTGGTTCCGATGTGGTTGCGCCGGTTGGACTTGAGTGGGTGCAACCGAAGAACCGCCGGGCGGTTGTGAACTTCGCACTAGAATCCCGCCACCCACATGACGCAGACTTCGACCAATCCCGGCGCCGCCGTCGAGCGCAGCCCTCTGTACGAGTTGCTCGCGATCGCGATCCCCACCGTCGCGACGATGACCAGCTTCACGCTGATGACGTTTGTCGACAAGCTGATGGTGAGCCGCATCGGGCCCGATCCGGTGTATGTGGGCGCGCAGGGCAACGGCGGCATCACGAGCTGGATCGCGGTGTCGATCGTTTTCGGCGCGCTGACGGTGGTGAACACGTTCGTGAGCCAGAATTTCGGCGCGGGCAAGGCGGAGCGGGCGCCCGCGTACGCGTGGAACGGGGTCTGGCTGGCCGTCGTTGCGTGGATTGTGCTCATCCTGCCGTACGCGATGATCCTGCCCTGGCTCTACACGCTGATGCGCGACAAAAGCCTCAGCCCCGAAGCGATGGCCGAGGTGGTGCGCCGCGACGGCATGGCGGCGACCTTCGCACAGATCCTGCTGGTGGGCTCGATCATCACCATGACACGCCAGGCGATCGGGCAGTTTTTCTACGGCATGCACAGGCCGTCGATCATGCTCGTGGCGGGCGTCGCGGGCAATATCACCAACTTCGTCCTGAATTCAATGTTGATCTACGGGCCCAACGGCCCCGCGGATGGCCCCGCGTCGGGCGCGACGGGCTGGATCGTGCACACGTGGTTCTCGGGCGCCTCAACTCTGGCGCGGTCGCTCCACATTCCAGCCCTCGGGGTGACCGGCGCCGCGATCGGAACGGTGATCGGCACGATCGTGGAACTGCTCGTGCTGCTGGCCGTGTTTCTCTCGCCCAAGCTCAACCGTCAGTTCGCGACGCGCTCCAACTGGCAGCCCTCGCTGTCGCACCTCAAGGACATCTTCCGACTCGGCTGGGCGCCCGGCTTGATGTTCGGCAACGAGATGATCTGCTGGGGCCTGTTCATGGTGTACTTCGTGGGGCATTTCGGCGCCCAGCATTCCACCGCGGGGTTCATTGCTCACCAGTGGATGAGCCTCTCTTTCATGCCCAGCGTCGGCATCTCGGTCGCGGTGACGGCGGTCGTGGGCAAGTGCATGGGCATGGGGCGACCCGACCTCGCGGCACAGCGGGCCCGCCTTGGGCTCGCGCTGTCCATGGTCTATATGGGGCTTTGCGCCGTTTGCTTTATCGTCTTCCGGCACTGGCTTGTGGGCATCTTCATCGACCCGAAGACCGCACCCGAAGTCGCGGCGGAAGTGCTCAGGCTCGGCTCGACTTTCCTCATCCTGTGCGCCGTCTTCCAGATCTTCGACGCGGTCGCGATGACACTTTCGGGTGCGCTCCGCGGTGCGGGTGATACCACGTACGTCGGCGTGGTGACCGTTTTCAGCTCGTGGATCGTGATCGTGGGGGGCGGCTGGATCGCGATCAAGTACTTCCCGCAGTTCGAGTCGGCGGGCCCGTGGGCCGCCGCGGCGACTTACATCATCACGCTCAGCGCGTTTATCGCGGCGCGTTTCCTGGCGGGCAAATGGAAATCGATCCGCCTGGTCCGCGACGAGGCGCATCCGGGGCCCGAACCGCAGGCGACCGCGGGCGCTGTGGCCGACGGCGTGCTCTAGATCACAAGGCGGAATCCATCAGTGGCTTTGGGCCGCGTCGCGCCACGCCTGCTCAACAGGGGGCCGGACCACTGCTGTCCAGATCGCGTAACCCTTGGCGTTCATGTGCAGGCCGTCGCCGAGGAAGAGCGTCGGATCGGGTGTCTTCTGCTCGGTGAGCATCGGTGTTGCAACGTCGAGGTAGGCGGTGTCGGGCGTCTTCTCGCAGTATGCCCGCACGATCGCGTTCGCCGCTTCCATCGCCGGCCAGTTCTTCCAGCGCGCGAGGCTGGGCTTGATCGCCACGTAGAAGATCCGGACTCGCGGCAAGGTGCGATGTGCGCGCTCAGCGAACGCGATGAAGCCATCGGCGGCGGCACGAGAATCTGTGTTGTCGGTTCCAAGGTCGTTGTCGCCGCAGTAGTACACAATGATGCTGGGCTTGTACGGAAGCACGATGCGATCGAAAACGGCGTTGACATCGCGCGTCTGCGAACCGCCGAACCCGCGGTTGAGCACGGGAACGGGGCTCATGTCGGCCTCGAGCGTTTTCCACATGCGGATGCTGGAGCTGCCGATGAAGAGCACACTGCCGGAAGCGGGTGCGTGGACCTTGTCGGCGGACTCGAAAGCTCGAATCTCCGGCTCATACCACGCTGGAGGGGCAGGATTGCGTGCAGGAGTGGATGGCGTGCTGGAAGCAGGCGTGGTCTGGCAGCCGGTTCCGGCGAGACAGAGCACAAGTGCGATCAGCAAACGCGTGATGGGGTGCATGGAACCAATGTAGCCGACGCCCGTGAAGCAACTCCTGAAATACGCTTCAAGGGAGCAAACGCAGATGGAAATCTCCAGGCACCATCGACTGACGAGTTCGGAAATCCACGGATTGGCGGAAGTGCTGTTCGACTGCGTGCGCGGGGGCGCGTCGGTGGGCTTCATGGCGCCGTTCGCGCTCGAGCAGGCGGAGTCTTTTTTCGCAAAGGTCGCGAGCGATGTGGAGGCGGGCAGGCGCGCGATCCTGGTGGCGAAGGATGGTCAGGGAATCTGCGGCACGGTGCAGCTCATCCTTGATCTTCCCGACAATCAGCCTCACCGGGCCGACCTGGTGAAGATGCTGGTCCACTCGCGCGCGAGAAGGAGAGGCCTGGGCGAGGCTCTCATGCGCGGCGCGGAAAATCTGGCCTTGGACTGCCGCCGCACACTGCTGGTGCTGGATGCCGTGACCGGGGGCGACGCGGCAAGGCTCTACGCGCGCCTGGGTTGGACGCGCGTGGGCGACGTCCCGGGTTTCGCGCTCTATCCCGACGGCCGTTTTTGCGGAACGACGTACTTCTACAAAGACTTGGCTCAGGGCGTTTCGACGCCCGAGTAATCCTCATCCGTCGGCAGCACCGGCTGGCCGTGCATGCCGTGCTGGACAACCTTGAACTGATCGATCAGGAAGAGCGGCTTCTCGGCCTGCCTCGCGAGTTCCTCGATTTTTTTCTGCATCGCCGCCACGCGCTCGGGGTACTGGGCCGCGAGGTTCTTGGTCTCGGACGGGTCGTCCTTGATGTTGTAGAGATCGACCGAGGAGGGGAGCAGCGTGCGCCAGATCAGTTTCCAGTCGCCGTCGCGGATAGCGGCACGGAAGGGTTCGATGTTGTACACGAACTCCTTGCGGCCCGACGGCGTGTTCTGCGCCAGCACGCCCCAGGCGTCGATGCCGTCGAGCGGCTTGCACTTGGCGGTGGAAGCGCCCGCGAGGCCGGCGATGGTGGGGTACATATCCACGGCGTGGACGATGTCCTCGCGCGATCCTGGGGCGATCTTCCCCGGCCAGTTGGCGATGGCGCAGACGCGCACCGCGCCCTCGAAGAGCGTGCCCTTGCCCTCGCGGTAGGGGCCGTTGTCGCAGGGGATCTTGACCTTGGACATGTCGGCCATCACGCCCGCAAACATGGCGTTGCGCGTTCCGCCGTTGTCGCTGTGGAAGACAATCAGCGTGTTGTCGCGAAGCCCGGCCTTGTCGAGCGCCTGCACGACGCGGCCGACCTCATCATCGAGCGCCGAGATCATTCCGGCGTAGATCCGGCGCGTAGGTTCCTCGATGTTCGGGAAGCGGTCAACATACTCCTTGGGCGCCTGGTACGGCGTGTGGGGGGCGTTGAACGTGAGATACAGAAAAAACGGATTCTTCTTGCCGTGCTGCTGGATGTACTTGACCGCGTCGGCGCCGAGCAGTGTGGTGGTGTACCCCTCCTCGCGCACGGGCTCGTTGTTGCGGAACCAGTCGAGCACGCCCTTCTCATCGTGTGTGAAATAATCGAGCTCGCCGATCATCGCGCCGTACTGATAGTCGAAGCCACGCTGCCTGGGCCAGAACTTCTTGTCGGCGTGGCCCAGGTGCCACTTGCCGATGATCGCGGTGTCGTACCCCGCTTCCTTGAGCGCCTGCGGCAAGAGCCACTCATCTGTGTTGAGCCCGTACGAAGAAGTGGAGGGGATGACGGCGGTCTGCAGCCCATAGCGGAAGGGATAGCGCCCGGTCATGAGTGCGGCGCGGGTGGGGGTGCACATCGGCTGCACATAGAACTGATCGAGCTTTGCTCCGCCCGCGGCGAGCGCATCGATGTTGGGCGTCTTGATGTCGGTCGCGCCGTTGAAACCGACGTCCTTCCACCCCAGGTCATCCGCGACGATGTAGACGATGTTCGGCCGCGGCGCGTTCACCGCCGAGGTTTGCGCCAGCGCTTGCGTGATGAACAAAAAGAAGGCGGCAAGCAGGGAGGCAAGTCTCATGTGAGGTTCCAAAGAGGGGCGGGGTGGGCCGAAGGGCATGATGCTACCTGCCGCGCCGGAACCCTCGCGGCGCGTCAGGAGCGGGGGGTCGAAAATTTTTTTCTCCGGGGAGGCCGATCTGTGAGGGTGCTGTTTGGTTTTGCGGTTGACCTGCACATTCTCGTTTCTAGTCTTTGCCTCGCTCGAAGGAAGCGGCGTGCGCCGAACCTTCGGGCGGATGCAGATACGGAGCGAACATGAGCGGCGACCCAATGGACATGGTGATCGGTTCCAGCTCGCAGGCGCGCGACAGCGCCGCGGCCGGCAAGCACATCCAGGCCTCGAAGCAGGCGACCCGGGCGGGGAATCGCACCGAGTCGATCGCCGAACTCCGCAAGGCGCTCGCGAGCGATCCGAACAACGCCGAAGCGCTCTTCGACCTTGCCTATCAGCTCGACCTGGTGGGTGAAGAAGACGAAGCGTTGTCGCTGTACGAGCGTGCCGCGGCCCGCCAGCCGGCGCACATCAACGCCCTGATCAACCTCGCGGTGATGTACGAGGACCGCAGCGATCTGGTCCGCGCCGAGCGCGCCCTGCGCCAGGTGCTCGACACCAACCCCAATCACCCGCGTGCGCGCATGTACATGAAGGACGTGATGGGCAGCAAGGAGATCGTGGTCGAGGACGAGGCCGATCGCGACATCTTCAAGCGCCGCGCTCTGCTCGATACGCCGGTCACCGATTTCGAGCTCTCGGTGCGTGCGCGTACGTGCCTCAAGAAGATGAACATCCGCACGCTGGGCGATCTGCTCAAGATCACCGAGGCCGAACTGCTCAGCTACAAGAATTTCGGCGAGAGCAGCCTGCAGGAAATCAAGGCGATGCTCGTGCAGAAGAACCTGCGCCTGGGCCAGGGCCTCGAGGATGCGCACCGTGCCGCCCGGCGCGCCCTGCAGGATCAGTACAAGGGCACCGGCCAGGAGCAGACGCTCGGCAAGCCCGTCACCGACCTCAACCTGTCGGTGCGTGCCCGCAAGGCGCTCCAGCTGCTCAACATCCAGACACTGGGCGATCTGGCCAGTCACACCGAGGCCGAGCTCATGGGCATCAAGAATTTCGGCGCCACCTCGCTCACCGAGATCAAGGACCGGCTCACCGAGTTCGGCCTGGGCCTCCGCAAGCTGGATTCGTGACCGATTTCGACAATCCGCAAGTCCATTTCCGAGGCCGGAGGGCAAACCTCCGGCCTCGGTGTTTTTGTTCGCATCCGGCGAATGCGCCGGGAGCGCCATCACCCCTGCGCGTCCCGCACCACAGAACCGTCCCGTTCGTTCGTCTTGTGATAACTCAGCCGTGCGCCCGCGTACCGCTCCGGCGAGACATGAAGATCAGGCGTCTGCCCCTGCGCGTGCTGCGCATGCAGGTGCTTCAGAAACGGCACGCACCATCCGCACCCGGTTCCCGCGCTCAGGCACTCGCTGATGAGCGACGCCACCGGCGGGTTGTTCACCGCCAGAAACGTGCGGATCTTCCGCAGGCTCACGCGAAAGCACAGGCAGACTTCGTCGTCCGGGTCCACGCGTGACTGTACGGCTCAAGGAATCAGCGATTCGCTCTGCATCGGCGCCGGCAGCACGATCGTCACGCCCCCGGCCGTCAGCACCAGCCGGCCTTCCACGGCCCGCAGGCTCGCCGGCATGCGGCCGAGCGCGAGCGGCTTGCTCGACAGCACCTTCCCGCTGGGCAAACCGAACACCCGCAGGTCGAGCGCCTTCTCCGGGTCTTCCTCGGGGATCATCGCCACGCGATCGGCGCCCACGGCAAACAGCTGCGGCGCCTGCTCCGTCGCCAGGCTCCCGCCGTCCATGCCGATCAGCTTCCCATCACGCTGGAAGACCGCGATCCCGCGCGACGACACAAACGCCACGCCTCCGTCGGCGAGCTGCGCGACGCTCACGGCCGTGTCGGCCTGCAGGCGTTCCTTGCTGTCGAGTTCGCCCACCGGTGATGTGCCGTCGCCCAGGTTCAAGCCGACGATCGCGTGATCTTCATTGAGCACAAACGCGCGGTCGCCCACCACCCAGCACTCGAGCGAGCGGCTCACCGACGGACGGTCGTACGTCCAGTCCGCCTTCGCGCCCGGCGCATCCACCGCCGTCACGCGGTCGTACAGGCCCACCAGCACTCGTCCGCTTCCCATCGAGCGCAGCCAGCGTATCTGCTGCCGATCGGCGTTCGCGACGGCCTTGGCATCACCCGGTTTGTTCACGATCGACCGAAGATCAGCAAACGCCCCGCCCTTGCGGGCGTCCACCGCGAACAGCACCGGCGGCAGCGGCCGCAGGTTGCCGCCGTTCCGGGTCTCGTTCCGTTCCGTTCCCGCGCCGCCGATCACGAGCGTTCCGCCCGTGATCGCTCCGTCGTACACGTGCACGCCGGGCAGTTTCTGGGCCCACAGAGGCTTGCCGCTTTCAAGGTCCAGGCTCACGATCCGCCC
Source organism: Planctomycetota bacterium (assembly GCA_018242645.1). Lineage (GTDB taxonomy): Bacteria > Planctomycetota > Phycisphaerae > Phycisphaerales > UBA1924 > JAFEBO01. Next base: position 3,055 of record JAFEBN010000084.1, on the reverse strand, counting down.
GACCCGCTCGATCAAGACCAGCGTGTTGCCGTCCATCGCCACCAGCAGATCGCCCGGACTCACCGAGCCGTCCAGGGGCGTCATGAAGGGATTGGAGTCTTCCGGCGAGCGCGGCTCCACCTCGTCCAGCATCGCCGCAACCTCGCGCGTCACCCACGCGCTCGACCCGTCCATCCGGATGCGTTCGATGACTCCGCCCGTGCGATCCGCCCGCGATTCCGCCGGCCAGTACAAATACGTCGCGTCCTGATCGATGCGCACCACCCTTGGCTGGCGCTGCTCGTACGAACGAATCCACCGCGGCTCCAGCTTGCCATCCACCAGCGATGTCACATACAGCCCGACCTGCTTGCGCCCGGGCGAAGACAGCACCACGCGATCGGTCGGTCGCCCCGGCCCTTCGGTGATCTTCGGTTCCGCGATGACCCAACCCACCAGCGACTGCGCCTCGCTCTGTACCCGGTCGCCGAAGTGGGGGCGGAGGTTGGCAGTCCGGAGCCGATCCAGCGCCGGCGACGGCACCGCGATCGGCCCGCCGGGGAACAGTCGCTCCACATCCGCCGCCACCCGCGCCGCTTCCGATGCGCGGTCGAGCGAGGCCAGCAGCTCGACCAGCCGCGTGCCCACCGAGCGTCCTTCGCGCGACAGGTCCGCCGCCTTCGCGCTTGGTCCATATTCCAGTGTTCGAAGCGCCAGCGCATACGCCCGCACCGCCGCGCCGCGGCGATTGGCTTTCTCGTTGGTCTCCGCGACGCGCATCCACGCGCTCGCCGAGGCCGGCGCCGCGGGGTATCGACGCGCCAGGGAGATCAGTTCCGCGATCGTCGCCCGCTCGCCGAGTTCCTCCAGCTCGCGTGCCGCCTGCGCCGAAAATGCCGCGTACGAGTCCGGTCCGACCCGCTTCACCAGCGCCAGCAGCCGTTCGGTCGCCAGGTCCGAAGCCTTCGCGGGAACGCTGAAGTCGCCCGCCACGGTTGCGCCGCCCAGCGAATCGTCGGACAGAATGCGCCCGTACGCGTCGAGGCTCGCGCTCGGCGATCCCTTCGCCTCGCCCAGCCAGCCCTGCATCAGCTCGAACTCAGCCAGTTCCGCCGGCGATTCCGCGGCACGCGCAAACCGCGGCGCCAGATCCGCCAGCACCTGCACCGAGGGCGCGCTCACCGGGCCCTGCGCCGCCCGCTGATCGCTCGAAGGATCCCATCGCTGCTTTCCCGCGGCAAACATCACCCGCAGCGTGTCCACCAGCCGCCGCCGCGCCGATTGCGAGGCCGTCGCATCCGGAAGCCGGTCGCGAATCTCCAGCACGCGATCAACCGCGGGAACCAGCCGCTGATAGCGACCCGCGCGGAACGCCAGATTCACCATTGAAAGCGCGGGTGTCGGGTCGTCGGGCGTCGCTGCTAGCCGCTTGCTCAGCGTCGACTCGGCCGTCTCCCACTTCAGGAATGCGTGAATCTCGCCCGCATCGACCACCAGCAGGCCGTCGGCCAGCGCGATCACGTTGCCGGTGTGACCCATCGTGCGGGCCGAGATCTGCTTCATGTCCGCCGAAGCGAGCTCCAGGAGCTTGTCTTCCAGCGGCACGATCACCACGTCGTTCAACCCGACCACCCGCCCCGCCATCGGCGGCTCGCGGAGCGGCTGGCTGACGCGCGGCGCGCTGCGGTCAAAGTCCGACAAGCCCAGCGAGACCAGCCGGTCCGCTGTCACCACGATCATCCGATCGCCCGCTCGTACGAGGTACGAGGGCATCGAAGTCGTATCGCCCAGGTCTTCCGCCCCGCGCCGCGCCAGGATCGCCGCATCACTCTTTGACAGCCGCACAATGGCCGACGAGTCCGGCGTGATCGCCACCAGCGTGTCGCCGTCAACCAGCGGCTCCGATCCGGCCCATGGCTGATTCGCCGCCTGGAAGCTCAGCGCGGAATACGCCCGCAAGTCGCCGGGCGGGTTCATGCGCCGCACCCACACGACGCGCCCGCTCACGGCCTCGATCGCCGCGGCCACGCCCAGGCCGTCCACGCGGTACACGATGCCGTCCGACACGATGCACCGCTCCGCGGCCCGGGCCGCGCGATTGAACGGCATCACGCCGACGCTGCACAGGGGACGAACCCACTTCAGTTCACCCGTCCACAGATCAAGCCCCGCCAGCACCGCGCCCGACACGCGTCGCACCGAGGAATTCCGGCGCAGCGGCACGACCAGTACGCCTTCAGATACCACCGGCTCCCCGCGCACCGAGCAGCCCTCCAGCCGCCGATCGAGCGAGGCAGGGTCCACCGACCACAGCGTCTTGCCGGTGTGCGTGTCGAAACCGATGAGACGCCGATCGCTCTCGCGGCCCGTCTCCGTCACATATCCCAGCGCCGCGGCACCAACTCGACCGCCGACCACCACCCATCCGCTGTCCTCGATCCGGGACAATGGCGGCGCCTGGCGCGTCGTCAGCCCACGCAGGTCCCCCCGCGCGGATTGTGAAGGACGGATCGACCAGACCGTGCTGAGCGTGAAGCGATCGAGCGCGCTGATCTCCGCTCCGTTATTCACCAGAACAAGATCATCGACCACCACCGGGAGAATCCACGCCCGGGCGTTTGTCTGTCCGGCCATCTCCCAGGCCTGCAACTCTTCATCATCATCCGGATCGCGCGACGGTCGCTTCGAAATCACGCTCGAAATGAGCGGGCTTTCGGGCAGCGACTGCCAGTCCGGTGCTGCGCCGCCGCCCTGCGCACTCGCCACCGCCGGATTCAGATCCTTGGGCAGGGACAAGGGCCTCGCAGCGGGCACGCTTGCCTGTGCTTCGCGCGCCCAGCGCTCCGCCCACTGCGTCACGCTGGGGCGAGTCAGAAAGCGTGCGATGCCGGCCGCAAGATCCGCCGCTGCCTTTGCCGCATCACCTGTTCGATCCGGGTGCTTCTCGAGCTGTTCAAGCGTCAGGCGCGCCGCTTCGAACTGTGCGTTCTCGAACCGGAGTTGAGCCAGACGGAGCGCCGCCTCGAGACCGGCGGGCGTCAACAGCCGCGTCCGCTCGACCGCATCGACGCGTCCT
>JAFEBN010000083.1 GCA_018242645.1 Planctomycetota bacterium | reverse complement strand
CGAACGCGCCGGCCTGCGCCCGTACCGCCCCGCGGTCCGTCTCGAAGCCGACCAAGCCAACCCGCGCATCATCCATAACTACGGCCACGGCGGCGCCGGTTACACCCTCTGCCGCGGCTGTGCGCAGGCGGTTGCCGCGATGATTTGCTAGTCCGGCCCCACAATTTGACAGACTGTGTGACACAATCCACCGCTCCCCGGTCACGAAACGTACTTCCTAAGTATGATCACCATCTTGGGTCTTACAAAATGATCATCACACGAATTCTGTCCGGATTGTGTTCCGTCGCACTGCTGGCCTACGGCGTCGCCCTCTTGGTCACCGCCGGGATGAAGCAGGATGCTTCACCAAGTATCGCACTCGTCTACGTGATCATCGCGCTAACGCTCTTCATCGGCGTTTGCGGCGCTGCCAGCCTTTTTCAGTGGAAAGGCCGCGAAAAAGCACGCAAAGCGGCTTTGTCGATCGCATCGCTCTACTTTGGCCTCGCCATACTGGGGTGGCTCGTCCTCGCGGCATTCGTCATCTTTGGGCCAGATCGCGAGAAGGATCAGCAGCGCATCGGTCTGGCCCTCGCCTCCATCTTCTGCCTCTTCTTCCTATGCCATAACGCTCTGCTGATGCGTCTGGAGCGGCTCGATCCGAGCATCATCGCGCAGCGGTCACTTTCGCGAGTCGTGTGGTTCTGTATCGGACTCGTGGTCTTCGTCGGCAGCGGCGCCGCCACGACGGCGCTCTACGTCCGCGACCGCGTGAAGACGTCGCTGATTTCCGTGCCTCCGCCGCGCCCGGAAGAGCTCGTCACCGTTCCCGAACTGAACATCCAGTTGCGCTCGCCGGGTGGCAAGTGGGCCAGGGGCGCCAAGGGCGCGCTTTCGAAGGACGCTTCAATCACTTTGCTTAACGGCGCCGATTCTCGTTATTTCATTGCAATCGCCGAGAGTCTCAAGGACAACCCGGAGTTTACGCTGGAGACCCTGATAAGCGTCGCCCGCGCCAATGCAGAAGGGGCCGCCGAAATATTTAAGCCGTCGCCCGAGCAGCCGCTCGAAGTCGCGGGCGCGAAAGGCATCTTTCTGCCGATCGAAGCCCGTGTTTCGAAGCTGGATTTGAAATACTACTACTGGATGACCGTTCACAACGGTCTGGCCATTCAGTTGATCACGTGGGGCAAGCTCGCCGACGCGCCCGCGATCGAGAAAGATGCCCGTGACTTGCTCAGCCGGTTTTCCTTCATCGACCCGGCGAAGTCGCTAATCGACAACGGTCCAACCACGGTCACCGCACCGGAGTACGGTGTTTCGGTCCCGCTCCAGGGTTCGGCGTGGCGGGTGCGGAAAGACGGAGCTTCTGACAATGCCCGCCTTTCCTTTCGCAACGCCGCATCGCGTTCTGCGGACATCTATCCCGTGCGCCTTGAAAATACCTCGCTTCCCGAAGACCGGATTGCGGGCGCACTCCTGCAGTTCTTTGATTTCGATTTTCCCGGCCCGCAAATCAACCTGACTGGCGAAAAAGAACTCGACGGCACGCGCGTTGTCTCGTTTTCGGCCGAAGCCGACAGCGACAACACCCGCTTTGTGTATCGATTCCGGATCTTCCGCAGGGGGGACATCGCCTGCCTCGCCGCGGCGTTCCAGCCCGCCTCGGAACCCGACCGTGCGCCGCTCGAACAATTTCTGGATCTTGTCACGCTCGGCGACCCTGCCGCTTCCCATGTCGCACCCGGTTCCCCCGGACGCACGGGGTCTTTCTGGAATCACGCCGGCCTCAAGTACTTCGAGCAATCCGAATACGCGTCGGCCGAGGCCGCTTTTCGAAACGCCGCGCGCGCAAACACCAGGAACAGCGTCTATCGCATCAACGTGGCACATTCGCTCAAACGACAAAGCAAGTATGCGGAAGCAGCCTCGTTCCTGGGCGAGGCTTCCGACGCGCCCACCACAGATTCGCTCGTTGAACTTCAAGCGGATATGTTCGTCAAGGCCGGCAATCCGGACGCCGCCCTGGAAGCGTACGGCCGCCTGATGAAGTTCCCGGGGTCGGAAGAAAAAGCTCTCAACCACCGCATCCATCTGCTGTGCGAGGCCAAACGATTCGATCAAGCCGATGAAGAACTGAGGGCGCACGCAAATCTCGGCGAATTGCGTGTGCTCAAGGCCACCGTTCTGCTGGGGCGGGACAAACCAGACGAAGCGGTGGCGCTGCTGCGAGAAGGCCTCGAGACCAGGCCGGTCGACACCGCCGCAGGAGAGGAACTGATCGCCGTTTGTTCCGATCTGGATCGGCACGCCGACGTGATCGACGCGAGTGACAAGCTGACCGCGGCGGGATACCGCACCGCCTACACCCTTTACCGTAAAGCGGTCGCCGAATTCTCGCTCGACCTTCTTCCAGCTTCGAAACGCACGCTCGAAGAAGCCGCCAAGCTTGATGCCAAGGACGCTTCTATCCGCGATCTGCTGCAACGCGTACAGACTCGCCTCGGGACAGGAGACGCGACACTGTTCCAGGAGCCCATCGAAGCAGTTCCGCTTCCAGCGGCAGCGATCGACAATCTTCCCTCTCCTCCCGAGGCCACGGGGGTCCTGTATGACTACCGCGTTTCATGCTTTAAGTTCGAACCCGGAAAATACCTTCGCAACACCATCTATTACCGCTTCACCGTGAAACACCGCTCCGAGGTGGAATCTTTCTCTTCTTTCCGATTCGAGTTCGATCCCGACTACGAGCGCCTCTTTGTGAACAAGCTTGAAGTCCGCGATCCCGATGGCACCGTTGTCTTCAGCGGAGCGGTCTCCAACTACTTTGTGTCAAACGAAAGCAGCACAGAGCTTGCGTCGCAATCGATGCAATTGCACGTGCCGATCAGCGCGCTGGCTCCGGGCCGCACGGTCGATCTTGTCATCACCCGGCGCGAAGATTCGTCTCGCAACTTTGTGCCTTTCCGCTTTCTCTACGTCACACCTTCCTACGCCTGCCGGCGCGGGGCCGTCAGCATCGACGCCCCCGAAGGTTCTTTCCGTTACGAGACCCGCAACGGCGTGCGAGTCTCTCAAGCAGAAGGAATTACCCTGTTCCTTTCCGATGCTCACCCCGCCTGGGAGGACGAATCCTGGTCGGCTCCGTTGGACGATTTCATCCCGCTGGTGGCCTTCGGGGGGACGGACAAAGACTGGGCGTCGATTGGGCGGGAGTATCTCCAGACGATCGCGGATCGGCTCACGATTCCCGATTCGGTTCGAGCAAGAGCCAGATCGCTCGCTGCCGGAAAGACCGACCAGCGAGAGATCGTGCGCGCGGTGGCAACGTGGGTTCAGAGCAATCTGACTTACCGCGCGATCGAGTTTGGACCCCGCGCCCAGATTCCAACACAGAGCGCCGACATACTGGGCGCTCGAACGGGCGATTGCAAAGACCACTCGCTCCTCTTCGTGCAGTTGCTGCAATCGGTCGATATTCCCGCCCACCTGGTGCTTGCCGCAACGGATCACGCGATCACCGAATCCATCCCCTCGCGCTTGCAGTTCAACCACATGATCGCGTACGTCCCATCGCTCGCACTCTTTGTGGATCTCACCGATAAGGAGCTGGATCCTCTCGGCGGCACGCCCTACCGGCTGAACGATCGGCAGTGCCTTGTGCTCGTCCCCGACGCTCCCACCCTGAAGCGCGTCCCCAATTACACGGCGCCCGCAGCTCTTTGCGATGTTCAACGCACAGTCGAGGTGAGAGGACAAGACCTGATCGTGCGTGAGCACATTACGATGTCCGGAATCGCCGCGAGTTGGCTTCGTGCCGCGTGCCAAGTGCCCCGCAATAAGCTCAAAGATGAATTCACGCCGCTCTTCACCCGCATCGGCGCCCAGCTCACCAGCGTCGATCCAATCGACCCGGAAGATACTTCAAAGCCACAAGTCATTGATCTGGTCTATCGCGTGCCCGCTGCGCGAACCGAAGTCGTGGGTCATACCGCCCTCACCCTTCCTTACATTTACGAGCACCGCTGGTTCCTCATTCCCCACGCTGAGCAGCGGACGACCCGCATGCAAGTACCCTACGGGGCGGTCTGTCGCTCCCGGACCACGCTGCGGCTCAGTTCCGGTGCCAAGCTCCTGCAGCCCGAGGAACTCGTCTGGAAGAAGAGCTCCAATCCCGCGACAGCCCAAAGGACGATTTCCCTCGCTGACGACTCAATCGTGATCGATACGGAAGTCGCTCTTCAGCAAGGGGTTTACTCCATTCAAGACTACGAGCAAGCCGCTGATGTAACGACCGAAGCGATTGCTTCGTTCGAGCGCGGCATTGTCATCGCCGGGCCGCAGTCTTCGAAACCGTGACAAGCGAGACCGAACCAAAGAGCGTCACCGCGTCTTCACGCGGGGGCGCTGGCTCTCTCCCCCGGCTGGGGCACCCCCACCATCTCTCCCTCCACCCGATCTGCTCCCCCACCGCCCACCTTTTCGGGTTCAGCGCCGGCGTCGGAAATACAGCCACCACGGATCGCGGTCCAGGTCGATGGACGCGATGCGTACCGCTCGTCCCACAAGCTCGCTGAACGGGCCGGCGCCTTGCGAGTCTTGAAGCGACTTGCGACCGTCCTTCTCCGGACGAGCACGCAGGCGCTCGGTGAACGCTTGCGTGGCGTCGGCCACGGGTGAGAAGGGGAATCGCAGACGACGAGCAGCGGACATGGGTACCTCCTTGAAACGTGCCCTTGCGGGCTCCTTGGTCTTGTGCCGAGCCGGAGCCCGGCGGGTTGTCTTAAACAGAGCATCCATCAACGTGCGTGACCACCTGAAGGCCGGTGCTTCGGAAAACCTGACGCGTGCTGCAGAGCGAACGCTCAGTTCCGATGCACCGGCGCGAGACAAAGCGTCCGCGGCAGCCGGCACATTTGGCCGACCGTCATCCGGTGAATCGAATCGAGTCGAGCGTGCATGGCATCCACCAGTGCCGCGCACTCCGCGGCCTTTGCAATCGAGGTGTGGGATGCCCGTGACATGCCATGAGTATCGGCGCGGGAACCGATTTTGTCATCAGCAAAAAGCGATGTAAATCGCGCTGAAAACAGGCTGTTTTGTTACGGAAACAGTGTGCAAACCCGGCGATTTCACGAAACGTCGGGCGATCTCCGGACGTTCATCAGGGGCGGGGGCTCGCGGCGCTCGCTGGGGGCCCCAGGCGGGTGGTGCCGAGCGTGCGGGAGGGCGATGCGGATGCGCGGCGGGCACCCAGGAAATTCGAACACGTTCATCAAGTCCCCCGATAAATTTTTTTCTTCAGCCGCCGGCTGAAACAACAGCGGTACAGATGGAACGGGCGGGGCTCTCGATCCGGACGGCTTCGCCCCGCCACTGCAGGTTGACCCAGATGTTTTTCGGGCTGGCGTTCATGACGACGGCCGCGATTCGGCCGTCGCGGTTGCGGAACGCGGTGACAAGGAGATCGTCGGAGGTGCTCGAGGCGATGATGCGCTTGGCGCCGGGTCGGATGAACTTGGAGAAGTGCCCGAGATACGCGAAGGAGTTCATATAGGTCAGTTCGCCGCACTTCTCGCCGGGGCGGGTGTCGGCGTGGACGGGCGCGAAGCAGAAGTTGCCGACGTGATTGGGGCCGCCCCGCTCATCGAGCAGGATGTTCCAGTCCGTCCAGCCGACGGCGCCGTTGTTGAGATCGTGGATGATCGAGGTGCCGTAGCGCTCTCCCCACTGCCACTCGGCGATGCGGCCCGGCTGGAAACTCTCCACGCATCCTTCGGTGAACAGCAGGTGCGTCTTGGGGAAACGCTCCTGCACGTGCCGCACGTTGTCGAAATGGTCGCCCACGTACCAGTGAAAGCCGACGCCCCATACGTATTTGGCAGCGCCGGCATCTTCGAGCACCACTTTGGCGCGCTCGAAGAGGATGTCGCGGTTGTGATCCCAGACGATGATTTTTTTGTCGCCCAGGCCGGCGCGAGCGAGCGCGGGGCCGAGGTGGTTTTTAACAAAGTCGCGCTCCTGCTCCGCCGAGTAGATGCAGGATTCCCAGCGCTGCACGGCGGCGGGCTCGTTCTGCACGGTCACGCCGAAGATGGGGACGCCCTGCGCTTCGTATGCGCGGATGAACTTGGCGTAGTAGTTCGCCCACGGCGCGGCACAATCGGATTTGAGCTCGCCGCCCTGCAGCATGTTGGCATTGGTTTTCATCCACGCGGGGGGCGACCACGGGCTCGCGTAGACGGTGAGGTCGTTGCCGGCGATCGCGAGCGCCCGCTTGATCATAGGAATGCGGTATTTCAAGTCGGGCGCGAGGTTGAATGACTCGAGCTCGCGATCGTTGTCGCGCACGTAGGTGTAGCTTGCGCTGGAAAAGTCGCAGGAGTTGATGTGGGTTCGCACCAGTGTGTAGCCGATCCCTTTCACCGGATCGAAGTATTTCTCGAGCAGCTCCTGCTGCTGAGGCGCGGGGAGCTTTGCGAGCGTTTCTGCCGCGGCGTCGGTGATGGCGCCGCCGAAACCGAGGATCTCCTGGAAGGTCGCGCCATCATCGAGGAAGACCGCGGCGTCCGCGGGTGCGGGGGCTGCTGATCGCAGCATGCCGGCGGGCGCGAGGCGTTCGCCGCTTGCCTGCGCGGTGCGGTAGAGCGTTGCCGAAAACGATTGAGCGTGAGTTGCCATGGATTGGATCATCACCGGAGCAAGCGAAAACAAGAGCGCGCGAGAGATTCGCATCCGGAAAGGTAGATCAGGCGGGCGCTTGCCCGTTGACTCGATGCACGCGACATCGCTCTGCGAACTGCTTGGCGCGTTCCATTTCGCTTGATCCCATGAAACGCGCAAACTTGCGATGCACAGCGGCGCGTCGGACGAGCGTTTGACCTTGGGGCGCGAAAGCCGATTTGAATTGCGGCGCCGCTCCATCTCTACGCGCGCTCGGCAGCCTTATCCAAACATCGTCCGGACGCGATTGAGCCGCGGCCGCTTGCCCCCTTGAATGAGGAGTTTGCCTGCGGCGTGGGCGGTGCTTTTCGAGGCGCCGTTCGGTTCCATCGGCATTATTCGGGCCCTTTTGTGGCTTGGGCCGTGTGCTGTGGCATGTTTTATCTGAGCGTGGTTGGGCGCGTCCCACGTTGGGTGTCGCTGCCGCGTGCGTATGCGGGAGATCGAGAAATGAAACTTCTCTGCGGAGCGTTGCTTGGCGTGTGCGGCTTTGCCGCGGCATCGATGGGCCAGTTCGTGACGGTTGACTTCTCGTCGCAGTTCAACATGAGCCGGAACCATCCGTATCTCGCCAATGGCGGCGCGATGCCTTATGGCAATCAGACGTTCAACGGCGTGCCGATGGCGATGGGCGGCGACGCCAACATCGACACGCTCTGGGCGTGGACGGGCCTTGGCCTCAGCCAGGAAGTCACGCAGATCCTGCATGTTGACACCAACATTGCCGGTGCGCGCAATGTGTATTCGATGATCAACACGTTCTGGGGACAGGGCGGGCCCAATTCGTACCTCTCTGTGACGTTCAACGCGACAGGCGGCGTGTCGCAGACGTTCCAGTTGCTCGGCAACACGGACATCCGCGATTACAACAACTGGGTCTGGACCAACACGATCAACAACACGACGACGGTCGAGGTGTGGAACATCGGCAACGGGCAGCAGCGGCTGGACATGCAGAAGTTCGCGCTGGACTCGGCGTTCTGGAATCAGACGCTCACCTCGATTGAGATCGTGGACAGCGGCGGGTTTGAGTTTCAGCGGGCCATCGTGATGGGGCTGACTGTTGAAGTTCCGGCGCCGGCGACCGCGAGCCTGCTTGCACTCACGGGGCTGGTGGCCGCTCGCCGGCGGCGTTGAGTCGCGGCGGTCGCATGCCGCGGCGTGGAGTGTGCGCGGCTTGAGCGTGAAGCAGGTGGAATAGGTTTCCTGAAGCCCGCGCGATGCGCGGGCTTTTTCGTTCCTGCCGCTGTTTGACGGCGGGTTCGTGCGAGCTTTATTCACTGGTTTGCTCCGTTCACCGAGCGCTTGGTCAGTGATCGGGCGGCGGGTTTTTGCGGGCGAGCTGCTGGTAGAACTCGGTCGCGGCGACGTAGGCCTGGTGGTTCTGCTGGTCGGGGGAGAAGTGGTTGCGATCGACGAGCGCTTGGGCGCCGCAGCGGGCGAGCATTTCCTGGTGGTCTGCGATCGCGTGGCGCAGCGTGCGCATGTCGGTGCGATCGGGGTTGCAGCGAAAGAAGATGTCCGATTCGGGCCAGAAGGGGTTGAAGGTCTTGGCCGGCGGCGGCATGAAGCTCGCCATCTCATCGAAAGACGGGTGCTCGCCGGTGGGCTTGGCGTTCAGACAGAACGGAGAATCGGGCGCCGGGTCGGGCGCGGGGGGCGACCGTTCCGGGACTTCGGGCGGCGGCGTGAGAACTTCGGCTTCGAACGTGGAAAGGGGGTGATCGAGCGGAGAGGTCGGATGGCGGAGGTTGAGGGGTTGGCGGGCGTGCTTCGAAGGTTGATGCGGAGGCGTCGAGCCCGCGGACTCGGCGTTGGGCGCGCGGGAGTGCGCGATGCGGGGTGCGGATGTTGGGGCGGGGGTTGGTGCGGGGGTTGGTGCGGGCTGGTTCCGGTGCGGCTCGAGCGCGGGGGTGTCGAGGTCGTCGTCGGTGGTGTCGTCGGCTTGGTTTTCGGCGTGGGGCTGGTCTTGGGCCGCGTCGCTTCGGAACTGTGAAGCACGGTGGGCATCCGCGTGTGCGGCGAGACGATCGAGGCGCGCGAAGGACTCGATGCGGTCGGCTTCGTCGTCAAGCGGATCGTGTGCATCGTCGGCGGTGTCGGGGTCGTCGGTGTATTGTGGATTGATCGGCCTGCCGCGGGCGGTGTCGCTGAGCCGGGAAGAGTCGGGCGTGGGCTTTTTGGCGGGAGCGCGTGGAGCGGGTGGGTTGGACGTGGTGGGCGCGATGCGGGAGTTCGGGAATTGCGGCGCGGAGTCGGATTGCGTTTTTCGGGTGGGGGAACTGGGGGGATTTTCGATCGGAGTGGTTGTTGCCGGTGCGCGCTGTTGGCGGCGGTCGAGATAGTCGCGGAACTTGAAGGCGCGGAGGAGATCGGAAGCGGCGCGGCGGCATTCGGATTCGGATGTGCCGCGGGTCGCGATGGCGCAGAGGGTGAGGATGATCTCGGGCTCTTTGTCCTGCTGGACGTGCTTGAGCTGGGCGGCGGCGAAGCGTTGGTGCTCGTCGAGGAGCTGCTGGGTTTTGGGATCGCGGAGCCAGGCGAAGAGTTCGGGGAGGGTGATGTTGTAACTGCTACAGAGGCGCGCGGCGGTGTAACCCGCGAGGTAGTCGACGAGGAGGGTGTCGGGGAGGTTTTTCTGCTTGGCGAGGGGCGAGGCTGGGTGCGGCGGATGGCGCGGCCCGGGATGCGCGGGGAGATCGTGATAGGCCCTTGGAGGATCGGGCAAGGTGGAGATGTTGTGGTGATGGTCGAGGGAGAGCATGGGGGTAGTTTACCGGATCGAGCACCTTTTTACACGGTTTTTGTTTGGTATTGGTCATTTTCATCTAAGTCGTTGTAAAGGAAACACTTGCAGTCTTCTTCTCGGGGCGTCCTTCAGCAGCTTGCCGAGATGTCTGAAGTTCCCCGCTTTGTCGAGCTGCCGGCGCGGCATGTCGCTCGAGCCAGGAAAAACCGCCAAGCTCCAATCGGTGCAAGACGCCGCGAAGCAAACGCCGCAGTCTCACTGATTACACTGGAATGAAACGGGGGACGCGATGCGTGTGCTTCTTGCGTGTGTGTGTGCATCTATGTCATATGGCGCCGAGCCGCCCGCTTCGATTACCTACTTGCGATCGAGTGACAACCCGCCGCTGACAATGGTGACGGCGCTGGGTATGTCCGGCGATGGACAGTGTGTGTTTGGACAGTCCATGATCTGGACGGCCGCGACGGGGCTTCGGCCAACCGAGTTTTCTCCCGGCCAGAATGGCTATTTCAACTGGTATGCACTGAGCTTCGACGGTTCGATTCGATTTGGCGAAATTGTTCCGCTTGCGGGAGGAAGCTCCTGGACCTGGAGCGGGCCGTGGGGAACTGGGGCAACGAGTTGGCCGTTTTTCTTTTCGCCAGCAACAGATGTCTCTGTGCCGCGGCGAACACTTGCCGGAAACGGGATGCGGGTCATCGATCGATCGGCGTTTTTCGTCGACCGATCCGGATTCAAGCAGAACCTCCTTCAGGGCAACCCGGGACGCGGTACGGCGATCAACTTTGATGGCTCTGTGGTTGTTGGAGTAACTTACATTCCCGGGATTTCGCTGGGCACGGCGTGGATCGTCGCACCAGGTCCGACAGGACCGCATGTCGAAATGAAGACATACCCCAAATCGGAGTTTGATTCCGTGAGTCCGGACGGCGCTTATGCAGCCGGGTTTCTCGATGCCGGCGGAGGAGATCTGAATCGCCGTGGAATCGTCTGGCGAGTGGGGGCTGAAGCCGATTTTTTCACTCGCCACTAGGGACAACAGGCGTGCAGTACACCAACTTCCTCTCCAATGGCGGCGCTGTGGCGGCGGGCGTGGCATGGCGGCCGGGGTGGGGAGAGGCGTTTGTTCGGCGCCGGGGCGAGCGCGCGCGCGATCTCCGCCAAGTGTTGCAACGGTTTGGCGCTACCGGGCTGAATTACTACCTCCTGACCCAGATTTCGGGACTTTCGGATGATGGGAAGATGGTGTGCGGAAACGCGCAGAGCCCGTGGTTCGGAAATGTCGCGTTTGTTGCGACGGTTCCCGAATGGCCCGCGTGCCCGGCGGACATCAACTTCGATGGGGTGGTGGACGACGCGGACTTTTC
>JAFEBN010000082.1 GCA_018242645.1 Planctomycetota bacterium | reverse complement strand
GATCGACTCGAGCATGGCGTCGCTTCACCCGGCGCTGTCCGAGTCTCGGGAAGTCATTGAGCGGGCAACCGTGATGATCCGGGAGGCCCGGGCCCTGGCCTCGGAACCCAACCCGAGCGTGGTCGCGGCCGCGTCAGCCGCGAAAGACCTGCGAGATGCGGCGCAGACGCTGCAGGACATGATCGCTCGCTTCAGCAAGGAGCCCGCAAACACGAACTCGCCTTCCCCGATTTCGGAGTTCGCCAAGGGCGCGGCGGATTTGAACGGGGCGCTCGCGACGCTCAATATCCTTACAAATCAGCCCGTCGACGCGAAGGGCAGTCGTGAGACGCCATTCGCCGAAATCTCGCACCTGGCCGATCTCAAGGTGGCGCTGGCAGAGCGGGCGAGCCGCGACCTGATCAATTACGCGTTCTGGCGATTGCTCGTGTTGATCGGGGTGTTCTTTGTTGGCATGTTCGCCTATCGCGTGTTCGGCACGCGCGGGAAGGCGGCGTAGTGGAAGCAAGAGCATCCCAATCCTCCTTTGCGGGAGCGGGCTTCGCCCTTTCCGTGTCCGAAGGATGGAGGCTCCTGGTGCACATGGGTGCCCCTTGCGGGTTGTACGCCTGCGCAGCGCTGGTGTGCGTCCATCAACTCCTTCGTCCATCGGGGATGGTTGTTCCCTCGCCTGTTGTGTTGGCCATCGTTTTCCTGGCAACGACGGCGATCTACGCGATCGATCGCGTAAAATTGTTCGCGCGTTCCTTCGACCCGGCGGACGTCGCCGCCGAGCCGCGGCGTTACCACTTTCTTGCCGGACGGCGCGAGCTGGCCAGAGCCTTTGCCGTCCTGTTCGCTATCGCAGCGATCGGTCTAGCGATGCAGCTCGGGGCTGTTGCGGTCACCGTCGTGATCGCGGCCGTGTGCGGCGGCATCGTGTATGCACCACGAGCCCGGGATGGAAGAGCCCGGATCAAGGACGTGTTGTGGATCAAGAACGCGTTCACGGCGGTCGGACTTGCCGCGTTTGTCACGTATTTCGCCAGCATCGATCGCGTGTTCCCCAGTGGAACGGCCGATTTCGCCCCGGCGAATTGGGCCGCCCTGATATCCGCAGCGGGTCTTGTCGGCGGGCGGGTTTTTCTTGACGCAGCTCTGTGCGATCTCGACGATGAACGCACGGATCGTGTGTTTGGTACGCGAACGCTCTGCACGGAATTCGGATCGATGCGTGTGTGGCGCTGCACCGGGGTGGCTCGCGTGGTGCTGCTCGCGGCGTGTGTGTTAGCGGGCTCGCTCTCGATGGAAGGGCGGGTTTCGTGGGCGGTGGCGATGGGGCTTGGCATGTTGGCGCTGCGCGTCCGAAAGCCCCGGCGGGTGCGGCAAATTGTGGACGGACGGCTGATGTGGGAAGCGATGATGACGACGGGCGTGCTGCTCGTCGCGCGGAGCTTTGGATGACCCTTTCGCTCGGGAGTGACGTGATGCGGATCGTACTTGCCTGGATCGGGACGTTGCTGGCGGCGTCGATGAGTCTCGGGGTTGTGCAAACCAAGGTCATCGAATACAAGGACGGCGACACGGTTCTTGAGGGACTTCTCGCCTGGGACGATGCGGTGGCGACGGACAAGTCGCCTCAGGCGGGCGTGCTCGTGATTCCCGAGTGGTGGGGCAACAACGAATACACGCGGGGTCGGGCGAAACAGCTCGCCGAACTCGGTTACGTCGCGTTTGCCATCGACATGTACGGGAAGGGCAAGATCACCACTGATCCCAAGCAGGCCGCTCAGTGGTCGGGCGAGATCATGAAGAGCGAGGTCGCCCGACGCGCCCGTCTCGAAGCGGGCCTGAATGTGCTCAAATCCCAGAAGATCGCCGATTCTTCGCGCCTCGCGGCGATCGGCTACTGCATGGGCGGAACGCTGGCGCTCGACCTTGCGCGCACGGGTGCTGATTTGAAGGCCGCGGTCGCATTCCACGCGTCGACGTTCTCGGCCTCGAACCCGGACGACAACAAAAAGATCAAGGGCACGGTGCTGGTCTGCCACGGCGCGGAAGACGCGTTCGTGCCGCCGGGTGAGATCGACAAGTTCCAGGCGCAGATGAAGGACGCCCGGGTCGACTTCGTCCTCGTGTCTTATAGCGGCGCGGTGCACGCGTTTACCAATCCGGATGCGGACAAATTCGGCGTGCCCGGCGTGAGCTACAACTCGAACGCGGACAAGCGGTCGTGGGCAACAATGCTCGAGATCTTCCGGGAAAATCTCGGAAAGGCCCGCAAGTAGTCGGCCCGTCGGCACGTGTTGATTCGCAGTCGAAGTACGTTTTTCAAGGATGAACCCATGGCCAAGGCCAAGCCCGCTGAATCCGCCAAGCTGAAGGAACGCGACAAACGAACGCTGGGCAAGATCGTCGAGCTCGCGGACGACGTTTCGAAGAAGACGCTGGGCGGCCGCGAGCCCATCTTCCACATCCCGACCCGTGCCAAGTCCAACACGATCTGGAACAAAAAGCGCGGCATCCTCGAGATGGGAGACGCCAGGGCGGATCGCCCGCTGTTCGACCTCAAGACCGCCAAGCAGTTCATGCAGACCATGCTGCACGGCAGCACCATCAAGGATCTCATCGAGTCCGGAAAGACCTCGAGCCTCCGCGGTGTTTTCTATAAAGCCAAGCACACCGTCGCCGGCACGAAGGAGAACACGTTCGACACGCAGGACGAGTCCGACCCGATCCTCGAAGACCTCGAGGTGACGCTCGGCGCGCTGCGCGAAGAACTCCACATCTTCGCGGAAAATCGCGGAACGCTCGTCGGCAACATCACGATCGTCGACAAGGGCGACGAGATCGACGGCCGCCGGATGGGCTCGGGCGGCTGGGGCATCCCTTCGATCGTCGAACCCGACGTGATCCAGTTCAAGAAGTGCGAAGCCAAGTTCGTGCTGCACGTCGAAAAAGGCACGGTCTGGAACCGCTTCAACGAGGACCGCTTCTGGGAAAAGAACAACTGCATCCTCACGCACGGCGCGGGCCAGCCTCCTCGCGGTTGCCGCCGGCTGCTGCAGCGGCTCAACCAGGAGCTGAAACTTCCGATCATCTGCGTGCTCGATTGCGATCCCTGGGGACACTACATCTACAGCGTGATCAAGCAGGGATCGATCTCGCTCGCCTTCGAATCGTCCCGCCTGGCGATTCCGGACGCAAAGTTCCTCGGCATCCGCGCCAAGGACTTCAAGGAATGCAACCTCGGCGATGCCGTAAAGATCGACCTCTCCGAGAACGACATCAAGCGCGCCAAGGAAATCGCGGCCTATCCATGGTTCGAGCAGCACAAGGGGTGGCAGAAGGAAATCCAGCACCTGCTCAACAACGGCTTCAAGATGGAAGTCGAAGCCATGATCAACAAGGGCATCAGCTACGTCACCGAGGAGTACGTCCCCGAACGCCTGAAGTCCAAAGACTGGCTCGACTGACCCCGTCGCGGCGGTTCTTGGCGGCGCCGGAAAATGTCGATACGCTGGGCGCATGGATATCACGCCGCCCGGAAAAATCCGCTGCCCCAAGGACGCCACCATCATGGAAAAGCTGACGGTGGGAAACAGTGATCTCGTCGTCGATCACTGCGGCCGGTGCGGCGCCATCTGGTTCGATGCCTACGAACTCGAACGCACGCTCCGCGCCAAAGAACAGGGCGTCGACCTGGGCGACATCGACTACGGCACCGCCAAGAACAACTACGAGTACAAAGTCCTCCGAGACGACTTTCTGGAGTGTCCGCGCGATCACAGCAAGCTGCTGCAGATCCCCGATTCGCGCCAGCCACACGTGATCATCGATCTCTGCCGCGACTGCGGCGGCGTGCTCCTCGACGGCGGCGAGCTGAAGGATCTCAGCGAGTTCACGCTCAAGGAACGCCTGTTTACGCTCTTCAAGAATAAAAAGTGATCAATGAGCCGGCGGCGCGGCCGAGCCGCTCGCGTGCGGGTCCGCCGGCCGGTACTTTGCGGTCGCCCACGCGGCAACCATCGTCCCCAGTGCCGCAAACACCGCTCCGAGAAAGAACGACGCGCCGGGAAGGTAGTGGGGCGCCTTGTCCGAGATGAAATAGCCGAAAACGCGCGTCGCGATGAGCGGGCCGAAGATCTGTGCCACGCACTGCAACGAGGTCAGCGCCCCCTGCACCTCGCCCTGCTCGTAGGGGCGGACGGTCTTGGTGATCATCGCCTGTGCCGCGGGCATTGCGATGCCCCCGAGCGACGCAAAAACGATGATGACGAAAATCATCCAGCCTTCAGTCGCGGCTCCATAGCCGATGTACGAAAGCACGCCGATGCACAGGCCGATGAGCAGCGACCGCCGCTCCCCGAGTTTGGGCACAACTTTGCGGACAAGTCCGCCCTGCACCAGCGCCGCGCCGATGCCCACGCAGAACAGCGACAATCCGACGACCTTGGGCGACCACCCATACCGGTGGCTGGTGTAGAGCACCCACGTCATGTGCAGGCCGAACATCGCCAGATTGAGCAGGAACATCGCGGCCGCCAGGCCGGCCACCAGGGGATACCGCCCCAGCCCCACATACGCGCCCACCGGGTTCGCTCGCGCGAGCTTGAGATGCGACCGCCTCTCGCGCGGCAGCGATTCCGGCAGAACGAAATAGCCATACAGCCAGTTCGCGAGCGACAGGCCGCCGGCGACATAAAACGGCAAGTGGATGTTGATCTCGCCCAGGAACCCGCCCGCAAGGGGGCCAAGCACGAATCCAAGGCCGAAAGCCGCGCCGATCATGCCGAACGCCGCGGCACGCTTCTCGGGCGGCGTCACGTCCGCGATGTAGGCGTTGCACACGGTCATGCTCGCGCCCGAAAGACCGTTGATCGCCCGTGTCACGAAAAAGATTGCCAGCGTCGGCGCGAACGCCATCGCGAAGTAGTCCAGCCCGGAACCGAAAATGGCCAGCAGGAGAACAGGCCGCCGACCGATCTTGTCCGAGAGCGCCCCGAGCAGGGGCGAAAAGAAGAACTGCATGATGGCGTAGGTCGCGGCAAGCCACCCGACGGCGTATGCCGCCTCGGAATCGGTGCCGCCGTGTCCCCCGTTCAGGAGACTCTGCACAAGTCGCGGCCCGACAGGTATCAGCACGCCGAACCCCAGCACGTCGAGCAGAAGCGTCAGAAAGATAAAGCCGATGGCCGGCTTGTTGGTGCGCACGTCGGTTCCCCGCTGGATGATCGAGGCGACAGAATAGCGGCCCAGGTTGAGCTTCGGCCCCAAACCCGACGCAGAATCGAGCGACTTCGGCGCCCCGCGCGACCAACCACGCACCAGTTACGAGGTGAAGCGTGCCGAATACAGACGCGAAAGTTGTCAGTCCGTCCTTTTCACGGTGAGCCGCACCCGCGTCGGATGCCCGAACCACCCGTTCTCGCCCCCCGGTCCCGGGTACTTCTGCTCCAGCAGGGAAGCGACATCCGCGATGGTTCCCTTGGAATCAACCCAGCCCCCGTTGATATCCGGGAAGTCGATGCAGCACTTCTCGCACTTCTCCGGCGATGTGTATTTGATGGGGCACCAGAAGCTCTCGACATTGCGGAGCATCTCGCTCCCCAGGCTCCACACGCCCGTCATCCAGTCGCAGTACAGGCACCAGATCAGGTCGTATCCCACCAGCCCGCTGAACTTCTGGCGGCTCACATTGATCCATTCGTTCACGTTGTATTTGGGCAGGCGCACCAGCCAGTGCAAGGGTGGATAGAGCAGAATCTCACCCAGGCGGATCATCGTGAACAGCGGCACGGCGAGCGCGGTCCACCACACGGCGGCGTGGTTGCGAAACCAGCCCACGCGCCGGTTCAGTGTGCTCACGATGCGCGGACCTTTTCGGATCCCCGGGTTCATGGCCTCGTGCATCCACGACCAGAGCACGAGCGTGAGCGACTGAGCGGCGATCGCCGCACCCAGAAACGCCCACAGGCCTGCGCCCGGCTGGGGCGACCGATACCAGACGATGGCCGCCGCCACCCACGGGCCGTGCGTGAAGTAGAACACGGCAAGGTCGAGCAAGTAGCCGCGGGCCAGGGCATCGCAGACAGCGCTTCCCAACCTGCCGAGTCGAGCGAGCACGTGGAGCACGATCGTCGAGAGCATCAACGCGCCGACACAGGCGCCGAAAAACCAGAGCAACGTCTGCATGCGCGGGAGCGTACCACGCCGGGTCCGAGACGTGCTCGATATGCTTGGTGCGGATGAAGACCAAAGCCGATATCGTGCGCGACTGGCTGGTCCGCTACACCGGACGCCCGCTCGATCAGTGGGGCAAGTACATCCTTCTGACGAACTTTGCAAGCTACGTCGAGGACTTCGCGACGCGTTTCGGCTCGGAGGTGCTGGGGCGTGATCGGCCGATGCAATCGGTGACGGGAAAGCCGGGGACGGCGGGCGCGAACATTTCCATCGTGAACTTCGGGATGGGGTCGGCGATGGCGGCGACGACGATGGACCTCTTGAGCGCCGTCGAGCCCGAGGCGGTTTTGTTTCTGGGCAAGTGCGGCGGGCTCAAGAAGACGAAGCTGGGCGATTTCGTGCTGCCGATCGCCGCGATTCGGGGCGAGGGCACGAGCAATGAATACATGCCTCCCGAGGTGCCCGCGCTGCCCTCGTTCCGTCTGCAGCGTGCCGTTTCGACCGCCATCGTCGAGCACAAGTGCGACTACTGGACCGGCACGGTCTACACCACGAACCGGCGCGTCTGGGAGCACGACGAGAAGTTCAAGGATTACCTGAGGCAGATCAGGGCGATCGGGATCGACATGGAGACGGCGACGCTCTTCATGGTGGGGTTCGTGAATTCGATTCCCAAGGGTGCGTTGCTGCTCGTGAGCGACAATCCGATGACCCCCGAGGGCGTCAAGACGGGGGAGAGCGATCGGCAGGTGAGCGAAAACTTTGTGAAGATGCACCTGGATATCGGGATTGATGCACTGATCGATCTCCGCGACAGCGGCGAGAGCGTCAAGCATCTGCGCTTTGAGTAAAGGCGCACGCACAGGAAAGCGGACTTTGGAAAAGCAGAATCGCGAGCTCGTGCAGGAGCTGTATTCCGCCTTCGCTTCCCGCGATCGCGATCGAATCCTCGCCATCATGCATCCCGATATCGAGTGGATACAAAACGACGGCTTCCCCGGCGGCGGCTTGCACAAGGGCGCGGGGCACGTGCTCGATGACGTGCTTTCCCAGTTCCGACGCGATTGGGACCAGTGGAAGGCGGCGGTCGCCGAGTGGCACCAGGACGGGCCGACCGTGATCGCGATCGGTCTCTACGAAGGCGTCAACAAGGCGACCGGCAAGCACTTGCGCGCGGCATTCGCACATGTCTGGGAAGTCCAAGGGGGCCGCATCATCCGCTTTCGGCAATTTACCGATACGGCGCTGGTCCGTCAGGCGATGGGTCTCTAGCTTCGCCCTTCCTCGGCAACCCGAATCCCGACATTCCGGTACTCTTCTCCACGCACTCCGGAGTCTTTCACCCCATGCGGATCGCTTTCGCCTCGTTCGTTCTCGCTCTGCCCCACGTTGTGCTCGCTCAGCCGGTGGCCGGGCCCAACCCCAACCCGCAGACCCGCGGCTACTACCGCCAGCCCACCATCCGCGGCGAAACCATCGTCTTTGTCAGCGAAGGCGACCTGTGGAAGGTACCCGCCGCGGGCGGCACCGCGACACGCCTCACCACCGGTTCGGGCGATGAGTCCCAGCCGTCCATCTCGCCCGAGGGAAAAACCGTCGCCTTCGTCGCCAACTACGAAGGCCCGGCCGAGATCTACACAATGCCGCTCGAAGGCGGTCTCCCCGTGCGGCAGACCTTTGGCGCATCACGCGTGGGCTTTGTGGGCTGGACAAGCGCCGGGCGCATCTTCTACTCCACGCGCGAGTTCGCGACGCTGCCCTCGAGCCAGCTTGTCACCATCCAGCCCCGCACCAGCACCAGCGGAGCAGAACCGAACGATCTTCAGCGCATACCGCTCTACGAAGCCGATCAGGGCGTGTATTCCGACGACGGCAAGACGCTCTTTTTTACCCGGCTTCCTTTCCAGGGCAGCTACACCAAACGCTACCAGGGCGGCTTCATCCAGCAGCTCTGGAAGTTTGGTGAGGGCGATGCCGAGGCCACCGGGCTGACGACCGACTTCGCAGGCACCAGCAAGGACGCGATGTTCTGGAACGACGGCAAGGGCGGCCGCGTCTACTTTGCCTCCGACCGCGACGGCGTCATGAACATCTGGTCGGTCGATCCGAGCGGCAAAGACCTCAAGCAGCACACCAGGCACGCGCAGTACGACATCGCCTCGCCCGAAATGGACAAGGGCCGCATCGTTTACCAGCACGGCTCCGACATCTGGCTTCTCGATCTTGCCAGCGGCAAGGACGGCGAAGTGCCTATCCAGCTGTCGAGCGACTTCGATCAGATGCGTGAGCAGTGGATCAAGGAACCTGCGAAGGCGATCGCTTCGGTTTCGGTCTCGCCCAACGGCGATCGCGTCGCCCTGACCGCGCGGGGTCAGGTCTTCGTCGCGCCCGCCAAGCAGGGTCGATTTGTCGAGGTCACACAGAAATCCGGCACGCGATTCCGCAACGCCACGTTCCTCCCGGATGGCAAATCGCTCCTGGCGTTCAGCGACGCCTCGGGCGAGGTTGAAATCTGGAAATTGCCCGCCAACGGCATCGGCCAGCCAACGCAGATCACCAACGACAGCGAGATCCTGCGCTTCGGCATCGTGCCCAGTCCGGACGGCAAATTCGTTGCGCACACCGATAAGAACCAGAAGCTCTACATCACCGACCTCGAGGCCAAAGCCACGAAGGTGATCACGCAGAACAAGACCGGCGACATCGGCGATGTTGTCTGGTCCGGCGACTCCAAGTGGCTCGCCTTCGCCGAGCCCGCGGCCAACACCAACAGCGTCGTGAACCTTTACTCGGTCGCCTCCGGCCAGATCACGCCCGTCACCACCGACCGCTTCGATAGCGGCAGCCCGGTGTTCAGCCCGGATGGAAAATGGCTCTACCTGCTCAGCGACCGCACCTTTAACTCAACCGTGCAGAGTCCGTGGGGTCAGTTGGCGCCCCAGCCACACTTTGACAAGCGGACCAAGATCTATCTCGTCTCGCTCAAGAAGGGTCTGCGCTCGCCTTGGCGCCCGAACGATGAGTTGAATTCGGATAAGAAGGACGAGAAAAAAGACGACGCCAAGCCCGATGCCAAGAGCGAGACCAAGGCCGACGACAAACCCAAGGATGAAAAGAAGGACGACAAGAAGGAAGAGAAGAAAGGCGAGAAGCCGCCCGCGGAAGTCGTGATCGATCTTGACGGCATTCAGGCTCGCATCGACGAGGTGCCTCTGCCCCCCGGCAACTACGGGGCCCTGTCCATGACCGACAAGGCGCTGTTCTTTACCGATTTCGCTCGAGGCGATACCAAGACCAACCTGATCGGCGTGAACATCGGCAACGAGAAGATCGAGACCAAGACCGTCGCTTCCGACATCCGGCGCTACGAGCTCTCGCACGATCTCAAGAAGATTCTGATCCAGAAGCAGGCCGGGTTGTCGATCGTCGATGCCAATGCCGCGCCCGCGGAAACCGACGGCAAGGGCGTCGACCTGTCCAAGTGGAAGTTCAGCCTCATCCCCGCGTACGAGTGGCGCCAGATGTACGCCGATGCCTGGCGGCTTCTCCGCGACTACTTCTACGCCACCAACATGCACGGCGTGGACTGGCCTGCGATGAAAGCCAAGTACGCGCCGCTGGTCGATCGCGTCCGCACCCGGGCCGAACTCAACGACGTTCTGGCGCAGCTCACGGGCGAACTCTCGACGCTTCACCACTTTGTGCAGGGGGGCGATATCCGCGAGGCCACCGACGATGTGGCCAACGCCTTCCTGGGCGCCGAGATGGCCAGGGACGCCGGCGGCTGGCGTGTGAAGCACATCTTCGATTTCGACCCCGACGAGCCTTCCGCCGTGCCGCCGCTGGCCCGTCCGGGCGTCGATGTGGTCGATGGCGACCTGATCGAACAGATCAACGGCGTGGCGCTCGCCGGCGTCGCCGACCCGGCGTCTCTGCTCCGGGGCAAAGCCGGTCAGCAGGTTCTGCTCCGGGTCAAGCCCGCGTCGGGCGGCGAATCGCGCGATGTCATCGTGGTGCCAATGTCGGGCATGGACGCCGCAAACCTTCGCTACTCCGCGTGGGAGTACACGCGCAGGCTCGAAGTGGAAAAGAAGTCCGACAGCCAGATCGGCTACGTGCACCTCCGCAACATGGGCGGAGGCGAGATCGGCCGCTGGGCGAAGAACTTCTTCCCGGTCTTCAACCGTTCCGGACTCATCGTCGATGTCCGGCGCAACACGGGCGGCAACATCGATTCGTGGATCCTCGGCGCTCTTCTCCGCAAGGCCTGGATGTTCTGGAACGCCCGCGTCGGTCAGCCCGACTCCTGGAACATGCAGTACGCCTTCCGGGGCCACGTCGTCGTGATCTGCGATGCGTTCACTGCTTCTGACGGTGAAGCGTTCTCCGAGGGCTTCCGGCGTCTGGGCCTGGGCAAGGTCCTGGGCACCCGCACATGGGGAGGCGAGGTCTGGCTCAGCATGGACAACCGCCTCGCGGACGGCGGCGTTGCCAGCGCGGGCGAGACCGGTGTGTTCGGCCCCGACGGCATCTGGCTCATCGAAGGTCGTGGCGTCGAACCCGACATCGAGGTCGACAACCTGCCGCACGCGACGTTTATGGGTAAGGATGCGCAGCTGGATGCCGCCATCGCGCACCTGCAGCAGTTGATCAAGGACAAGCCGATCCAGCCGCTCAAGACGCCGGCGCTGCCCAACAAAGCGTTCAAGCAGGG
>JAFEBN010000081.1 GCA_018242645.1 Planctomycetota bacterium | reverse complement strand
GCGGACTTCGCCGCGTTCGTTCCCGCGTACAACGACTATATCTGCCCGTGATTTTCTCGCGGCGCCGCAATGATCGCCCCCCTTCCGCGTTCGGCTCCCGACGCGGCACGCCGCCGCTCCGGGAATGACACGCATGCGCACCTTTCTCTGCCTTTGCGGGCTCGCGGCGATCGCTCGCCCGGTGATTGCCGAGCCCTTCGATTTCTCCGCCGTCACCGTTCTGGCCCAGGGCGCCATCGCCGGCCAGAACGTCGGCGCTCCGGTTCCCGGTTTCGATCTGCTTCTCATGAAAGACGGCGTCGTGGTCTATCACCGCGCCTTCGGGTTCTGGTCGCTCGATCGCGTCGCAAACGCGGATAGCGCGAGCAAAACCGTCTCGGGTGCGGTCATCATGTCCTTGGTCGATTCTTCGCCGCAGCCGTTCTCGCTCGACACGCGGCTCAGCCAGTACATCCCCGCGTTCAACGGGCTCAAATCAAGCATCACGATCCGCGAGGCATTCAGCCACACCTCCGGCCTGGCGGACTCGACGTCGGTCAGCGACAGCACCATCACGCTGCAGCAGGCGGCCCTCGAGATCGCCGCTGGCGGCATGCTCTTTGTTCCGGGCACCAAGTTCAACTACGGCGGCACCGGCATGCAGGCCGCGGGCGCCGTTGCGGAGCTTGCGGGACAGTCGCCGTGGAACATGCTTTTCGAACAAAGGCTCCGCTCAAAGGTTGGCATGGGCCACACGACCTACACGCTGACCACGCCGGTGAACCCGCGAATCGCAGGTGGCTGCGAATCGAACGCGTCCGACTTCGCTCGGTTCATGGAGATGTTCCGCCGAAAGGGCCTTGCACCGAACGGCACACGCGTGCTGTCGGAGGCCGCGGTCGACGCGATGTTCACGCGCCAGACCGCCAATCCGATTCCCATAATCAGCACCCCGATCCTGATCAGCTCAACCGACGGCGCCGATTACGGCGTCGGCGTCTGGCTCGACAAGCGCGACCAGTCCGGCAAACTCATCGGCGCGATCGCCGCCGGAGCACGCGGCTTTGCCGCATGGATCGACTTTGACGACGGCATGGTCGGCGTCTTCGCGACCGACCTGACCCGATCGAGTGATATCCAGCAGCTCTACGACCTGATCCGCAGCGCCGCGGAAACGGCCGCGCGAAGCCCGCTCTGCCCCGGCGACCTCAACTACGACGGCATAGTCGTCGATGCCGACTTCACGATCTTCCTCGCCGGATACAACCTCGGCGACTGCGCCGACCCGGACATGCCCGCCGGCTGCCCGGCCGATCTTGATCATGACCGTGTCGTCGACGACGCCGACTTTGGGCTGTTCGTGGTGGCCTATGACAGGCTCGCCTGTCCGTAATCGCACAAACGAGACAACAACCGCCGCACCGCCGATCCGGCTTCACAATCCGGTGATCGCTCGCGCACCGCCCAGGCTGTTTGCGGCAGGTCCACGCTTCGCTTGGCCCGATATCTCTCCACCGCATTTTTCTCTTGACCGGCACGGGACTTTTCTGCCACACTACACCCCCTGAACGGAGGAGTCTGATGCGTCCGACGCAGTATTCCGGTGCGTGCGCGGTGGTGGCTCTGGCGACGGTTTGCAGTGCCCAGTGGGACGGGATCCAGATGCTGCACGCCAGTGCGGTCATCAACGACGGCGCCGGCGGCGCGGTGGATGTCGACCGCGACACCACGATCGTCGGCGTTCCCGGCTTCGATCTGCCGAGTAAGTCGGGCGCAGGCGCCGCCGTGATCTTCCGCTGGCAGGGCACGTCGTGGGTCGAAGAAGCCCGCCTCACCGCAAGCGACGCGGCTGCGGGCGATCGCTTTGGCACTTCGGTGGCCATTCAGGGCAACACGGCGGTCGTCGGGTCCTACCTCGCAGACCTGCCCGGCAAGTCCGACGCCGGCGCGGTCTACATCTTCCAGCGCAGCGGCACCACCTGGACGCAGGTCGCCAAGCTCACCGCCAGCAACAGCGCGACCGGCGACAACCTGGGCATCTCCGTCGATCTCGACGGCGACACCATCCTCGCCGGCGCGTGGCTCAAGACACTTCTCACATCCCAGCAGGGCGCTGCGTATGTCTTCACGCGTAGCACCGCGGGAACCTGGTCGCAGCAGGCCCAGCTCAGCGATGTTGGCGGCAGCGCCTCGGATTGGTTCGGCAACCGCGTCGCGCTCGAGGGCGACACCGCCGTCATCGCGTCGCCCGGCGATGACGTGATCTTCACCGACCGCGGCAGCGTGCAGATCTACACCCGCACCGGCACGACCTGGACCCGGCGAGCGGCCCTCGACCCGGGGCTGGGCGGCGCGTCCGATCTGTTCGGCTCATCGGTCTCGATCCACAACGGCAGCGTCGCGGTTGGAGCGCCGGGCAACGACATCACCGCCAGCGGCAACGAGGGCGCGGTCTACGTCTTCACCGGCTCGGGCGCGACGTGGTCGCTGCAGCAGAAGCTCACCCGTGCTGGTGCCGCCGTTGGTGAAGGTCTCGGCAACGCCGTCGCGATCCGCGGCGACACCGTCGGCTGCGGCGTCGCGAACTTCGACGGCATCGTGGGAACGAATCAGGGCTTGGGCGTCTCCTTTACCCGCACCGGAACCACCTGGGCCGCGAGCGAGGTCTTCATGCCCAACGAGACGCAGGCGCAGTCGAGCTTTGGCTCGGCGATCGCGATGAGCGACGAGTTCGTCGCGGTGGGTGCCCAGAACTGGTCTCGTCCGAGCGCGAACTTTTCGGGCGCCGCGTACGCGTTCCGGCGAGCCAATGGCGCGCCCGCCAAGACGCTCACGCTCGCGATGCCGATACCCCAGACCGACGCGAACTTCGGCAACCGCATGGCCGCCAGCGGAAACCGCCTGGTCGTGGGCGCGTACAACGAAGACGGCGGCGCGGGGGCGAACCAGGGCGCGGTGTACGTCTACAAGTTCCAGGACGACTGCTTCGTGCTGGAGCAGAAACTGCTGCCCAGCGTGCAGCAGGCCGACGCCAACTTCGGGCGGTCGATCGCGATCGATGGATCCACCATCGTGGTGGGTGCCCCGTTCGAGAACGACACCGCCGCCGATGCCGGTGCCGCATACGTGTTCTTCTTCAGCGGATCAAGCTGGGCGCAGCAGGCGCGGCTTGCAAGCCCCGAGCCCACGGGTTCCAATCGCTTCGGTTACTCGGTCGCGATCAGCGGTAATCGAGTAGTCGTCGGAGCACCCTACGACGACGTGTCGGCCGCTTTCGACGCGGGATCGGCGCACGCCTACAACCGCAGCGGAACGACCTGGACATTCGATCGGACGTTCTCTCTGCTGACCCCGAGCGCCGGAGATTTCTTTGGCTGGAGCGTCGCGGCGGATGGCGACGCCGTGCTGGTCGGCGTGCCCAACTACAACTCCGGCTCGTTACAGGACGCCGGTGCCGCCGCCTTTTATCGCTGGAACGGAACGTCATGGATCACCTACTCAGTGTTCCCCGGCGCAGCGGAGGGAGACCAGTTCGGCACCACGGTCGCGGCAAACACGGGTTTGTTCGCCATCGGATCTTCGGCCAAGTACTTCCGGACGGCTGTGTTCAACGGCACGTCCTTTGTGTTCTCGTCGAACATCACCGGTTCGGATACCGGCTATGGAAGCCGGATATTCCTCGGCTCCGGCGCGATGGTGCTCGGCCTCCCCGCGTACGGCGGTGGCGGCGCCGCCATTGTCTATTCTCGATCGGGCACATCTATTACAGCGCCCGCGCTTCAGTTTGGTGGTGCGATTGACGACAGCGACAATCTCGGCGAGGCCGCCGCAGCCCTCGATTCCGTCGTGTTCGCCGGCGGCGGCGGCATCTCACTCCCCGGCGGGACCAACCAGGGAGCCGTTCGGCGGCTGCGCCCCGGATCGACGATCGATCCCTTTGCGCAGAATGTCTCCGGCAACCTCAAGTACGCTTCTGTGATAAACGCGGTTCTGGGTTCCGCAACAGGCGATTCGCTCCGGAGCGAGTTCGCCGCCCTCGCCCGCTCCGGCGGCTTCTCGTTCGGAACTTCCCGCACCACGCTCAACATCCCGGTCCAGGCGTCCATGTCCTCGAACCAGATCGTCACACTGACCGATGGCGCGAACCTGTCCACGAGCACGTCGGACATGACGCTCTGGAACCGGCTATCCGTGCCCATTGGTGCATCCGCCGCCGTCACCGCGGGCTCGCTGCTGCTCGACTTGCCCTCGTCGATCGACATCGCCACCAACGCCACGCTCAATCTGGCGGCGGGTGTTTCTACGCTCGCCGGCTCCGCGACCGTCTTCCCCGGCGGTGCGTTGACGGCCAGCGTGCTTGAACAGGGCGGCTCGTTTTCGGTGTTCGGAGGCATCGTCTCCGCCACCACGATCAACAACGCTGCGACCGGCCGCATCTCTGGATACGGCGACGTCGTTGGCGCGATGAGCAACTCCGGAGCGCTCGATGTGGACGCCGACATGCAGGTCGTCGGCCCGCTGACCAACAACTCGACCGGCGTCATCACCGTCTTCAACGGCTCGCTCACCGTCATCGGCACGCTCACCAACAACGGCACGATCATCGGAGACGTCGCGGCCCGCTCGGCGCTGTCGGCGGAGCGCGACCCGCAAGGCCTGTACGCGGGCCTGTTCGAGGATCGCGCCACACAGACCATCTACGCCAAGGGCGGCATCGACATGGACGCCGGTGCTCGCTTTCAGCCAGGCATCGGCACCCTCATCCGCACCGCCGGCTCCTTCAACTGCGGCATCACCCAGAACCTCAGCTTCGAGATGCTGAACCGCACCCTGCAACTCAACGGCCGAGGGGGCAGCAACCTCGAAGCCATGTCCCGCGATCGCGGCCAGGCGATCAGCGCGCTCAACCCCAGTCTCGCCGGCTCGTTCCCCATCGGCACGCTCCGCATTGGCCCCGGCAACCCGAGCCAGCAGACCATCGTGACGATCGTCGACAATCGCGACAACGACACACTGGGCCAGAGCGCGTGCGAAGCGGTCTACGTCGAGAACCTCGTCATCGAGAGCGGCGGCGTGCTGAACGCGCCCGGCTGCCGCGTGTACTACAAGTCTCTGACAAATCGCGGAACGCTTGCCACGCCGGCAAACATTCTGCGCTTGTACGGAACGTGCCCGGCCGATTTCAACAGCGACGGTCTGGTCGACGACGCCGATTTCTCGATCTTCATCGTGCAGTACAACGTGCTGGACTGTGACGACCCCGCGATGCCCGGCGGATGCAGCGCCGACCTCAATTCCGACCGGGTCGTGGAAGACGGCGATTATTCGATCTTTATTGTCGCGTACAACGAACTGCTCTGCCCCTGAAGAACAACAAAAAAGGCCCCGGGCGCGCCCGGGAGGTCGCCCGCCCGAATTCGGCCGCGATTTTGACGACCCGATGAGGGTCGACACCCCCCGACTCCGCATGTGTTGAAACGCTCGGCGACCGCCGGGCTTCCGGGGAGTCGCACATGCTCGCTCAAGCCCGCCGTATCTCCGCCGCCCTCATGCTGCTTGCTGCGTGCGGCGCCGCGGCACAGACGACGACGATCAACACAGACGCAAGCACGATTCTGGGCGATGGGGTGGGGTTGAGTGCCTGGTACGGCACACCCTATACCAAGTCGATCATCAACGGTGTCGCGGTCTTCTATTTCAAGGGCGATCTGAACATACCCGCGTCGAAGTCCATCAGCATCACCGGATCGCGACCGCTGCGGCTGATCGTCGGTGGCGACTGCACCGTTGGTGCAGGGACAACGTTCGATGCCAGCGCCACGAGCCGCCTCGGAAATGCCGGCGGCGGCGATGGCGGCCTTGAGATCGCGGGCGGCACGGGCGGAGCCGGAGGCGCCGCGCAGCCGGATTACAAGCCCGGAACACTCCCGCAGGGCGGTGCCGGTGGCACGCACCGGACGTGCACAATCGATAACGGGCGCAGCGGCGCCAACGGTGACAGCACCAGTTACTCCAAGACGTATGCGCAAATCGCGGCCAACAGCGGAAGTTCAGGACTGATTGGCTTGAGCGGAGAGTTTGGCTTTGGCAATCTCAACCGCGGCGCCGGCGCGATTACGTACAACTCGCCTTCCCCGGGCGGCTTTGGCGGTTACGAGCCAACTTCGCCTCTGACTGGAGGCGCCGGAGGAAGCGGCGGCTACTTCTCGGCATCCAACGGTTCCAGCGGGCAGCCCGGCCGCGATGGCGAAGTCGGAATGAACGGCAGCGCAGGCCAAGCCGGATCAAACGCCCTTGCTTTCAGTTCCATCCGTGACACTTCCATCGATCTCTGGGCCGGCTCGGGTGGCGGCAGCGGCTCATCGGGTGCCGGAGGCGGCGCGGGCGGTGTTGGCGCGCCAGGACAAGCCGGAAGCGGCGGTGGCGGAGGCGGGGCGGCAAGCTGCGACAACGGCGGCGATGGTGGAGATGGCGGATATGGCGGACGGGGCGGAAGCGGCGGGAAAGGTGGCAACGGCGGAAACGGCGGCTCGGGCGGCGGTGGCGGAGGCGCGTTTGAGATCGCTTCGTTGGGCAAGCTGACTTTTTCGGGGAAGGGCTTGGCAAGGGGCGCGGCCGGATCTGCGGGACAAGTCGGTGCGAGCGGCGGAACGGATGAATTTCCAGCGCACGCCGGCGGTTCCGGGGGTTCGGGAAAGTCCGGGTCCGCCGATGCGGGCAACGGCGGAAAGGGCGGAAGCGGGGGCGATGGGGGCGCTGGTGGAATGGGCGGGAAAGGTGGAGATGGGGGCCACGGCGCGGGCGGAAGTGGGGGCACGATCAAAGTAACCGCCGCGGATCTGGCCTTGCAGAATGCCGCGTTTGACGCTGCGGGGGGCGGTTCGTCGGGTCCCGGGTTCGCTTCGCTGGCTTTCAATGTGCGATCGGCAGGCCTCTTTTCCTCTCTTTCTTCGACGACCACCATCGCGTCGGCGGGCCCGGTCGGAGCAAATCCGTATTTCAGCGGGACGCCGACTGGTCCTTATCTCGCGGGCCTTTCGGGCGGCGGCGCCATCGCGGGCATCGCGCTCGGAGTGATTTCGAGCCAGATCATCAACCCGGCGGCTTCCCCTCCTAACGCGATCGCGGGCCTGGTGCGGGTCACCTCGTGCCCGGGCAACAACCTGATCTCGCCGGCAAAGCCCGGCGTTGCGCTCATCAATCTCGGCAGCAAACCACTGACGCTGGTTTCGATGGGATTCGGCGCTTCCGGATTTGTGTCGCCTCTCCAGAAGTTCGGCTGGGCGAATGACACGCGCTTCGGGGGCACCGGGCCCAAGGCGCTGCCGCAGCTCGACCCGGGGCAGGTGTATATCACAGCAATTCCGACAGGCGCGAACATCGCACATGCCAACCTGGCGGCCACGTACGACGGTCACGCGTATGTCCGAAGCTCCGCCAATTTCTCCGGCAGCGAGCCGCTCTTCATCCGGCTCTGCCGCGCCGACCTGAACGGCGACGAGCTTGTCGACGATGCGGATTTTTCGAGTTTCGTTGTCGCGTACAACCTTCTCGACTGCGCCGACCCAGCGATGACCGCTGGCTGTCCTTCCGACCTCAACAGCGACGGGCTTGTCGACGACGCCGATTTCTCCGTGTTTATCGTCGCGTACAACGAACTGGTCTGTCCCTGACCGGCGGGGTTTATTCGTGGAGCGTGTTATGTTTCAACAAGCCTTCTTCCGGCTCGCAACGATTCATCGCTTTGTTGCCCTGGCGCTCGGCATCGCGGCCGCGGCGGTGGGCGCCAGCCCCGCGCTTGCCGCGGCGAAGCGCAAGCCGAATGTTCTGCTGGTGTACGCCGGTGACACGCTCTCCGCCAACGACGTCGTGAGCAAGCTTGGTGGCACCGAAGTGTTCGGCACCGTCCAGAAATTCAACGCGACGAGCCAGACGCCCACCCTGGCGCAGCTGCTCCCGTACGACGCGGTGCTGGTCGCTTCGCTCGCGATCACGCCCGGCTTTCAGGATCCGGCTGCGCTCGGAAACAATCTCGCCGATTATGTCGATGCCGGGGGCGGGGTCGTCACCATGCCGGTTTCGATCAACAGCCTCACAAACAGCGCGCCGGCGGGCCGCTGGAACCCGGGCTACCTGAGCATGCCCGTCGCCGCGACGATTGCCGGCGGCTCTGGGACAGTCAACCTTCTCTCCAGCTCGATCACCGACCCGAATCACCCGATCCTCACCGGCGTCGCGACATTGTCGTGCGCCAGCCAGTCGCGGCGGGCCCACGTCAATCTCCTCGCGCCGGGCGCGACCCTTCTCGCCAGTTACAACGACGGAATTATGCTCGCCTCCGCCGGCCCTCTGCCCGGGCGCGCCGACCTGAACTTCTTCCCCGCCTCGAGCACCATTTCTTCATCCTACTGGAGCACCTCGACAGACGGGGCCAAGCTCATGGCCAACGCGCTGCTCTACACGATGCGTCCGCGTGTTGCGATCGTGAACGATATTGGGCCGGAGTTTCTTCCCGACATCAAGTCCAAGATCCGGGCGACCGGACTGATTGGGATCGTTGATTTCCTTCAGGTCGGCTCGCCCGATCCGTCGCTCGAAGACCTGATGCGATACGACGCGGTCCTGACCAATCTGTGGATTTCCCCTTCCGCGAACTTCGGGAACATCCTGGCCGACTATGTCGACGCGGGGGGCGGCGTGGTGGTGACTCAGATGTCCCTTCAGGTCAACTACGCGATCCACGGGCGATGGAGCCCGGACTACGAACTCATCGCTCCGGCCAACCCATACCTCAATACCTTGATGGGAGCGATCGACTATCCCGATCACCCGGTGATGGCGGGCGTGAACTCGGTCAAGAGCATCAACTACGCCATCCAATCCACGACGCTCCGCCCCGACGCATACGTCATCGCCCGATACGCGAACAACCTGCCCTTTGTCGTCGGATCGACCAGGCATTTCAACCGAATCGACCTGGGAATGAACGCGTTCTCCAGCTCCGTTGGTTCCGGCTGGGACGCTTCCACCGACGGCGGAAGGCTCATGGCCAACGCGCTCGTCGCCGTATGCAAGCCGTATGTGGCGTGTGTTGCCGCCGACTACACGAGCGGCACGAACGATGTTCGCGCCAAGCTGCTCGCGCTGAGACGCTTCAGCGGCGTCTCGGTTTTGAACGCCGTCGGGGCGCCTCCCTCGGCCGATGCGCTCAGGCCCTTTGGCGCCGTACTGACGTACAGCAACCTCGCGTACGGAGCGCCCGACGTGCTCGGTAACAGGCTGGCCGACTTCGTCGATGCCGGAGGCGGAGTCGTGGTCGCGCCCTTTGCGACGCTCGACACGGGCGATTCCACCTATCTGCTCGGCCGCTGGGCCACGGGCGGCTACGACATCGCCCCCGGGCCACTTCCCGGCATGCTGACGGGTCCGGCGACCCTCGGCGCACGGCTTGATTTCGTGAATCCCATCAATCGCTTCGTCCGCAAGTTCGATGGCGGCACGAGCTCGTGGCGCCAGGCTTCAAACCCGCTGCTGCGGGGACGCGAGCTTCTCGAATGGAACGACGGCCGAATGCTCGCGAGCATCCACAACTTCCGCAAGCGCGTCGATCTGGGCTTCGTGCCGTTTTCCTCCGCCGCCGACTCCAATGCCTGGAACCAGCGGACCGACGGGTCGTGGCTCATGGCCAACGCGCTCGAGTATGTTGTGTATCACAAGCCCTGCGCCGGCGATTTCGACGGCGATGGGCTTGTCGACGACAATGATTTCGTGAGTTTCGCTTACTTCTACAACAACCTGATCGACCCGCGGGGCGATCTCACCGGCGACGAGCTCACCGACGACAGCGACTTCGTTGTCTTTGCTTCGGGCTACGACGCTCTGGTGTGTCCGTGAGCGCCCGGCCTCTTTCGGCAGGGTGGTTCGGCTCGCTTTGTTGGTTTTTCCCTTGTTTTCACCGCCGCCGCGCGGCATACTGAATGTCCCAAATTCCGGGGGTTCTATGCGACTTGTGTTTTGTGCTCTCAGCGTTCTCGCGGCCGTTGTTATCGCCCTTCCCGCCCTCGCCCAGCGTTCCACGCCGGCGCAGCTGGTGGACCCGGCAGGCACCGGCGGCGAAGGATTTGGTTACTCGGTTGCAATCGACGGCGACACCATGATTGCCGGAGCAAGCGAGTCGGCGCGTGTCTATCGCTGGACCGGCTCCGCGTGGGTGCTTGAGGCGACACTGACGGCCCCCGGCCCGACCATTGTCAGAGACTTCGGCATTTCCGTCGCGATATCCGGCGACACCGCGGTCGTGGGAGCGGACTACGACACCGTGGGCGCGAACACCTTACAGGGGGCGGTCTATGTCTACGTTCGCACAGGGACGACCTGGACCTATCAGGCCACGCTCACCGATTCCGGCGGCACGGCAGACCGGTTCTTTGGATTCAGCGTCGGCATTTCCGGCAACACCGTGATCGCTGGTTGCTACGCCGACACGATCGGCGTGAACGCCTATCAGGGTTCCGCGTCGGTCTTTGTGCGCTCGGGCACGACATGGACCCAGCAGGCCAGACTCATCGCCGCCGACGGCGCCGCGGCCGACTGGTTCGGAAAATCGGTCTCTGTTTCGGGCGACACCGCGATTGTCGGCTCGTATCGCAGCGAGGTCGGCGCCAACACCGATCAGGGTGCGGCCTACGTCTTCGTGCGCTCAGGAACAACCTGGAGCGAGCAAGCCAAACTGACCGCTTCCGACGGCGCGGCGTTCGACCGGCTTGGTGATCAGGTCGTCATCTCGGGCGACACCGCGATGGTGGGTGCGCGTTCTGACGATGTCGGCGCAAACGCCGACCAGGGCTCGGCGTACGTCTTTGTTCGCTCGGGAGTGACCTGGAGCCAGCAGGCCAAGCTGACGGCTTCCGATGGAGCAGCGGGGGATTCTTTCGCCAGTT
>JAFEBN010000080.1 GCA_018242645.1 Planctomycetota bacterium | reverse complement strand
CCCCACGCCTCTGAAAGCGGTGCGCGATGTCAGCCGCGCGAACGAACTGATGCCCCAGAAAAGCACCTTCTTCTATCCGAAGCTGGCCACCGGACTGTGCATCAACCCGCTGGCGTGAAGTATCACGGGCAGGTATAGGCGTCGTAACCCGATGCAAAGAGCACGAAGTCGGCGTCGTCGGTCACGCCGTCACCGTTGATATCGCCGCTCATGGTGACGAACTGGTCGTACGCGCCTGCAAAGAGCACAAAATCGGCATCGTCGACGAAGTTGTCGTTGTTCATGTCGGCAGGGCAGGAGCCGGCGACGACTTGGAATGTGTACGACATGCCTCCGCCCGGGGCGCCGTTGCCGCTGGGCAGGCTCGAGGCGAGATTGGCCGAAGCGATATCGCCGTCGAGTGCCACGCCCGTCGCGGTCGCGGTGGGGGTGCCCAGCGTCTGAACCGTGTAGGTGGCGGGGCTGAGTCTCGAATCGAACTGGAGCTTTGCCGTGAGCGTCGAACCGGTCCAGGAGAAGGTGAAGGGCACGGGCGAGCCATCGCCGGTGCGCAGAACCTGGAAGTTCGCCGCGTTCAGGTTCATGTTCTCGCTGAAGGTGAGCGACACTGAACTGGGCGCGACCCGGAATTCCGGCGCCGCCCCCGGCAAGGGCGCACCCTCAAGCACAACCGGCGGCGCACCGGCCGAGATGTAAGTCTCGGTGGTCTTCCCGTAGTTCAGGATCCAGGTGTTGGGGTCCAGGTTGAATCCCGTGACCGATCCGGGAAGGGCCTTGATAAACCAGCTCGTCCGGGCGACCGGTGCCACCTTGGGCATCACCGTACCCGCCGCGGTGGTGAACTGGCAGTCGATCGGCGTGGTGAAAGTCGGGTAGGAGGTCGACTGGCTCTGGCGGATGTGAAACTTGACGTAGCTCTTGCCGTTGACCGTCAGGGCCGCGTGGCCCTTGACATACGTGGGAGCGCCGCCGAGGTAAACCCACTGGTTGAAGAAGGGCGCGTAATCCTTGCCGGTCACGGCGTCGGCGACCGCGCGGATATCGTCGGTTGTGACCGCCGAGCCGGTGTACTGAGCGCGGATCTGCGCAAGGAAGTTCCAGAACGTCGCGTCGCCCATGGTGCCGCGGAGCATGTGCCACACCCACCCGGCCTTGTAGTAGACCAGCGAGGTATTGAAGATCTTGGAGTCGGAGGTCACGTCGTAGACGTACACGGTGCCGCCGACGGTCGTGCTGCTGGGCTTGCGAGCGTTGAGTGCGCTGACGAGCGCCGCTTGGCCCGTCGAGCCCGTTTTGCGCTCGGCCCAGAGGCACTCGGTGTAGTCGGCCAGCCCTTCGTTGAACCAGATATCGTGCCACGTGCGGCAGGTCACGTTGTCGCCCCACCATTGATGGCCGAGTTCGTGCACCGTCAGTGATTCGCCGTACCCGTCCTGCCCGGTCATGGTCTGATGTTCCATGCCGCCGCCAAAGGGGAACTGGTACATGCCGTACCCCTCGTTTGCGAAGGGGTACACCCCGAACACCGGTTGAAGCGCGTCCATCATCGGAAGCACTTTTTCCCACGCAGCGCGGTTGGCGGCGGTGTCATTCGATGGATACAGGTAGTACCGGAAGGGGAAAGTCACGGGCGATCCGCCGCCCGGCGGGTTGTAGGTGTAGGACACCGACCGCGCGCTGTAGTTGGTCATGCTAAAGCAGGCCAAGTAGGTGGCCATCTGGTAATTCGATTGCCAGCGCCACCGCTTGCGTCCATCAGGAAGCGTGTCAACGCCCTGGAGCACGCCGTTGGACACGCCGGTCAGATTGCCCGGCGTAGTAAGAGCGATATTCCACGTAGCTTTGTCGGTGTTGTCGCCGGGCTGGGCGAAATCGCCATCCTTGGCGGGCCACCACGTGCCGGCGTAATAGGGCTCGCTCAACGAAGACACGAGCGGGACTCCGCCCTGACTGGTGAACTCGATCGAACCGAAGCCCGCGGAGACCGGCACACCGCTGTAGGTGATCTTGATGGTGAAGACTTCGTTCAGCAGATAGGGTCGATTGAGCGTAAGGGTGCGAAGGTACGAACTTCCCGCGGGAACCGAGGGAAGGGCCGACGCAACGCCATTGATCGCGATGCCCGAAACCGTGAAATTGCTCCGGAGGGCGAACGTGAACTGCGTGAGATTGGGCACCAGGCTCTTGAGTGTGATGGTGTTGCTGCCGCTGATGGTGCCCGCGGTCGGGTCGACCGCGATGTCGAGCGAGTTGTTGAGCACGTCCGTGTCAGAAAACGCTTCGCGGTCTGCGAAGGGATTCTGTTCCAGCGCGGGAACATCAACGGGCAACAACCCGGCGGCGAAACGCCTGCGCAGCCTGGCCGCTTTACCGCAGCCTTCCTCCAGCGGGGTGATGCAGGTTTCCTCATCGGTCCGAACGCGAGACTCTTCGGGATGGGCAAACGCCATCCCGCCGGTCAAAAGGGACAGCTGGGCAAGCAACAAGGCGGAACGGCGCATCATGACGGGGGAGCCTCCGGAGATGCTTCAAACATACCGCATCCGTCCGAATAAGGACAGACCAAGTTTCGGAGTCGGATGAAGAAACCACGCCGAGACCCGAGAACTTCGAGCGGACCATCAAAACCGGGGTCAATTCGGGGGCCGAGGAGCCGGGGTTTCGCCCGAGGGCAGGGCCGCTTTTTCGACTTTTTCCTTGAGGTTGCGCAGAAATTCGTCGCTCGCCCGCTCCACAAAGGGCTGCGGGCTTCGCGCCTGATCGCGAGCCGCGGCCAGCCATTGCTCGTACGAATCGTGCGGCATCATCCCCTCCATCCGTGCCACAACTTTTCCGTCCCAAAGGACGATCGTCGCGGGAATGGAGAAGACCTTGAGTGCTTGTGCCGCGGCCGGCTCCTTGTCTATGTTCACATAGGCGGGAACAAAGTCGCGCCGGATCTGGCCTTCGATCGACTGTTCCGAAAGCACTTCACGCTTCATCGCCTGGCACGGGCCGCACCAGTCGGCCGTTGCGAACGCGAGCACCGGCTTCTTCTCGCTGCGTCCCTTCGCGACCGCCTGCTCGAACGTGTAACCCTGGTCGAAGACGGCCGGAACCGGCGCCGTGCCTGCGCCGCTGAGCTTTTGCAGCACGATCAGCGTGACCGCAAAGGTGAGAACGATGGCGACGGGTTTCAGCAGTTTCATGGGAAGGTCCGTTCTCAGGCCGGAAAATCCGCCCGATGAGGGTCATACGCGGGATCGAGCTGCTCGATCAGACGTTCGATGTACCGCCAGGCATTCAACGTGGTTCGAATCGGGCCGAGCGCCGGGGTCGGGCTCGCGTCAAACAACGCGCGCACGCGATCGGAATACGCCCGTCGCTGCTGCTTGCCGAACTCCACCCACTTGGCCCGCTGCTCGGGTGACCCACTCGCCACGGCTCCCTCGATCTCCTCGCGGAGCTGCATGATCTCCATCAGGAAACCGGGGGGCAGTGACTTGTCCGCGTCCTTCGCCGGTCCTCCCAGGGCGACCAGCAGCGCGTCGGCCCGTGTTTCGGGGTTGAGCAACGTCTCTCTCGCCCGGTTCAGGGTTGCCGAAGCTTCCTGGGCTTCGTCCTCGCTCGAAATATCCGGATGCTGGGCCGCGACGCGGGCGAGATACGCCCGGCGGATGTCCGCCTCCGAGAGATCGAACCGGAGCGGCAGGCCGAGGTGCTGAAATGGATTCGGAGCGGTCATGCGAGGAATGAATGTCCCGTGGGGTTTCTACAGTCTGGGAGCATGCTGAAGCACATAGGCATTGTTGGGGTGAGTCCCGAGGGTGCGGCGTTGTTCTACCGCCAGCTTTCCCGGGCCGCCGGCCACCTGCTTGCGCCCAACGAGCAGCCCGTGCTCTCGCTCCACAACGAGCCCTTGTCGCAGTACATCGACGCGATCCGCAAAGACGACTGGCACGCGGTCGGCAGCCTGCTCCGCCGCTCCGCCGAGATGCTCGCCCGCTGCGGCGCCCGCGTCTGCATGACGCCCGACAACATCGTCCAGCACGGCGTCTACCTGGCCGAGGCCGGTTCACCGATCCCCTGGCTGACAATGACCGATCTGGTTGCCGCGGCCATCGAACAGGACAAGCGCAAGACCGTCGGGATCGTCGGCACCAAGCTTGTGACGATGGCTTCCACCTACCAGACCAAGCTCGGCCTGAAGGGCATTCACGTGCTCGCGCCCGAAGCAAAGGAAGTGGAACTGCTCGACGAGATCATCTTCGGCGAACTCATCTACGGCACGGCGCGCCCCGAAAGCCGCTCGGCGATCCACGGCATCATCAACAACCTCTGTTCCCGAGGCTGCGAGGGCGTGGTGATCGCCTGCAGCGAAGTGCCCCTCATCGTCTCGCAGGAGACGTCGAGCGTCAAGCTGTACGACGCAGTCGACATCCTGGCCGAAGGCGCCGTGAAGTACGCCGCGGGGCGCAACTGAATTCATCCCGGGCGCGACTGCGTGATCGTGTCCTTCGCCCATTCGTCGGCCTTCTTCACCGCCGCGTGCGCCGCGGCCTTGTCGGGCAGGTCCGCCGCAAAGTAGATGAGCGTGGTGTCGCCGATGCGGATGCGGTCGCCGTCGTTGAGCGCCACGTCCATCAGGATCTGCTTCCCGTTGATGAACACGCCGTTGGCGCTGCGGTAGTCGCCCGCGATGTGCGAGCCCGTCGCCGTGTCGAAGCGGATCTGCAGATGCTTGCGCGACACGCGGCCGTCGAGCACCTGGATCGTGCAGTCGTCGTCGCGCCCCACCGAGACGAGCGCTTCCCGCAGCGGGTAGATTTCCGAAACAGCTTTTTCCAGCGTCAGCACCAGCGATGCCATCAGCGGTCCTCCCCGGTTGGTCGAGTCCCGCCGTGGAACACCGCGGCGGGTGCTATTGTTTGTCCGTTCCCAGCCGGAGTGGCGGAACTGGCAGACGCAGCGGATTCAAAATCCGCCGCCCTCAAAAGGCATGTGGGTTCGACTCCCTCCTCCGGCATTTCTCAACCATCGGCATTTCGGCCGGTCCGCGTCGATCGGCTACGCTCCGGTCGGCATGGATGCACACATTCCGACTCTCGAAGGCGCCCGCGTGACCGTCATGGGTCTCGGCCGTTTCGGCGGCGGCGCGAGCGTGACCCGCTGGCTGGTAGAGCGCGGTGCAACCGTGCTGCTCACCGACATCGAGCCCCCGGACAAGCTGCGGGCTTCGCTCGCGTCGATCGACGATCTGGTTGGGTCGGGGCGCGTGGAACTCCGCCTCGGCGGCCACAACGTGAGCGACTTCACCACGGTCGATCTCGTCGTCGCCAACCCCGCCGTGCCCAAGCCGTGGGACAACCGTTTCTTGCGGGCCGCCTGGGCCGCGTCGATTCCCGTGACGACGGAGATCGGGCTGACCATCGCGCACCTTCCTTCGAGATCGCGCGTCGTCGGTGTGACCGGGTCAGCCGGTAAGAGCACGACGAGTTCGATGATCCACCACATTCTTCAGTGCTGCGGACGAGACGCGGTCTTTGGCGGCAACATCGGCGGTTCGCTGCTCCCGTCGTTGCCCCAGATCACGCCACAGACCGTTGTCGTGCTTGAGCTGTCGAGCGCGATGACCTGCTGGCTGGGCGGGCTTGCGCAGGTATATCCGGCGAGCCTCTCCGCGGCGGCGCCCGCTGCAGGCTGGTCCCCCCATGTCGCGGTCGTAACCAATCTCGCACCCAATCACCTTGACTGGCACGGCGACGTCACGCACTACCGGCGCAGCAAGCAGGAACTGCTCCGCTCGCAGCAGCAGGGCGATGTCGCTGTTCTTCCCACCGGCAGCGAGACCGCGGAGTGGCCCACGCCCCCGGGCGTCCTGCGTGTTGTCCCCCGGGGCGAAGTCACCGGCCTTGAAATCCCCGGGCGGCACAATCGACACAACGCCATGGTTGCGCTCGAAGCGGCGCTCCAGACCGATCCGACGCTCGATCGTGCCGCTGCCGAAGCGGCGGTCCGCCGATTCCCCGGTCTGCCTCATCGCCTGCAACTCGCGGCAGCGATCCGCAAAGACGGCGGCGTGGTTCGCTGCTTCAACGATTCCAAGTGCACCACGCCCGAAGCGGCGTTGCTCGCCATCGCCGCCTTCGAAGAACCGGGCGAAGTGGGCGCCCGCAAGGTGCACCTGATCGCGGGCGGCTACGACAAAGGCTCGGATCTTTCCACCATCGGCCGCCTCGCGGACAAACTCGCCGCGCTGTACACGCTCGGGAAAACCGGTCCCAAGATCGCGGAAGCGTCCGCGGGGCGCGCGGTGAAATGCGAGAACGTCGAGCAAGCCACCAGGGCGGCGATTGCCGCGGCAAAGGCCGGCGACGTCATCCTGCTCAGCCCCGCGTGCGCATCGTGGGACCAGTTCGAAAACTACGAAAAGCGGGGTGAACTCTTCATCCGGCTCGTCCGGGAGGCTGCCTCATGCTAAAGCAGTCGCTGCTCGTGCTCGGCTTGCTCGGCGCCATCGTCGGCCTGGCTCAGACGCCCCCTGAAAAAGCGCCCACGACCGGCTTGCGGGAGATCTTTCCGGGTGTGCGAGTGGATCCCCAGGCCAAAGTGGTGGAGTTCGACGGCATCGTCCCTGTCAACGCCCACACCAAGGCCGGGCTCAAGGTCTTTCTCGAAACAACCGTGTGCACATTCGACACGAAGGAACACGAATCGCTCGTGATGACCAAGGCCAAGCCGTCACAGGTCCACGCGGCACTGCTGCTGACCGGCCTCAAGCCCGGAAAGCCCGGTGCCTGGAAGCAGGAGAACAAGGCGTGGATCGGCGTGCCCCCGGAAGGCGACGGAGCGGAGGTTGTGTTCCTGGTGAAATCGCCCGACGGCACCGTGCAGGAGGCGGATCCCTCCGAGTGGATCATCAACATCAAAGATGGTCGTTCGCTGAAGCAAACGTCGCCCGATGCGGGCTGGGTCTTTGCGGGCTCCAAGCTGCTGCCCAAGAAGCCTTCCGCCGCGGCACCGGGCGAAGCGGTGCAAACTCCCGCAAAGCAGGATGCGCCAAAGTCGGGCGACGCAACGGACCCGGCGGCGCGCGAACCCGCGTATTACGCCGCGGATTTTGAAGGAACGCTGGTCGGGTTGGCGAGCTTCGGCAACGAGACCATCGGGTGGAGCGCGATGTACAACCCCGACAGCGACAAGCAGGCGCCCGAGTGGGTCGCCAGCGCGGAGAGAACACCCGTGGTTGGCACGCCGATCACCGTGCGGATCCGGCCCAGGGCCGACAAGAAGCCCGACCCTCCGTCAACTCGGCCGTGAGCGTCCGCCCCAGAGCCGCACGATCGCCGTACGCGGCTTGTCATCGCCATTCACGCTGCGAACGGTGATCCGCACCGTCTTGCCCATGTACAGACCCTGATCGATGATCTCGGCGATCGCCTCGGCAACGGTCGAGACCGGCGTCTCGCCGACACGGGTGATCCGGTCGCCCTCGGTGATGCCCGCCTCCGCCGCGTGCGACCGCGGCAGAACCGACGCAATCACCGGCGCCCCGCTCGAAGTCAGAAAACCCCGGGCGCTGTCGGCTTCCTCAAAGGCGAGGCCGAGATCATCCGTCACGTCCTCGAGGATGCCCGGCTGGATGAGTGCCGATGTGGGCATCTCCCCGATCACGACGGCCGCTTCACGCTTCTCGCCGTCGCGGG
Organism: Planctomycetota bacterium; assembly: GCA_018242645.1. Classification (GTDB taxonomy): domain Bacteria; phylum Planctomycetota; class Phycisphaerae; order Phycisphaerales; family UBA1924; genus JAFEBO01. The sequence continues at coordinate 3,371 of JAFEBN010000080.1, read as the reverse complement.
TGTACTCGAGCGCCACGGTTTCGCCCGGCTTGGCGTTGGAGATCATCGAGCGCATGACCTGCAGGCTGGTGATCGGCTGCTTGTTGAACGACATGAGGCGGTCATCGTTCTGGAGACCGGCCTTCGCGGCAGGGCCGTCACTTGGAATCCGGATGGAGACGCCCGTGCGCGATGTCGCTTCGTCCAGGAATTCACGCGGGTCGTACGAAATGCCAAGGAACCCGCGCGACACCTTGCCCGTCTCGATGAGCTGCTGCACGACATTCTCGATCGTGACCAGGGGTATGGCAAACGAAATGCCCGCCGACTGCCCCTCGCCGCTGCCCGAGCCCTGGCTGTCCTTCGCAGTCGCGATCGCCACGTTCATGCCGACCACGCGGCCCTTGATGTCCACCAGCGGGCCGCCGGAGTTCCCCGGGTTCACCGCGGCATCGGTTTGGATGAAGTTGGTAAAGCCGCCCGAATCCAGCGCCGGCCCCGCCGCCCGGCCCAAGCCCGACACGATGCCTTCGGACATGGAAAACTTGAAGCCGAAGGGCGAGCCGAACGCAAAGACCCGGTCGCCCTGATACAGCCGCTCGCCCGTGGCACGTGTCACCGGGGTGAGGTCATCCGCCGTGATCTTCAAGACGGCAATGTCGGTGAACGGATCGATGCCCACGATGGTCGCCTGGCTGGCGCGCCCGTCGAACAACTGCACGCGGACAAAGCGCGAGCCCCGGACAACGTGGGCATTGGTCACCACGTGCCCCTTCGCGTCGTATAGCCAGCCGGAGCCGGTGGCGCCCAGGAAACGTCGCCGGCTGCCCTCGGGGGCCAGCACGTCGATGTGGACAACCGAAGGCTCCACCGCATCGGCGACGGCCCGGACGGCGCGATTCAACCGTTCCAGGATGTCATCGGATTCGATCGTGCGCCGGGCGAGCTGAATCTGTGCCTCGGTCTGTGCCGCGGAAACGGCACGCAGCACCCGGGGCGTGAACCACAGCAACGACGACGCGGTGAGCAGCACCAGCAAGGCGGGCCCGACCGTGAGAATACGACGCATGACGGCTTCCTCCGGACTCGAACGTAGATCGTCCAGGTCCAACGTCCGTATTTGGGATTCGATGCATCCGGGTTCGCCGGGATGCGCCCGAATCCCTCTGGGAGCACAGCAAGGGCTCGCCCCGCTTCAATTCGTCGAAGGTTTCGCCGTGGTTGAGGGCGAGGCCGGCGATTTCACCGCTTGGTCGGGTCGAATCCCGATTCGCCGCTCCGACACCATCTGCACGTAGTTCTCCGCCGCGGCCTGGATCTGGGGGCCAAGCTGGGCGATCGGGCGTGCAAACGGCGGAGGGTTGTCTGTCAGCCCCAGCAGATCCTGGAGCACAAGGACCTGTCCGTGCGTCGCGCTCCCGGCCCCGATGCCGATGACCGGGACGGTGGTCGCCTTCAGCACGTCCGCCGCCACTGCATCCGGCACGGCCTCGATGAGAAGCATGACCGCGCCCGCCTGCTCCAGCGCAACCGCGTCCGCCACGATTTGGGCAGCCTGTTTCGGAGTCTTGCCGGTCGCGACGTAGCCGCCCGTGAGAGCGACTTGCTGCGGGCGCGTCCCCACGTGGGCGCACACGGGGATCCCCGCCCGGGTCAGCTTGTGAACCAGCGGCGCGAAGGAGGCGTCGGCTTCCAGCTTCACGATGTCGGCCATTCCTTCGGTCAGGAACCGGCCGGCGTTGCGGATCGCCGCGTCGTCGTTGGTGTGGTAGGACAGAAACGGCATGTCCGCCATCACAACAGTGGAGGGGGCGCCGCGCTTCACGCCCGCCGTGAGCGCGATCAGCACGTCCAGCGGCATGTCGATCGTCCGGGTGTAACCCAGGATCATCTCCGCCGCTGTGTCGCCCACCAGCAGCACGTGCACTCCCGCCCGCTGCAGCCAGCGCGCCGTCGTCGCGTCGTAACACGTCAGCGCGGCAAACGCTTCCCCAGCGGACGCCATCTTCCGCAGGGTCTTGATCGTGACCGGGAGCCGGTGCGAGTCGTGCGTATTCACGGAGTCAATGGTACGACCGCAGGCAACCCGTCCGGGGCGATCCGAGGAGCCGCCCGCACAGACCGGCGCATTTTCTGCCCGCAGGGCCGGTTATCCGCCTCGGCCCTTGGATTTCAGCCATTTCAAGAGCTTATCCCGTGTCCAGGCGTTGACGCACTTCTCGGGCGTCAGCAGGCCCCGCCGCGCGGTCGCGATGCCATACCGGAGATTCTCGAAGTCGGTGGAATCATGATCATCGCAATCGATCGCGATGAAGCAGCCCGCTTCGGTCGCGGCACGCACGTGCGTGTCCCGCAAGTCCAGTCTCATCCAGTGCGCGTTGATCTCGAGTGCAGTCCGATGCTCCTTGGCCGCCTTCACGAGTTCATCGATCGCCGGGTCGAGCCCGGCGCGACGGTTGATCAAGCGGCCCGTGGGGTGCCCGATGATGTGCACGAGCGGATGTTCAATGGCATTGAGCAGCCTCCTCGTCGCGGCCGCCGGTTCCTGCGAGAGCGCGGCATGCGGGCTCGCGACCACGATGTCTAGTTCCGCGAGCAGTTCATCATCGTAATCGAGCGTGCCGTCGGCCAGTATGTCCACTTCAGAACCGCACAGCACCCGCAGATCAACCCCCTCCGACTGCAGCGCCTTGTTGAAGGCCTTCACTTCGCGGACCTGCGCCCGCAGCCGCTCCGGACTCAGTCCGTTGGCGATCGCCGAACTCTTGGAGTGATCGGTCACCGCGATCGTGTGGAACCCGCGTTTGATCGCCTGCTCTGCCAACTCGCGGAGCGACATGCGACCGTCGCTCGCGGTCGTGTGCGCGTGGAGATCGCAGCGCACATCATCAATTTCGATCAGCCGGGGTACCTTGCCCGCCGCTTCGAACCCCGCGATGTCCGACGCGTGCTCCCGCACTTCCGGGGGCATGAACGGCAATCCGAGCGCCTTGTAGATTTCTTCTTCAGTCCTGGAAGCGACGGGTTTGATTCCACGATCCTGGGGAGGCGTCTCCTCCTTGTCGTCCGGGAAAAGTCCGTACTCATTGAGCGTCTGTCCCTGCGCCAGCGCGCGCTGGCGAAGCACGACGTTGTGATCCTTCGAACCCGTGAAGTACATCAGCGCCGCGCCAAAGCTCGACGCGGGAATGACCCGCAGATCGACCTGCATCGTCGGTTCTTTCGGGTGCTCGTCCGGCCCACCGCCCTTCCATCGCCCCGAATGCAAATTGATGACCGCGCGAACCGACGCGCGAGTTGGTCCTCTCGAAATGACCTGACGCACATCCGGAAGTGCGCAAAAGGCGTCGATAACCGGATGGACTGCGGGGGCGGGAGTGGGGGTGGGGGTG
>JAFEBN010000007.1 GCA_018242645.1 Planctomycetota bacterium | reverse complement strand
GACGCCAGCGGGCTCCCTGTGCTCGCCGACGCCGACACGGGATTCGGCGAAGCGGAAATGGTGCGTCGGACCGTCATTGAATACGCCCGCGCCGGTGCCGCGGGATTGCACCTGGAAGATCAGAAGTTTCCCAAGCGCTGCGGCCATCTCGACGGAAAAGAACTGGTATCCGTCGATCACATGGTTGAGAAAGTGCAATGGGCCGCGGCCGCGGCAGACCGCGTGACGACAGCGGTCGAAGCCGATTCGGGGTTCATCGTCTGCGCCCGGACCGATGCGAAAGGCGTTGAGGGCTTCGATGCCGCCGTGCATCGTGCCAAGGCCTACGTGGCGGCCGGCGCCGACATGATCTTTCCGGAAGGTTTGACGAGCGAAAAGGAGTTCGCCGACTTCGCTTCGAAGCTGCGTGCGGTCTGCCCCAAGGTCTATCTCCTGGCAAACATGACCGAGTTCGGCAAGACGCCGATGATCCCGCTCTGGAAGTTCGGGGCGATGGGCTACTCGTGCGTTATCTACCCGGTCAGCCTCTTGCGCGTGGCGATGGGTGCGGTGGATCGGGCACTGGATCAGCTCAAGCAAAGCGGGTCCGTCGAGAGTTTGCTCGGCCAGATGCAGACACGGCAGCAGCTGTATGACCTGATCGAGTACAAGCCGGGTGTGCCGTGGGAATTCCATGCCTAAGGGCCCTCGAGGCGGCCACCCATGGACTCTCAGCACGGTGTCTGCCGCTTGCGGGTGCCCGAGTCCTTTGGGTCGGACGCTGAACCTGTCCGTCGTTTCGCCGTTGAGACAATCCCTCGGGCTGGTGATGTGCGGGGGGCGTACCCGAACGGCAGTGTGGCCTGCGCTCGGGATCGATCTCCTATGCTCCCTTTCCCCCGTTCTTTTCCAGCAACCAAGTCGACACGAGGTACCCATGTCCACCGCAGCCGAAGCCGCGTTTGCAAAGGGTCTTGAGGGCATCATCGCCGGTGAAACCACCATCTGCTCGATCGAGCAGGGCGGTCTCTTCTACCGCGGATATGAAATTCACGACTTGTCAAAGAACGCGACCTTCGAAGAAGTGGCGCATGTGCTGCTTGTCGGCCATAAGCCCTCCGCTTCGGAGCTGAGCGCGTTCAAGGCCGAACTGGTCGCCGAACGCGCGCTGCCCTCACCCGTGGTCGATTTCCTCAAGTCCTCCGGTCCGTGGCTCAAGAGCGGTCACGCCGTACCGATGGATGTGCTCCGCACCGCTGTGTCGATTCTCGGCCACCTCGATAAGGACTGCCAGGACAATTCCGCCGCGGCCAACCTCCGAAAGGCCAAGCGCCTGCTCGCCAAGACGCCGACGATCATCGGCCACATGCAGAATGTCATCGACGGCAAGCCCATTGTCGGCCAGGAGAAGGGCGGCGATCCGAGCCTGGACCACGCAGCCAACCTGCTGTACATGATGACCGGCAGCAAGCCCGCGGCCGAATACGCCCGCTGTATCGACGTGTCGCTCATCCTTTATGCCGAGCACGATTTCAACGCCAGCACGTTTGCCTGCCGCGTCATCGCCGGCACGCTGAGCGATATGCATGGCGCCGTCACCGGTGGCATTGCGGCGCTCAAGGGCCCCCTCCACGGCGGCGCGAATGAGGCGGCCATGGAGATGCTGAAGGAAATCCGGGCGTTCATCGAAGCCGGAAAAGGTTCGGTCGAAGATTTCATGAAGAAGGCGTTTGTCGAAAAGCGCAAGCTCATGGGCTTCGGCCATCGCGTGTACAAGAACGGCGACCACCGTGCTCCCATCCTCGGCGCCTTGGGCCGTGAGATCGCCCGCAAGCAGGGGCCGGGCCAGCTCAAGTGGTTCGAGATCGGTGACGAAGTCCAGAAAATCATGCTCCGCGACAAGAACATCCACCCGAACGTGGACTTCCCCTGCGGCATGACGTACTTCGTGATGGGTATCCCCGTCCCGCAGTACACGCCCATCTTCGTTGCCGCCCGCATGAGCGGCTGGTGCTCCCACATCATGGAGCAGCACGCCAACAACCGCATCATCCGCCCGCTCAGCCTCTACACCGGGCACCCGGCCCGCAAGTGGAACGGCTAGGAATCGGCTTGGACACAGGGCCGCGCTTGGCTTTGGCGTGACCGCGAGGGCTCGCCGGGGTATCCTTGGGGCGTCATGCTCGAGAAGTCCCGAAGCTGGTTGCAGGGAATCCGCCTCAAGGCGCTCGCCGTTGTCATGGCGACAGTTCTTGCCGCCATTGGCATCATCGCTTGGAGCACGATTCCGGCATGGCCCGTCATCGGTGTCGGCGTGGCGATCGTTGCAGTGGCGCTCAACCGCGTGGCTGTTCGGCTGCACGAGCCAACGTGCTGGAGTTGCGGCAACTCGATGAAATCGCAGCCAATCGGTCAGCACGGGAGCATCTGCCCCTCGTGCGGGGCGGTGAATCAGCCGCTGCTCAATTCAGAAGAAATCCGCAAGGTCTAAGTTGCCCGATTGCGCAGCGCCGCAGGCGCGATGCCCGCTGCGATGTTCGTGGCGCGTCAAAAAAAGAAACAGGCGGCCGTTTCGGCCGCCTGTGAGCGTGTACGTTGATGTCGATCAGGCGGGGACGCCGGCCTTGGCCTCTTCGGCCATCAGCTTGTTGAATTCGTCGGCCGCCATTTCGGTGATGTTGGCCTTGGCGAGGATCGCGTCCATCGCCTTGTGCTCGCGGATCTGCTGGTAGATCACGCCGACCTGGTTGCGCTGGATGATCTCCTGACGCAGCTTGTCCGGGCGGACGCCGCGCTCCATCGCCAGCTGGGCGATGCGCCCGTTCATCTCCGCCTCCTCGACGCGGACGTTGAATTCTTCCGCGGCCCGGTTGAGGATGAAGAACAGCTTGAGTTCGCGGACCGCAACCTCGCTGCTGCCCGAGCGCAATTCGGCGATGTGCTCTTCGATCTTCTGCGGGTCAACGCCGCGGTACATAAGTTCCATGCGCCGGCGTTCGAAGTTGCGGGCCGACTGGATAGCGGTGATGCGCTCGGGCAGATCGATCTTCGTATTGGCCAGCAGATGCTGGGCGATCTGCTGACGCATCACGCTCTGCTGCTGGATCATGACACGCTGCTCCATGCGCTGCTTGATAGCGTCGCGGAGCTGCTGCTCATCGGTCATGCCGAAGTTCTTGACCACGTTCTCGATCTTGGCGGGCAGAATGCGGTCGACGCGGTCGACGGTGAACGTGATGGTGAGGTCGGCCCCGCGCACCTGCTCAACTTCGTGGTTCTCCGGACCCTTGGTCTTGATCGTCGCCGTCTGGCCGGCCTTGGGCAGGCCGAACTGCTTGGCGAAGTCATTGACCATCACGCCCAGGATCATGCCCTTGCCGCCCTTGTCGGTCGTGGGCACCTGGACGACACAGCCCTTGATGTTGTAGAACTCGGTCCCGTCGGCGCCCTTCATGATGCCATGGCCGGTGAGGTAATCGCCCGGCTCCGGCGTTTCGCGGGCCTCAAGATCGCCCTCGTTGATCAGGATCTTCTGCACTTCGTCGGTGATCGCAGTCTCAGGAAGCTCGATGGTCGGCTTCTTCACCGGGATGCCGTCCAGGCTGGGCATCGCGAACTCGGGCTGGACTTCGACGTCGATCTCGAACGCCAGGTCCTGGCCTTCCTTAATCTCGACGCCGCCCAGCGTTTCGCTGAAGGGCTCGCCGACGATCTTCAGGTTGGCCTTCTCGATCGCCGCGGAGTACGCGGAGGCGACGAGCTGGTTCTTGGCTTCGTTCCGGAGTGCCGTACCGAAGCGCTTCTCGACCAGCGCCGCCGGAACATGCCCCTTGCGGAAGCCGGGCAGCTGCGCCTCAGCCGAGATCGAGGCCAGCGACTCGCGCAGCTTCTCGTTCACCCGCTCCTTCGGAATGCGAATGGAAATCCGTTTGCGGCACGGGCCGGCGTCCTGAATCTGGACGTCGTTGGTTTTTACTTCTTCGGCAAGCGTCTGAGTCATCGGATCTGCTCCGTCTGCATGGCCCAACGCTCATCGCGCCGGCGGTCGGATCGTCGGTGGCCAGCCGCCACTCGGCGGCCGTCAGGGTGTCCTGGAAAGGACGCCAAGTGTACGCCGGACCCCACGCTCTTCAACTTCCCTTCATGCGGTGTTGGGGGTCCGGACGAATGATGGCTTCATGCGGGCGATCGGGATCGATATCGGCGGGACTTCGGCCAAGCTGGCAGCGATCCAAGGTGATAGGACCTTGACCGTCCGCAGCGCGGAATATGCCAATCCCGGGCCCGCGGAACTGCTTCGGCTGGTTCGACAGGCCGCCGCGGACCTCCGCAAACAGTCCAATGCCACCGAGTGGGGCGCCGTCGGCCTTTGCGTCCCGGGAAAGTTGAATCCCGGCCGGACCCGCGTCGAGTACTCCGTGAACTTGCCGAGCCTCCAGCAGATCGACTTGGCCGACCTTGCTCCTTCCGAGCGGCAAAGTGGAGCAGCTCTCTTCTTGGCGTCCGATGCCTTTGCCGCGGCATTCGGCTATTGGAACCTCCATCGCCCCGGAGGCCGACTTCTGGCCATATCGATTGGCACCGGCGTCGGGGCAAGCGTGCTCGACGACGGCAAGCCGGTCCTGATCACCGGAGAGACCCCAGGCTATTTCGGACAGATTGAGGTGGGAGAGGACAACGGGAGGCCCGTGACGCTCGAGGAGACGATCGGCGCAAAGGGGTTGCGGGCGAGGGACGCCCGGTTCTTGGAGTCCATGCCGTCCTGGAGCGAGCAGACACCACCGCTGCGCGGCCTGATTCGCGGTCTTCGGATCGCCCACGCAATCTACCGGCCAGACACCATTGCGTTGCTCGGCTATGTTGGAATGAAACTCGCCAGCGTAAAAACGCACATCGAGCGAGGCGTCAACCAAGGTCTGACACGAGTGGCGAATCCCAACTGGTCGCTCGTCTTCGGCGACTCGACCTTTCTCGCGGCAATCGGGGTTGCACAGCTCGCGCTCACCCGGGCACGGCCGGAAGTTTCGTTAACGCCAGATCCCAAGGGCCAATGAGCTCCCGGCCGCCCTTGGAATCGGGAAACCGAAGCGTTTTGGTTTCCGCCGCTGGCGGCGGTTTCAACTGAGGTTCCGAATCCATCGCTCGGGCAAAGGCCTCGAGAAGGCCGTCGATTTGCTCGGCCGTATGCACGGCGTTAACGGTGACCCGGAAGTACCGATCGGTGGGGCCACCCGGATAGGCGATGAGGGGCGCGAGGAAGCCCGACTCCCAGACGCGACGATGAATGCGATCCATCGTCGCCGTGTCGCCGAGTACGAAGGTAAAGATCGGCGCCGGCGTGGGGTACAGCGAAACGCCGAGCCTTTGCAGTCCGCGCCGGAGTCGGTCTGTGTTTGTCCGCAACCTCTGGAACAGCCCCGGCTCACGATCGATGACCTGCAGGGCCTTGCGGGCACCTTCGATGAGCGCGGGTGGTGCGGGCGTCGTTCCACGATACACGCTCGCAATATCCTGGGCCAACTGGATCAGACTCGATGGTCCAGCCACAACGCCGCCGTAGCACCCCAAGCCCTTTGCCAGGCTCGTCGTGATCACGACTCGCGAATCGAGCGGAACGCCCGGGCCGGTGAGGCCGTGATGGTCGGCCGTACCCCGCCCGCTCCTTCCCAGGACACAGAAGCCATGGCAGTCATCGATGACCAGCAGCGCTCTGCCCGGGGGCAGCGCATCAAACAACGCGCGGGCGGGCGCGATCGAGCCGTCCGCAGCGAACACCCCGTCGGTCAGGATCACCACACCCTCCCGGGCGTACTCACCGGCCAAGGCTCCCGCCGCACGCACGTCGAGGTGCGGGTAGGCGATGACCCGCATGCCCGCCGCGGCGACCGCGTGCGACACGCTGCGATGGCACTTTTCGTCCGTAATCGCCACCCGATAGTCACGCGCCAGGGCCTGGCCCAGTGCAAGATTGGCGGAATAGCCCTCCGGGGTGACAAGCGCCTGCTGGGTCTGAAGGAAGCCGGCGAGATCGGCCTCGAGTGATTCGTGGGCCACCGTGTCGCCCGTGGTTTCGCGTGAAGCGGTGGTGCTCAGCCCGTAGCGTTCGAGCCCCAGACGCACGGCGCCGAGCACATCGGGATGGTGGGCGAGCCCCAGGTAATTGCACCCCCCAAAGCCGACCAATCGCTTGCCGCCGATCACGATGTCGGTCGCAGACGCACTCTCAACGGGGATGCGGGCCAACGTCTTTTCTCCAGTCGCCGAACGCTCAGCAGCGTTTGTATCGGCCGGTGCGTGCCTCGGGCACGAAGTTGTAGGCGCCGGGAAAACGGCCCCGTGCTGGCGAAGTTACGCCGTGTCAGACCGAATGGCCCAGGACGCGGTCAAGCCTTCCGTGGTGGGATTGAAGAAGCCGCTCCGCGTGGGGTTTTTCTAGATTCTTGCGGTGCATGACGACGGCGGTCTTGACGTTGAGATCGGCACGATCGAGCAGCGAAAGCGCCGCCGTCCGGGGGAGCCCGGTGAGCGTGGAGATGATCCGGGCGGCGCGGTCGCGGAGCTTGTCGTTGGTGGCCCGCAGGTCGACCATCAGATTCTCAAAGACGCGGCCTGACCGGATCATCAGCACGGTCGAGATGGTGTTCAGTGCCATCTTCGTCGCGGTGCCGGCCTTCATCCGGGTCGATCCGGTCAACACCTCCGGGCCCGTAGCAAGCACGATCAGTTTGTCCGCACCGTCGGGCTTGCGACAGGGCGAGCAGGTCAGCAGAGCGGTCAGCGGCTTGCTCGAAAGCGACGAGGCGTAGCGGAGCGCCCCAAGCACATAGGGGGTCGTGCCGCCCGCTGCGATGCCGATCACAGTGTCGATCGAAGTGAGGTTCAGTTCCGTAAGCGCGCTCTGAGCGCCGTGCGGGTCGTCTTCTTTTCCCTCGCTGCTCTTTCGCAATGCGGAGTCTCCACCCGCAATGATGCCGACGATTCGTCCCGGGTCCACCTGGAAGGTGGGGGGCGCTTCTGAGGCGTCAAGCACGCCCAGGCGGCCGGAGGTGCCGGCGCCCAGATAAACCAGTCGCCCGCCGGCGACAAAGCCTCGTTCCGCGGCGCTGATGAACTCATCCAGGGCCGGCGCCGCTTGTTCGAGCGCCGCGAGCACGGCGCGGTCCTCCTGTTGGATGAGTTGCACGCACTGCGCTACGGAAAGCGCGTGGAGATCCATCGTGCGCGGATTGCGCTGCTCGGTGAGCACGTGCGAGCGATCGGGCGGCAAACTCATGGCGCTACGTTATGACGTTGGCGGCGACGGGGGTGGATACGCCCAGCATCCCGAGAGCGGAGCCGGCGTGCGCACGTTCGTGACAGATGGCAGCGTGATGGGCACGCGGTCCTGACAAAGCGCCCCGAGCACCGCAAATTCCACGGCCTCGCGAAACGCCGCGGGTAACCCCAAGTCGTCCGAGACACGAACGCTGGGTGCGCCCCGCGATTTGGCGTGGCGTTCGATCGAAGCGAATAGGGCTCGATTGTGGACGCCGCCCCCGGCGAGAATAAGGTGCCCGAAACCCCTGCAGGCCTCGGCAATCGTGAGGCCGATCGCATCGCACGCGGTTGCGGCCAGGTCCGGACCACTCAGCCGGCCCGCATGAGCACGGATCCAGGCGAACGACTCGTCTCCGGTGCCCAGGCTCTTTCGGTGTTTGCGAGCCCCGGCGAGCGTCTGCGCGAGTTCGGAAGCGGCGCCGAAGTCGATGTGTCCGGCTTGCGCCGCTCGTCCGTCGCGGTCGTAGTCGGCATCCAGCCCGGCCCGCGCAATGGCGTTCAACAACTGGTTGCACACACAGATGTCAAAGCCGGTGATCGACGGGGCTCGCGGGTCTCCTAAAGGCTCTTCCGAGACACTTGTGACGTTGGCAAATCCACCCAGGTTGATCACGCCGAACGCCGGTCGAAGTTCTTCGCGCCCGGCAAACAGGACCGCGTCGGCGAGCGGCGTGATCGGCGCTCCCTGGCCTCCCCCGGCAAGATCGGCCCCGCGCAGGTCGAACACGACGGGCGTCCGCAATTCCTCCACGATCGGCCAGGGGTTCATCAACTGCCAGGAAAGGGGCGGAGCGTGAAAAACAGTCTGTCCGTGCACGCACACGAGGTCCAGGCGCTGTGTGCGCGCGAGGTCTTTCAGCGTGCGAGCGTGAAGCATCGCTAATTCGCGAGCGAGCTTGGCGACTTCACCGGCACGCATTGGATGCTGGTCGCAGAGCGCACGGAGGGGGCCGCGCAATGCTCCCAAATCCTGCGAAACAGTGCGGACCAAACTTGCTCGAAGAGTCAGGCCAGTTCCTTCAATACGTACGAGCGCGCAGTCAAGTGCATCGAGGCTGGTGCCGGTCATGCAACCCGCAACGAAGCGAACTCGATCAACCATTGCCGGCTCCGGGATTGGTTTCCTGGAGCAACCGGTCGTAGTGCGCCGTGCTGCTTTCAAGCCCTCCGGGGCGCGAGCGCAGGTTCCACAGTCGTCTGTGCTCTTCACGGACCTCGGACAGTGATTGGAAAAGGCTGGAGGGCTGGACGCTACTCCGCCGGGCGCTGGCGCGCAGGCACAACACTTCGGCGCAGCGCGCCGTGAACCCAAGCTCTTCACCGACGTTGCCGGGCAGGTCGGAAGGAACGCGGCCTCCCAGCCACGCGGCCGCTTGCGCGCTTTCCTGCCACAAACCCGGGCTGCCCGGCTTCCATCCATCGTTCCAGCCCAGTGTGGAATCCTGCAGAAGCGCGGAGGCATTTCGGAGGTGCGTGGGTTTGCCCTCCGCATTCGGTCGGCCGCTGATCTGCTTCTGGATCTTGTCGATCTCGCCGACATCCTCCAGCCAGGAAGCCGCCTGGCAGGAGCGGTCACCGAAGACCTGCAGCGATTCGGCACGCGGATCACCGCCCCCCGACTCTCCCGTCCACGCGGCGTTCAAGCCATCGGCGATGCCGTGGAGCGAGACCGGCCACTGCTGCCGATGCCCGAGGTCGCCCCAATCGGTCATCAGAAGGCCGGTGGCGCCGTGCCTGCGTGCGGCGGCGATCGACGCATCGACATTTCCTCGCCGCTCGTTGGTGCGACCGACGATGCTTCGCCAGGCACTCGTTCCCGGGCACACCCAGAACTCGCGTCCGTGGTTCCGCAGCGTGCGTCCCCAATTGTCGAAGTCGCTGTCGGGCTCGTAACCCCACGCCAACGCAAGCAGGTCGGAGGGCATCATGCCGATCTTCTCTGGATGCGAAAGAGCGATATCCGCCCAGAACATTGGCCGGAATCCGTGTCGGCGAACCTCGGAGACGATCTTGTGCACGAAGTCGTAGTAGACCGTGGCCCGCCCACGCTCGGCAACTTCCGCTGCGCTGCGCCCCTGGCCGACGTCGAATGTTTCGTCGCAGTTGATGTTGACAAGCTTGCTCGAAAAGTGGGGCAGAAGTTGACCGAGCAGGTCCCGCACGAGTTCGTGCGAACGGGAATCGAGCGGGCACAGGCTGAAGGGCCCCGGCCGATCCCACTCCATGAACTTCCAGGTCTTGTCGAGACTGTCCACTTCGGCGAGCGGCAGGTAGCGGGGGAGCGTGAGCCATTTGGCAAGATGCCCGAAACAGTTCTGGTTCGCCGCCAGCGTGATGCCCAGTTCGCGGCACCAGCCGTCGAGCGTCTCGTACTCAACGCCGGTCATCGGTGAAGCGTTCTTCCAGACATCCTCATGTCCGCTGTACGCGAAGGTGTGTTCGGTGTAGAGCTGCAAGTGATTGCACTTGAGAAGCGCCAGTGTGTCGACGATCTCGCGCAGATGCTCCATCGTGGGCACGCGGTCTCGGGACACATCGAGCATCACGCCCCGCGTCGGAAGAGCCGGCTCGTCCGCGATGTCGAGCGCGGGCAGTGAATGCCCGTACTGACGAAGGAGCTGGGCCAGCGTCGCGGCCGCGTGCCGAACGCCTTCGGGCGCACCGGCGATCAGTGTGACCGCGGGTTTCTGATTCTGGCGGATTTCGATGCGATATCCCTGGGCGGGCTTGTCCGTCCCGCGTGTTCGATCGAGCGAGATACGCACGTCCGCGTCGGGCACATCGAACTCGATGTTGCTGAATCCAGCGGCACGCAGGGTTGGCTCCACCACCACGCGGAGCGGGCCCGCGTTGATTCGCAGGGGCGCCGCCAGCCGGGCGAATCCGCCGACGCGTTCGAGCATCCTGGGCTTGGGGAACAGCAGGGGCCGATCCGTTTCGGTGCGTTTGGCTGGCTGCGGTTCAGTCAACGGTCTTCTCCGGGGGGCGTCGCCCGGCGATACACACGGCAAAGGCGACGGCCGTGCCGATCACCAGGTGCCAGGGCCACGCAAGCTTGACCTGTTCAAGCCCGAGCAGCGAAGCGTATCGGGTCCACACCACCGGCTGCAGCGCGACAAGCACACAAAAGCCCGCCAGTATCGCGGCAATCGCGGAAACAGAGTTCCCGCGCCGCGTGAACAGCGCCGTCAGAAAGACCGCGAGCAACCCCGCGTAAGCGAACGTCATGACGCTCAGCGCAAGGTCGATCAGCGTCTGCGCGTTGGCTCGTTGCCAGTAGATACACACGACGGCGAACGCTCCCAGCACCACGCCCCACGCGACAACCCCGAGCCGTCCGGCGTTCACGTAGTGGTGGGGTGAGCGCCCCGGACGCAGCGGCATGTAGAAGTCTTTGATTGCGGTCGCGGCCATCGCGTTGAGCGCCGAGTTCAGACTCGAAATCCCGACGGAAAGAAGCCCGGCCATCATCAGACCCGACATCCCCGCGGGCATCTCGCGCAGGATAAAGGTCAGAAACACCTTCCGTGAGTCCGCCGGAACGTACGAAGGCGCCGCCTCCCCTAGACGCGCCGGTTCACCGTAGTAGACGTACAGCAGCAGCCCGATGATGAGAAAGAGTGCCACGATGGGGATGCCCAGCGCGATCGCAAGCACCGCCGATTGGCCACCCTTGATCGCGGTGCGGCAGGTCAGCATCCGCTGCGCCAGATCATGATCGGCCCCGTACGACGCCAGCCCCATCAGCGGGAACGCCAGCAGCGAAGCCCACAGCGTGAACGACAGCGAAGGATCGGTGCGGGTGTCCAGCAGCGTGAGTTTGCTGCCCGTGCCGCTCGAGGGTGTCCGCAGTACATCCACGATTTCCCCGGTGCTCAGCGGGATCTTGTGGAGCAGGAGCCAGATCGCCCCGGCGACTGCGACGAGCAAGACGATCGTCTGCACAACCTCGGTCCAGATCACACTGGAGATGCCTCCAGCGAGCGTGTACGAGACCGAGATGAACACGAGTGCGGCGCACGCAACGATGATTTGCCATTCGGGCTGTCGGATGCCCGCATCGCCGAAGAGAAGCATGGAGAGCGGAATCGCGGCGATGTAGATGCGTGCGCCACTGGCGAACACGCGACCGATCATGAACGAAGCGCTCGCCGCTTTCTTGGCGCCTTCGCCCATCCGCTGTCCGAGCAGTTCGTAGATGCTCGTGACGTTTGCGCGGTAGAACGCGGGAATGAACCACACCGCGACGATCACGATCGCGATCAGCCCGCCCAGGTTGGTGGTCAGGTACGTGAGGTTGCCTTCGTACGCAATCTGCGGCACGCCGATGAACGTCGCGACCGAAAGTGAACTCGCGATGATCGACAGAGCAACCGCCCACACCGGCATGCGGCGCCCGCCAAGGAAATAGTCACCCGTATCCCGCTGTTCTTTCCTGGAAAACCAGAAGCCCGCCACGGTCAGCATGACCAGATAAAGGCCGAGGACGGCCCAATCCAGCGGTTTGAGGAATGTCGTGGCTTCCGGCATGAGCCGGGAACTATCGCCCCGCCGCGTGCGGGGGCAAAAAAGAAAAAAACTCACCAGCGAATTCCGCCCGCGGGTGAGTCATAGGAGGAGAGAGACAAGAACTTTCGAGGGCTGTCCGGGTTTCCCCGGTTCCCTCTGTAAACCCGGCTACGTGTTTCCGCCCGCAGCCGAGTCAATAGGAGGAGAGAGACAAGACAACTCAAACATGCCACCAGTTCTGGAGCGTGCCACCAATCTGGGAGGAATATTTTGTTTTTGCCGCTCTTTCTGTTCTAAAGCCTTTGTTTGAATCGGGTTAGGTGTAGGACCCAAAAACAACCGCCCCGGCGTGGCGCCGGGGCAGAAGGAAACCACATACGACTTTTGGACCGGAAATCACGCTCGGGGGAGCGGTGGTTATCGGGCGATAGCCCGGTCGTAGAGCTTCCCGCAGAACTCCCAGTTGATCAGGTTGGGGAACGCATTGACGTAATCCGCCCGCTTGTTCTGGTACTTGAGGTAGTAGGCGTGCTCCCACACGTCGATGCCCAGCACGGGCAGGCAGCCGGTCACCATGAGGTCCTGCTGCTTCTCCCCTTGGATGAGCAGGAGCTGACGCGACCAGGGCTCCACCACGAGCCATCCCCAGCCACCCCCTTCCACACTGGTTGCCGTGGCTTTGAACTGGGCCAGGAACTGCTCATACGACCCGAATGCCTTCTGGATGGCGTCGGCGAGAGCCCCGCGAGGCGAGCCGCCACCCCCTTTCCCGGCGGGCGCCATCATCTGCCAGAACAGACTGTGGTTGATGTGCCCGGCTCCGTGGAATGACACCTGATTGGCCCAGTGTTTCACGAGTGAGGAGTCTCCTGCGGCAGCCCGGATGCGCGCCAGCTCGGCGATCGCCTTGTTCAATCCGGCCACGTAGGCCGCGTGGTGCTTGTCGTGGTGGATTTCCATCGTCTTTGCGTCGATGTGGGGCTCGAGCGCGTCAAAGGCGTAGGGGAGGGCGGGAAGCACAAACTGTCCCGAGGCCTCGTCGAACACCTTGAGGTCGGCGGGTGCGGCGCTTCCGGGGATCACCGCGATCGGAGGGCCCTTGGCCGGCTGGGGCGTGGGCTGGGCCAAGCCGAGCGTGGGGAATGCAGCGGCCGCCAACCCGAGGGCGGCAAGCGCCTCCCGGCGGTCGAGGGGGGAAGTACGCAACGCGTCATCTTGATTTGCCATGGAGAACCTCACTTGTTGCGTGGAGCCTACCCGCTTTTCGATTCCGCGTTTCGGCGAGCCACGAGTTCCGCGCGTGATTTCGAGCAAGTTGCCGCCAGCCTCTTTGCTCGCGGGGCGCGAAAGGTTATCTTGATTGATCCTGAGTGCTGAATGAATCGGAGTCTGAGATGAACCGGGACACCTTGCTCGCGTGCGTCGCCCTGACCGGAATCGCCTTCGCCGGCGTGCTCGTGATCGGCGGGCCGCTGAACCCGCCTTCGGGCCCGATTTCCTCGGGTGGCCAAACTACACAGGAGATATTCGACGCGGTGACGGGATTGTCAAACGCGATCGGGGGTTCAAACCGGGGCCCCGCGATTCCGGGCGCCGATTACACCGGCGGCACGATCGCATGCACAAACACCTCCATCGGGTCCTATCCCCCTGTCAGCGGCCCGATCTTGGGCGCGCGATCGTCCGCGGGTTACGTCTTCGATCCCCTTACCCGCACGACGTCAGCTAGGGCAAACCCTGGCAACATCATCGTTGTCCGTGAGATGGGACCCGGATCTGCGGACTTTTTCAGGGCGTCGGTTTCGGCGGGCTCGTACGGCCAGGTCGTTCTCACGATTCCGACGGCAGGCGGAACGATCGAACACAAAATTGTGAACGTCTCGATTTCCGGGCTTCGGTACTTCAATATGCAGCGAGCGGACGGCAGCTATGCAGCGCTCGAAGAAATCGAGTTTTCCGGTCAGACGTCGGATTCGATCAAAGAGCCTTCGGGAAGCTCTTTCGGGTTTAACTGGATGACCGGGAAGGCGGAATAGCACTCCATGATGACGACACACAAGATCTCCGGGCTCGTGGCGGTTCCGATGGTCGCGGGATTGGCATGGTTTGTCGCGGCGGGCCCGCTGACTCCTCCGGCGACGATTACGCCCTCGGGCAAGTCCACCCAGGAGATTTACGACGCGATTCTTGCCGCGACCGCGGGACAATCGGCGCTCGGCCGCGCACCCGGCGTGCCGGGGGCCAACCGGAGCCAGGGATCCATGTCGATTCTGGGCGCGGGCAACTCGGGATTGCAGCTTGTGACGGTGCCGATACTTGGCATTCGCTACGACCACTCTCGAACGGTTACGCCTCTGAACTCGACGTCGCCGCCTTCAGCCGGCAAGCCGGTGAACGGCTTGATGACGGTCGTTCGCGAGCCGGGCACCCAATCTGGGCGTTTGCTGGTCGCCCTTGCGTCGGGCAAGATCATCGCATCGCTTTCAGTCAGTGTTCCGAGTGCCGGTGGAAATACTGTGTTCACACTTACGAATGCCGTGATCGTGGCGATTCGACAAGCGAACATCCAGCGACCGAATGGCACGTTCGGCGTCGTTGAAGAGATCGATCTCGCGCCGACGCAGTTGCGAGTAACAGATTCCGGTAGTTCGAGCTGGAATTTCAACTTTAATACCGGTCTTGGGGGGACGTGATTGCCGCGTTTCTCGAGTGCGATGGTCATCGCCTAGGGAAACGATAAAAAAACGCCGCGGCATTGCGGCCGCGGCGCTTTTCCTGTGAACCACGTTATCTGCTTACGCGCTCTCGCCGACCTGCCAGCGGAAGAACGCGACGATGCGAGCCTTGGAGCCGACCAGGTCTTTGACCTTCTTGGTGGGGTCCATGACGAACGGCTGCTCGAGCAGCGCGATTTCTTCGAAGAACTTGCGCATGCCGCCCTCGACCATCTTCTCGGCGATTTCCTTGGGCTTGCCGGATTCCATGGCCTGCTCGATTCGGAACTTGCGTTCCTTCTCGACCACCGCGGCGGGCACGTCCTGAGCGCTCACGCCCTGCGGACGCGGAACCGCGGCGACCACGTGCATGCAGATCTGGCGCAGGGTTTCGTTGCTGATGCTGCCTTCACCCTGCACGAGCGCGGCGGTTTTACCGTCGTGATGGACGTAGGCACCGAAGGCGGTCTTGCCGGCCTCGCCGAGCAGCTTGTGACCCCGGGCGTAGGAGCAGTTCTCGCCGGTGGCGATGCGCACCTCGTCGATGGCGGCCTTGATTGCGGGCGTCTCGGCGACGGCGCCGGCGTTAGCTTCAGAGGCCAGCTTGGCGACCTTATTCACCATCGCCACGAACTGATCGTTCTTGGCGGTGAAGTCGGACTCTGCGCGGACCTCGACGATCGAGGCGGCGGTGTGGTCGTCGTTCACGAAGATACCGACGCGGCCTTCGCCGGCGGCGCGGTCGGTGCGGCCTTCCATCTTGCCCTTGAGCTGCTTGCGGAGGATTTCCTCGGCCTTCTCAGGGTCACCGCCGGCTTCGCCGAGCGCCGCCTTGCAGGCCATCATGGGCAGGCCCGTCTTGTTCCGGAGGGCCATCACGTCTTTGCTGTTGATCTCTGCCATGGGACTGTTCCTTGCCGCGCCGATTTCACGGCGACGGATCGAATTCTGGAGTGCGGATTGCGAGCGGGAGAAGGCTTACTGAGCCGACGCGCCCTCGACGACTTCCTGCGAAGCCATCTCGTTGGCGCGCGTCTGGGGGCGGCGCGAGCGCCGGGGCTGATCGCGGCCGGGGCCGGACGATTCATCGCCCGAGCCGGAGCTCTCGCCCGCGGGCTGGCGCTGCTGGCGGCCGTCGACCACCGCGAGGCACAGCTCACGCACCACGACATCGATGGACTTCATCGAGTCGTCGTTCCCCGGGATCGGGATGTCAACGAGCTCCGGGTCGCCGTCGGTATCGATGAGGGCGATGGTGGGGATTCCGAGCTTGCGGGCTTCCTTGAGCGCGGTCGACTCGTGCTTGACGTCGATCACGACGATCGCGCCGGGCAGCTTGTCCATCTTGCGGATGCCGTCGAGGTTGCGCTTGATCTTGGCGAGTTCGCGCTTGAGCTGGCTCTCCATCTTCTTGGAGTAGCTGGCGAAGTTGTCGGAGTTCTGGATGGCTTCGAGCTCTTCGAGGCGCTTGAGGCGGAGGCGGATGGTGCGGAAGTTGGTCAACGTGCCGCCGAGCCAGCGCTCCGTCACGTAGTGCATCTTGGCGTCGCCGACGCGCTGCTCGAGCACGCTCTTGGCCTGGCGCTTGGTGCCGACGAAGACGACGTCCTTGCCGGCGCCGACCGTCTTGGCGATGAACTTCTTTGCGAGCAGGAGACCCTTGACGGTCTCCTTGATGTCGATGATGTGGATGCCGTTGCGCTTGCCGTAGATGTACGCCCCCATCTTGGGGTTCCATCCGCTGGCGCGCTGGCCAAAGTGAATGCCAGCTTCGATCAGATCCTGGACGAGTGTGTTGGCCATGGGCCACCTCTTCTCTTGCAGCGACACCGGCGAGGTCCGAGATCGGTCGAGACACCGGCCACGCAGCCGGGCGTCACGCAAACCTGCCCTAGGGCGCTTCAGTGTTCGGCCGCGGGGGTTCCGCAGCCGTCTTGGTATTCCGCTGGGGCGTCTCTGCTGAGACACCCGGGTCCGACACCGATCTGCGTCGAACGATGAACTATAGGTTCACCGGTAGCCCCCGGGCAATTCCGCGGACGCAACAACGACCAAACAACCCCTCCCGGCCCTGAAAAATCAGGGCTTCGGGGGCGGTTCGGAGGTGCCGGCCGGCGATACAGCTGCGTTGTCGGGGGTGGTCGCGGGCTGCTTGGTGCTTTCGCTCGCATCCCCCGGCTTGGCGTTCGGAGCTCCGATTCCCTCCACGATCGCATCGATCGGGCTGCTGGGCACCAGCTTGGGCGTCCACGGATCCTGTTCCATGTACTCCCAGCCGCCGCCGAGCGACTTGTAGAGGCTGATCATGCTCGTGAGCGTGAGAGCGTGGCTGATGACGGCCTGATCCTGGGCGTTGTACAGGATGAGCTGGTTATCCAGGACCGTTCGGAAATCGACGTTGCCGGTCTGGTAGAGATCTTCGGCTAGCTGCACGGCGCGGGCGCTGGCATCGACTGCGCGATTGAGTGCGCCGTAGCGCTGTTGCTCGCTCACCATCTGGAGCAGCGAAGACTCAACATCTTCGAACGACCGCAGTACAGTCTGCTCGTAGATGATGAGCGACTGCTCGGCCCGAGCATCAGCGACCTGGATGTTGGACTTGATCTTGCCCCAGTCGAGGATCGGCCAGCTCACCCCGGGCACGACGTTCCAGTAGCGGCTGCTCATGTTCCACCAGCTGCCGAACTGGTTTGATTGCAGGCCGAATGCGGCGCCGATGGAAAAGCTCGGATACAGATCGGCCGTCGCGACACCGATGCGAGCCGTCTGCGCAGCCAGCGAACGTTCTGCGGCCCGGATATCCGGGCGACGCTTCAGCAGTTCCGAGGGCATCCCGATGTTGACCGTGGTTGGAGCCACCGGCAGTTTCTGGCGGGGCTGCAACTCTGCGGCGAAGGTTCGGGGCGGACGGCCGAGCAGCACGCCGATTCGGTTGATGGCCCGCTCGATCTCGGTCTGAATCGGGAAGAGCTGAGCGTTGCGGTTCTCGAGCTGGGCCTTGGCCTGCGCGACGTCGAGTTCGCCGACCAGACCAGCGCGGAAGCGGCTCTCGGTCAGTTTGAGCGAGTCTTCCTGGACCTTGACGGCTCGCTCGGTGACATCGAGGCGTTCCTGCTGTCCACGAAGCGTGACGTAGTTGCTGGCGACTTCGGCCAGCAGCGTGATCATCACGTCGCGCCGGTTCTCCACCGTTTGCTGGATGATCGCATCGGCCGCTTCCACGCCGCGGGCGGTCTTGCCCCAGAAGTCGATCTCCCAGTTGGCGTCAAAGCCGGCGGTGTAAAGGTCGGAACCGCCGCTGGGGTTTGGTCCGATGAAACCGATGTTGTTACTGCTTCGGCCGCGCTGGTAGTTGGCGCCTGCGCCGACGGCGGGGAACCAATCGGCCACGATGATGCCGCGGGCGGCGCGGGCTTCCTGCACGCGGGCCTGGGCGAGCTTGAGATCAAGGTTGCCCGCGAGCGCCTTTTCAACAAGCGTGTCGAGCGTCGGGTCGTTGAACTGCTTCCACCAGGCGGCGAGTTCGACGTCGCCCGGCGCGGGGACGGAGTTGACGTCTTTCAGACCCGGCGGCGGGACCGCCGCGAAATCTGCGGGGCTTTCCGTTTTGGGCGGGCCGTCGTAATTCGGGCCGACTTTGCAGGCGGTCAGCGACAGCGCCGTGCCGCAGACGATCGCGAGGAGTGCGGGGAAGCCGGCGGGGATCAGCGGAATTGATCGAGCGTTCACTTCGGGCTCTCCGTCGCGGGCGAAGCTTCGCCGCGGGTTGAATGTACGCTCGGCTTGTCCGAGTCGGCGGGTGCTTCGATGTACACATCCATCTGTTGCCCAACGAAGACGGGCAGGTCTTTGGGATCAAACGAGAACAACACCTGGAGCACCCGGGTATCGACGCGCTCGCTTGAATCACCGGTCAGGGACTTCTTGGGTACGACATACGGCTCGAACCGGACGAACTGCAGAGGCGTTTGGATGTCGCGATTGCCGCGGAGATACCCGTGAGCTTTGGCACCGGCCTTAACACGCCAAGCGTCGTTCTCGTCGACGTCCACCCGCACGTGCAATGGTTCGACAGCGCCGAGCAGAATGAGCGGCGTGGCCAGTGCACCGGCGCTCGCGAATTCTCCGGGCCGGACCTTGACCTGTAATACGCGACCAGCGATGGGGGCGCGGATGATGCGCCGGTCGATCTCCGTCTGCACCTGTTTCACATTGGCTTCTGCCGCAACGACTTGTGCTTTGGCAATCTGGATTTCCGGTCCCCAGGCGCCGGCCTTGAGCAGGCTCAGGGCGGCGGCGGCCTCGTCAAGCCTTCCCTTCGCAACCAGCACCGCGAACCGGCGGCGGGACATTTCTTCCTCGGAGCGGGCGCGCGGGTCCTGAACGCGTTCCATGATCGCGACCTGGTTCTGCAGGTCTTCCAGCGTCGCCTTGGCGGCTTCCACGCGGGCCTCGGCGGGCGGGATTTCTTCGGGCCGGGGCATCGACTGAAGGCGCTTGAGGCTCTCCTGTGCTGCCGCAAGCTCGGCCTCCCGCACGGCGAGCTGGGCACGCAGATCGCGGCTGTCGAGCGTGAACAGGACGTCGCCAGGCTTGACGCGGTCGCCGACGCGCACGTCCACCTTGTCCACGGTGCCGCCGATCGGGGTGCCGATGGCGATGTTCTCGCTGCTCGCCTCGATGATGCCCGACCCGGCGACGCGCACGGTGAACGGTGAAACCGGAGGCTGGACAACGGGCGCCGAAGGCGGCTTGGGCTGGCTGCTGCGGATGACGACGACGATCCCGAACAGCATGCCGGCGATCGCGAGAAGCGGGATGAGGAAAGTGCGTATCACGGGTGGGCTTCCAGTTGCTTGCGCGTCAGGCCGGCGATCCCGGCTGCATGTTTGGTCCGTACAGCTCCTTCGCGGAGCCGACGATCTTGTCGACCTGGCCGTCGTCCATGTGGGCGATGCGATCCGCAAAGTCGAAGATGCGGTTGTCGTGGGTCACGATGACCAGCGAGCGATTGCCGCTCATGGCCACGCTCTTGAGCAGCTCGACGACGCGGTGGCCGGTTTCGTGATCGAGTGCGCTGGTGGGCTCGTCGCAGACGATGAGCCTCGGCTCGTGGACGAGCGCTCGGGCGATGGCGACGCGCTGCTGCTGGCCGCCGGAAAGCCGGAGCGGCGTGTCTTTGACCCGCTCGCCGAGACCAACCTTGGCGAGCATGTCGTTCGCTCGGCGCAGGGCTTCGTGCCGATTCAGGCCGTTGAGCAGCAGCGGGACCGACACGTTCTCGGCGATGGTCAGTGTCGGAATCAGGTTGTATGACTGGAAGACGAAGCCGATGGTCTCGCCCCGGAAGCGGGTGCGCTGCGCGGAAGTCATCTGCGCGTAATCTCGGCCGAAGACGCTGCATTCGCCCTCGTCGCGATCGAGCACGCCCGCGATGACGCTGATGAGCGTGGTTTTGCCGCAGCCCGACGGTCCCACGAGCATGAGCAGCTCGCCCTCGTAGACGTCGAGGTCAATGCCGCGCAGGGCGCGGACGACCGATTGCCCCGTGCCGTAGTTCTTGACGACGTTGCGGCAGCGGACCGCGAGGCCTCTTGCGGAGGCTGCGGGGTTCATGCTGTGAGCGGGCGCCGCCGTGGACATCGCAGTTATCCTTTGAAAACCATCGCGGGTTCGAGCGCCACCACCTTCCGCACGCTCAGCATCGCCGCGAGCATGCAGATGATGACGACCGCGCCGCCGGAAACGACCAGCAGTTGCCAGGTGAGCCAGAACGCCAGTTGCGTCTCTCTCATCGAGACGCCGAACAGTGTTGCGATTCCCACGCCCATGCCGAAGCCGATGACCCCGACCGCCATGGCCTGGAGAAGGATCATGCGCATGAGCATGCTGTCGCCGGTGCCCATCGCCTTGAGGGTGCCGAGGAACTTGAGGTTGTCGAGCGTGAAGGAGTAGAACATGAAGCCGGTGATGAGGGTGCCGACCAGGAATCCCAGCGAAACGGCGATGCCGAAGTTGATCGGGATGCCGGTGTACTTGAGGAAGTAGTTCACCGTGAGCATCTTGAACTGGTTGGCCGTGTACGCCGCAAGGCCGGTGCGTTCCGTGATTCGCCGGGTGAGCTCGTCCAGATTCTCACCGGGCTCGGCTTTGACAAGCACGAAGGAGAGCAGCTTGCGCTCGCGGGGGGCGAAGGTCACGGCGCGCGAGTACGTGGTGAAGACGTTCGGCTGCGACTGGAAGGTCCGCGAGCCTTTACAGATACCGACGACGACGGCGCGGTGGTCGTTGAGTTCGAGCGTGTCTCCGATCTTGAGCGGGATCTTCGGGCCGCCCTTCACAGGGTTCGGTTTGGCGAGCTTGTCCGTGGCGCCCTCGAGATCGACGATCACCGAATCGGCCATGCGGAGGTCGGCGAGCTTGCCGACGATCATCTCGCCCGGGCCGCCCATCAGCGTGGAATCATCGACGCCGTAGAGGTTGCAGTTCTGGAAAAGCCCGTTCTCCATGCGGGCACGGATCATGCCCTTGTAGAGCGGCATGGCCGAGGCGACGCCGGGAACGCCCCGCACCTCGTAGAGCTTGGTGTCGGTCAGCGGCTTGGTGTCGTCGATGAACTGGACCTTGGGGTCCATCACCCAGATGTCCGGGTAGTTCATGTCCGTGATGACGCCGAAGGTGCGTCCGAGGATGCCGACAAAGATCGAACCCTGCTGCGTGATCACAAGCGACGCGAGCGTGACGCCCATGACAATGCCAAAGAACTTGGCTTTGTCATTGAAGAGCATTTTGAGCGCCAGCCAGTACACCGTTGCAGCCGTTCCTTTACTCGAGACCGCGGTTACCCCAACTCGAACCGCGGATTGTTGACGATCGATCAGCCCCGAAAGACGATGCCCGGTTCCAGCACCAGGACCCGGCGCATGCTCAAGGCTGCGGCGATGAGACAAATCACGATGATGGCGCCGCCGCAGATCGCGAGCAGTTGCCAGGGCAGACTGAATGCAAGTGCTGTTCCCCCAAGCAGCGCCCCGAAGAGCGCGGCCGCTCCAACTCCGAGGCCGTAGCCGAGCAAACCCACGACGCCGGCCTGCGCCAGAACCATACGGACGAGCTGGCGGTTCGAAGTGCCCAGAGCTTTGAGAGCGCCGAAGTAGCGCAGGTTTTCCATGGTGAAGTTGTAAAAGGTCTGCCCGGCGACCACGACACCCACGATGAAACCCAGCGCGACGGCGATTCCGAAGTTGATCAGGATGCCGGTTTTCTCCAGGATGTACATCGCGGTCAACCGCTTGAATCCCTGCTCGGTGTACGCCTTGAGTCCGGTCGCCCCGCGAATGCGTTCAGCCAGGACGCCGAGGTCGGTCCCGGGCGTAGCCTTCACGAGGATGAAACTGAGCTCCTTGCGTTCGCTGGGCGAGTAAGAAACGGCGCGGGTAAACGTGGTGTAGATCACCGGATCCCAGAAGAAGCTCGGCTGGATCTTGAAGGTTCCTGCGACGACCGCCCGGTGATCATTCAATTCCAGAACGTCCCCAACGGCGAGCTTGGCCCGTCCCCCGAGCGCCTCCGCCACATGGGCGGTGAGCCCCAGTTTTCCACCCACATCGGCCTCGTCCACCAGCACGGCATCCGCGAGGCGAAGGTCGGCTGCGCTTCCACCCGAGATCGATGCGGGCGCTCCGATGAGCGTTTCATCGTCCACACCAACGACGATACAACCCCGGCGGCGGCCATCGGGAAGCCGGAGCTTGGTAAAGGACTTGAACATGGGCACCGCCCATGCGACGCCCTCGACGCCGCGCACCCTGTACAACTCCTGCTTGAGCATCGGCTTGCTATCGGCGTGATGCTCGAGATCGGGGTCAACCACCCAGAGGTCGGGCGCGGGTGTATCCGAGACGAAGGAGTAGGTCCGCTCCATCAGCCCGACGAACACGGCGCCCTGCTGCGTGATGAGGAGCGAAGCGAAGGCGACGCCGACCAGGATTCCGAGGTAGCGTGCGCGATCCCCCATCAGCATTTTGAGCGCATACCGGATCAACTGGTCCTCCCCGGTCGCCGGGACGTTGCTTTGCTCTCCAGCCCTTCGAACGCGGACAGCGAGAACTGCGTGATGTGATCGGTGAGAAAATCGAGATCAAACGGGAACCCGTCGACGCGCTCCGAATAGAGCCGTTTGATCAGTGAGTTGCAGTGGTGGTAGTGGAGAGCCTGACCGATCACGCTGGCGGCGCCGGCTTCGATCCGGTCGGCTTTGAGGCTGGGGGCGAGCTTGCGGACGATGGCGCACAGTGCCGCGAATTGAGGTCGAACGCCCTCTTCGATCAGGAGCGTGAGCGCCGGGGTGGGCTCGGTCATTTCGCGCGAGATGAGTCTGCCGTGCCAGCCGGGACGGTTCGGGTCGAGCATTTTCGCGAGAAATGCGCGGACGAACGCGCGGAGTTTGTCTTCCGCCGGAGCATCTTCCTTCAGTCCGCCATCGTGCGGATAGTGCTCGAGCGAGTAGCGGTGCGCGTGGCGCAGCGTTTCGAGATACAGCGTTTCCTTATCGCGGAAGTAGTAGTTGACCGCCGCGATATTGGCGCCCGCACGCTCGCAGATGCCTCGCACGGTTGCCTCCGCGAAGCCGTGTGCCGCGAATTCCTCGCCGGCGGCCTCGATCAGCCGGGCGCGGGTATCGGCGCTCGACTCGGGGTCCGACGCGCGTCCCGAGAGCGGCTTGGCGGCACGCTGGGTCGTGGGGCGCGGATGGGTGCGGGGCTTTGGCATCAAACGTCCGATTCAAACGGATGTTTGACTTTCGGTCCGGCCCAGTCAAGCACCGGGCGCGAACAAAAAAAGAAAAGGCGTCGACGGTGTCGACGCCTCAACGAACACGGGCGGCAGGAGTCGAACCTGCAACCTCCTGATCCGTAGTCAGGTGCTCTATCCAATTGAGCTACGCCCGCTCACCAAGCGACGGCTCGCTTGTGGGGAGCAAGGATAGCCTCCCGATCGGGCGATTGTCGCCCGGCCCCTGCGGAAACCCGCGAAAGTGCTCTGTCGCGCGGCACCGGCCATCGTTCGGCTTGATTTTGGTCGGTTGCTAGCGAATTATTTCGACCCCCTCCGTCTGCGGGTCTCCCGTGACGGGCGGGGTTGTCGACCCCTGTTTGATCAAGGAATCCAATGGCTCACTCGCTGTCTGCTCAGAAACGCGTCCGTCAGAACGAAGCCGCTCGCGCCCGTAACCGCTGGCGCCTTCGCACGATGCGCGACGCGATCAAGGATTTCAACGAGAAGATTCTGCATGGCAGCGCCGACGAAGCCAAGACCGCCCTGTCTAAGGCCTCGCAGATCATCGATCGCACGGCCGCCAAGGGTGTGATTCATAAGAACCAGGCGGCTCGGCGCAAGAGCCGGCTCTCGACCAAGCTCAAGGGCAAGCAGGCCACCAAGGCCGGCAAGTCGAAGTAAGCGAGCCCGCACGCTGCGAACTCCAGACCGCCTCTCGGCGGTCTTTTTTTTTCGCCCGTGCGAAAGGTGTCGGACGGACTCGACGCTCGATAGGCTTGGCCCCGGAGAAGGAATGCCCGGATCGCCGCTACCCAGAACGAATACTTCGACGCACATCGACCTGCAACGGCCGCAGGGTTACTGGCGGCTCTCGATGACGCCGCTGCACATCCTGTGTTTTTTGCTGCCGCTGATTCTTTTGTACGAGTTCGGTTCTCTGTGGTATCTGCAGGATGCGACCGGTGCGATGCGAACGGTGGGGGCGCGCCGGCTGCTGGTTCGGTTCTTCGACATCTTCGGTGCGACGAGTTTCCACCTGCCGGCGATCACGCTGGTCGTCGTGCTGCTGATCTGGCACGTGCTGAATCGTGATTCGTGGCGTATCCATCCGCGCGTGCTCCTGGGCATGGCGCTCGAATCGTGCGTGCTGGTGCTTCCGCTGCTGGTTCTGGGGCTCATCCTGTACGGTCGCCAGCAAGGCAGCGGCCTCGCGGCGATCGCGCTGCAGCAATCGGTGGCCGACCTGCGAACAGCGCCGTGGCAGGAGCGGCTCACGCTTTCGATCGGCGCGGGACTTTATGAAGAGCTGGTATTCCGGCTGGTGATGATCACCGCGCTGCACGCGCTTCTCTGCGACCTGTTCCGCTTGCCCCGATCAACTTCGGCGTTCTTCGCCTGCCTCATTTCGGCGGTCGCGTTTGCGCTCTACCACGATGTCTCGCTGACGGGGCTGAAGAGCGGACGTGACATCTTCACGGCGCTGTTCTTTACGGCCGCCGGGATGTATTTCGGAGCGCTGTTTTTGTTCCGCGGCTTCGGGATCGTGGTGGCGACCCACGCCCTGTACGACATCGTCGTGCTGGTCATTATCGCCCGGCAATAGCAGCGAATTTGACCTTCCGGCCCACCGTCCTATTGTCTGATCTGTCCTGGGTCGCTTTTTGCGATTCGAGAGTGGGCCCCATCGTCTAGCCCGGTCCAGGACGTCAGGTTCTCATCCTGAAAACAGGGGTTCGAATCCCCTTGGGGTCATCCGCCCTTCCCTCGCCAACACGCGGGAAGGGCTTTTTTCTTTGAAATCAGGCACTTTCGCGAGATCTCCCGCAATAAGAGTCGCGGCCTGTCGGGTCGGTTCCGTGGGTGACTGCGCCGCTTTGTGCGCCGCGCTGGCATCGGATGGCAACGTGACCGCTTTCGCGAAGTCCTCCTCGCGAGCGGCGAGATAGTGAGCTTGGGCAATGGCCTCGGAGTGCCCGATCCATTCAGCCGCGACATGCTGCGGGAACACGGAAGCAAGCTCGATCGCCCGGGAGGCGCGAAGGTTTTGCCAGAGCCGTGGCCAGGCAGGGACGGCGGCACGTTCGATGAGCCGCTCAAGATGAGTCCGGAAGTTCGCCGCGGAGTCCCGGGTCCGGTTGATGACATAGATCGACCCCTCGGGCGCGGCGTCGAACGCGGCCTGCAGGAACGGCACAAGCTCGGGGAATAAGGGAATCACGCGAGATCCCTTGCCGGCGCCCTCGGTTTTGGGCGAAGTTACCGTCATTCGTCCGGCTTCCCAGTTGACATGGTCCCACTTGAGCAAGAGCGCCTCAGAAGGAACGCGAAGCCCAGCGAACCGGGCAAGGGCGATGAGAAGTCGAAACTCCGGATCCTTCGACTGCGCAACAACCTTCGCGATCACGTCTCGATCGACGAAACGAATGCGGTCCCGGTTCTTCATGCTTCCGGGCTTGATCGAAAGCAAAGGGCTCGCCTTGATCCATCCCCAAAGGACCGCGCGAGCGAAGATCGCCTTCGCGACTTTGATCCGCTTCGCGGCGGTCGCGGGGGACAGCCCGGAATCGGACAGCGACTTCGCCCACAGTGAGGCCTCGAGCGGACTGATTCGCTCGATCGGGGTCTCGGGCATGAAGTACCTTTCCAAGCTCGATCGCGTCTGTAGCAGGGTGGTTCGCGTCGACTCCTTCACGGTGATTGACGCGAAGAAGGAGTCCATCAGGCGGGCAAGCGTGTACGACTCCGGTGTCGTCTTCTCGGTGCGGGGATTGACCAGGCCAACCCGGGCGAGCCGGTCGTGAAATGTCGCGTCCAAGCCAGCAAGCCACTTCGCAAGATCAGCGTCGAATGGCTCGCGGGTCAGCATGTGCGCGATCAGGCTCTCGACACGCCGCAAGACAGCTCGCGCAAGCGCCATGTCCATGCGTCCAAGCCGGATCCGCCGGCGATCAGTTGGGCCGACGACAAATTCGATTCGCCGGCATCCGTTCGCTTGTGTGATGATTGACGCCATCAGCTGCCCGTCCTTTCGCCCAACACTTTCAGAAACCGCTTCTTGGTAAATCGCGTGATGACGGCGCCCGAACCGCCGGCCTTGATCGCAGAGATCGCATTGCGCATGACCTTCGCGCGTGACTCAACAAACGTGGCGTGCGCCTCCGTGTTGTGAATCTCGACGACCGTCGCGGTCGATGTGTCGTAGATCCGTCCGGTCCCGGTGTAGTGCTTGTACCGGACAGTCGGGTCTTTCTGCCCGTAAAGTCCGCCAACGACAATCGCGTCGTTGGTTTGCTCAACGCGCCGCAGCTCGAGCTCGGCGCGCGCCCGCTTCCGCAGGATCTTCCGATAGAACGGTTGGTTGGTTCGATTCTCGCGCTGATATTGCTCGTCTCGCATTGTCCAGTACGACACGGCTTCCACAAGCCTGCCTAGATAGATTTCGGCGTAGCGGCTGCGCTTCGTCGTTGAAACGGGGATCGGGCCAACGCCGGCGGCGTTCGCGGCTTCGGCCAGGTTCTTTCGGAACCGGCCTGTATCGACCGGAGCTGCGGCATAAGCCCTCCGCGCGACGAGCTTCGCAGCTTCGATGACGACTTCGCGACGAGCGAGCGCTCTCCTCGTTTTGATGCGACGGAGTCGGGCGTCCCATTGGGTTCGATCAATCTTGACTGTGAACACGGGATGCTCCCTTTCGACCATCGTACTCGAATGGCTGCCCCGACCTGACGATCGGGGCAGCACTAAACCCGGCGTGCGGCCTATGGCAACCGCGTCCGGGACATGGGTGAGGCTCGTGCCCAAGCCACACCCTTAAAACTCTCCGCCGGGCGAAGAGGAGGAGGCAATCAGACGGGAGTACGGAGACGAGGATCCGTCGCGGCGTCGAGCTGCATGTCAACCGATGAGAGGATGCCGCGGAGCAAGTTGAGGCGATCGCCATCCGCTGTGCCCAGCTCGACCTTTTCACGCAGCGTCGCGATCTCGGATTTCGCGGATTTAATTTGTGTTTGCTCGGATTCGATCGTCGAACGCATCCTCGCGGAGTTGTGCACCCAGTCAGATTCAGCGACGCGAAGCAGCTCCTGAGCCTCCAAAGCTCGGTTCTTTGCCGTGGTATAGGTCGCGAGCCGAGATTCGAGTCCCGCGACTTGCGACAACAGTGCCGCGCGCTCCGCGTGCAGCGCAGCGAGCGCTTCGTCGCTATCGATGTCAGTCTTCAGGCTTGCGATTTTCCGATCAGCTTCGGCAGAAGCGGCCTTCGCCTTGAGGTCGGTCAGGTGAGTGTCGCCGCGCTCGATCGCTTCGCGGTATCCCGAAATCGAGCCTGTCAGCCGAACGACATCGGCCTCGAGCTGCTTCACACGCTCGGTGTGCTGATGCCAGTTGGCCCGATCGACTGTCGCCTCAAGCTCTGTCGCCTCTTCGCGAACGGCCTCAAGCATTCGGTAAACAGTGCGGATGTCGTCAAGCAGCAGGACAGCGACAGGCTCGGCGGGATCATTCCGCTCGCGGAAGGCCCGCATCGCCGCGACCGCGTGGTCCGGATTTGCCTTTCTGAGCCGGTCCAGAATCGGCGTGAAATCGGCCAAGGTCGGTCCAGTCGCCGCCGCCGCCGGCGGTGCAGAGACCCGAAAGGGTGTAGTCTGGGACGCAAGCTTTCTGGGCGTCTTCGTCGTCATGTCGTGAGCTCCTGGGAGTGAGAGGGAAGGTCGGAAATGGAGGCAAGGATCAATGTGCGGCGAACGTTGGACTCAATCGCCAGGCACTGGCCGACGTGACCGCTTGCAATCAACCACTGCGCGGCGCGTTGCTGAGCGGAAAATATCGGGAGCTCGGCGGCCGCTCTCGCGCGTAGATGTACGAGGTGTGCATCTCGAGCTTGGCCGGAGAGCTGATCGGCGTTCGCTTGGCGTCGGATTGCGTTTGCTCGAGCGACCTTTGCTGCGTCCATCAGGTAGCTCGTGATCGCGGCGGCTTCGGCCTCATCAGCGGACTTCGCTGCTTGGCGAGCTTCTTCCTGGGCTTTCTGAAAACGACCTACCGCAGCGATGAACGGGCCTGCAGCGGCCTGCGTTGCCTGATCAAACTCGGAAAAGAAATGCAGCTTCTGGGGCTGACCGATCTCGGTGATCACCAACTCCAACTTGGTGCGCAAATCTGCCAGCTCTCGCAGTTTCACATAAATCGAAGCAATAGCTTGCGTAATGCGTATGACATGATCGGGCGCATCGGCCGGCGGGGGGTTTCGAAGCATCGCCTGGCGAATCGCCGGCCCGACGTCGATCGCCTCCGAAGACTCAAGTACGGCGAGCTCAGGACCGAAGTCGACAGATCCCAAGTCGGTGATCGAAATGCTTTTCATCGGTTTTTAGCTCCCCATCGCGACCTAGCGATCAACAGCTCGATCTTCGCCGCTTCAAGCTGAAGTTCCGCGGCAAGGATCAGGCGTCGATTTGCAGATCGATTGGCCGAGGCAAAGCCGGGACCATGCGGGGGCGTGAGTCTGGGTTTGATCGCGGACAGGACGCCTGCGTTGGCGATCGCGCGACGTCGAACTGTCGCCAGCTTGAGCTCGAGTCTCGCTATTCGATGTTGACGGCTCATGATTCCACCCCCGCAGCGCGGAGCTTGGCCGCCAGGCGTTGGCATGTCTTCGGCCAAATTGCGTATGACTGGGGCGCGTCTCTGTAGTGCGGCGGGATCGCCATCTCCCGATGAAGTTCGCTGGCAAAGCGAGTGTACATTTCGCGGTCGGATTGCAGGACGCGATTGAGAAACGCGCGGTCATCTGGGAGCGAGCGGTCATCTGCTGAGCCGGTGCCGCCTTTGGCCTCCGCGCCGCTGACGGCGTCGAGAAGATCGCAGGGCTGCACGCTCTGAAAGGGCTTTGACATTCGCATCGACACGATCGCAGCCTCAGCCTGGGCCCCGGTTATGTCGATCGATTTCAACCGCCTCGCGAACTCCTTCTGCAGTTCCGGCGGCCAGTTCGTGTTCGGATAGAGGCGAACAATCAGGCTGAGCGTGTCTTTGATGGCGTCCTGGTTCATGCGACCTCCTCGAGCATCTGGGCGATGTCGAATCCGCCGGCAGACTTTGGGGCAGGAGCGGCGGCGGCTTTGGAGAGCCAGCTATTCACGAATCGCGTCAGGTCTTTAATGCGGCGGTTCTGGTTGCTGACGAGCCAAGCAGACGCCCGGGCGAGCTCAATCTCGAGATCGACTCGCGGGTAGGCGGTTGCCCAGCTTGCGCGAAGCCGAGGCGGTAGCGGTCCCCATCCCGATTCCGGCGACCATGTCAGCCCCTGACCTCGAGCGGAGATCGCGATGGGAGAAAGCATCTTCTGTTCCGAGGTGTTCTCTGATGGTGATTGGGCGACCGGCTGACACCACCCATCAGACTCTGAGTCACCCGGGGGGCGTCCCCGAGTCGCCCCCCTGGTGTCACCGTGGCACCCCCCTTCAGGCGACTTGGTCGCGGCAGCGCTGGTCAGGCGCGTTCGAGCCGCCAGTGCCCGGAAGTTCATCCGGAAGGTCGCCGGATTGGTAGGGGTGGATGGTGAAGTTTCGACGAGCACGTTCATTGACTTCAGTTCCGGCAGACGGCGTTGCAAGGTCCTTTCGCTGAGGCGTGCGCGTTTCGCCCATGCCCTCACGCCTGGTCGGAGCCGCTCACCGGTCGACCAGTCAATGAACCGAACGGCGGCGGCAAGTACGGCGGCTTGCTCAAGGGTCAACTCGGCATCGGCTATCGCGTCGTACCAGTCGCCGGCGCCGCGAGGGATTGGTGTTGTCACCCGGTCCTCCCGGGCGCATCAGCGCCGTCGATTCTGCTCGGCGACCTTGGCGGCGTACCAGGCCTTGTGCAAGTCGGGCCGGCGTTGGTTCACTACCGCTGTCGCGGCGACGGGAGAAAGGCCGTCCATTCGCGAGAGCGACTTGATTGCGGCGGTGTACTCAGTCGCGTTCTTCAGAGCCTGAGATGCTGACGAGGACAGGGCGGGTAGCGGATTCGAAATAGGCATGATTGATCTCCGAAAGCGGCGGGGCCGCGTGTTCCAGTCGAATCAGCGGGGGTTGGAAGGTGCGAGCGAGAGACTGCCAGCTGGCAACGCGCCTTCCTCAAGGAACCGGGCACGCTCGCTGGGGCTGATACGGACGAGGCGGCCGACGCGGACCGCGCGAATCCGGCCCTGCGCGACAAGTCGCTCGAGGGTGCGGCGGCTGACTTGAGCCGCTGCGGCAAGTTCGTTCAGGTCGGTCATCTGCGGGACGTTGTTGTCAGCCATGGGCTAGCTCCGTTCGGGCGTGTCGGGTACCGACAGCTGGCGGAGCTTCGCTGTTGTCATTCGGTCTGTCAATGTCTACCCGCCGATGATCCCGCTTTTGGCGGGAATGGCGGGAATGGCGGGCAAAATGGCGGGCAATCAGACAGACAAACACTTGGCGAGTTCGCGAAACTTCTCGGCGTGGTGCCGGCGACTTGCGGTTCCCGATTGCTCAGCAGCTGATGCGATTCGGTTCAGCTCTTCTGCGCTGAGTCGACTCCCCTTCGCAAGCGGCCGTATCTCAGCGGCTTTCCGATACCGTTGGAACTGCCTGGGAGAGCAAAAGCCCGCCTTCGTTCCGGGATAGTGGATGATTTGAGAGAGGGGGACAGTCTTTGATTCGCGCGCGACTTGCTGCGGTGACGCATGTCTCTTGCGCATGATGATCATCGCCCGCTCTAGCAAGCTGTCAGCGTTGGTGATTTCGCGTGGGAGCGGATAGGGATTCATGTCGAGCGTCACTCGTCCGGATGCGGCGCGGTTGAAGCGTCGGCCAATCAGCTCGTTCCACTCATTTCGTTCGCAGTCGTCTTCTGCGATCAAGAATTGGTAGTGATTCTGGAACCTCCGCTGGTCGTAGTTGTCTGCTTCTGTGCGCTCGCCTTTTATGCTGCGAAATAGCCCCTCTAAGACTTTGTGCCACACCAATCGCGAAAAATGAATTGCGGAGTCGTGAGGCATTCCGCCCACGGGGCCGATCGGTGAAAGTTCGCTTTCGCTTTTCAACTCCAGAATGTCTTCTTCGGTTACGTCTCCCCATGCCGCCTCGGCGCATGCGAGCGCTTCGTCAAGCCGGACGAACAATGTGCACAGGATTTCGGACGGTGATACCGAAAGCTCGTCGTTAGGAACGAGCGAGAGCTCGTAACCGTTTTTCAGGCGGATTGAGAGCATGCCTGCCGACTCAAGACAAAGTCGCGTAGACCCGATGGCTCGCTCTATGGCGCTTGCCCGTGACAGTTCGGACAGCTGGCGCGATGTGATTGCCGACTGTCGCAATTCTTCAACTCGCTCCAGCGTGATCAGTTCAACGCGCGGAGTGAGCTGACGTATCGAACTCGGGCCCGCCGCGGCCGATTCCGCGGCAGGCTTCGGCGGGCGGGACACGTTGGCGCGTGAGCGTTTGTTTGGTCGAGGCTTCATGTCGTGGCCTCGGTGGTTGACATCGGCAGCAACGTCGGAAGCAACACAATGGCGGCTCGCTGCTCGGTCAAGGTCGGATCGTCGTAGCGCGAGCAAGCGTCGACGTGGTGACGCATCAGGTAATCGATCAGTTTGCCGTGCACGCCGGCGGCGCGGAGGCCATTCTGAAAATACTTCCTCGCGCTGTGCGGGGAGAATGAACGGCCGCGGGCGTCAAGCTTTGGGATCCCCGCGCGGTCGGAATCCTTCCGAAACTGGGCCGCGCTTGAAGCCCAGGGGAAGACGAACGATCCGGGCGAGTCTGGATTGATGAGTCGCCGCTTTGGCTCGCCGGCGTTTCCCCTTCGTCGGTTGTACACGATAACCGCCGGCGTGTGCTGAGCAAACGCTCGCATTTCCTCCCGGTGTCGTCGCAGGGCTCGTTCGAGTTCCGGGTGCATCGCGACGATCGCGGCGTGTCGGTTTTTTTGAATGTCGGAAGTCCAGTTGAAGTGGGGCACCTCATCATCGAGAACGATGTGCCTACCCCATTGGAGCTTCTCGGGTTCCCCCGATCGCATACCCGCCTGGAATAGCGCCAGCGTCTGGAGTAGGCGGTTCCCGTTCTGGGGCCCTCTTCGCTCTGCGTTCATCCTGGACGCGATATGTGCCAGGAGTTTCCTGCCCTCCTCAATCGTTCCGGCTCGGGCGCCGGGGCCGTTTTCTGTTGCGGCCTTCACGATGTTTTCGACTGGGTCGGCGTTGATGAGCTGTCGCTTGCGAAGGAACCGGAAGAAGCTGCGGAAGCACGCGATCTCTCGGTTGAGCGTTGCGCCGCACCACTGGCCGGACTCGACCTTTTTGACCAGGTGATCTTCAAGCTGCAGCCCCATGATGTCTTCGGGACATTTCCATCCGAGAGCATTGACGGTTGATGAAACCACGCGCGTGAACGAGGCGATGGTCTGCGGCCGCTTGCCTAGGACTCGCATGTTGGATGCCCATTCTTCAATGAGCGGCTTGAAGGGCTTCGCGGGATCGGCGGCCGGCGGCGCAGCTAGCAGGGGGCCTCGAGTTGATACCCGTGGGGATTTGTCGATAGCGGCCTTCGCAGCCTTGCGGGCGTACGACAGCTGTGCCGTCGGATTGACAAGTCGCTGAGGATCGGCGGGATCCGGGACAAAGACCAGTTTGAGAATCGCCCATGCGTCTCGCCATTCTGCAGGGTTCTCAGCTCGAGCGATCTTGGCGAGGAGCGGGGGGTCGTTTGGAATCGTGTTGGGCGGCGTGTTGTTCCAAGCGAAAGCCGCAAGCCGAAAGAACGCGCCCATCGCGGTCGCAGACATGGCGTCCACAACTCCGGGCGGAGCGAGTAGTCGGATCCGGTCAATCGGGCAAGGCACTGCGGGAAGAGTTGTGACCGCAAGTCGCAACGGGGCTTCATCGCTCGCTGTGGGCGTGAAGCTCCCTTCCGAACGGCGCAAGGCTTCTGACATGTCGAGACTCCTGGACTTGGGCCGGGGGCCGGCAGTGCTGCCAGGAGGAGCGCTGCCGACCACCCGCGAATCGGTCCCGCTTGCAATCGCGACCGATGACCCGCCGGCAGTTTAGCGAAAACGGAAAGGCCCCGGGGGGAGGGGGGGATAGCCAGGGCGGGGGAGGGAGCCAACTGCGGTCGCGTCTTGCCGGCAAGTTTCTCGCCGCGAATGCGAGCCCGCTGGGGCAAGGGGGGGGCGACGGTCCCGATCACAGGTCTGGGCTTGGGAGTTTTCGCTTCGATCCCAGACGGCGATTCGATCAAGTCGCCCAGCAATCATCGTGGCGCTCGCGAGTATGACGGTCGCCGCGCGGGGGCGTCAGAGGGCGTGTTGCCCCCCCCCCTGGGTACGCTATCCATCCTGGGTCGCCGTCGCGCGTCTTACCTGCCGGCGATTGAGCGATACTTTCTCAACAATCCTGCGGAGGATCCGATTCGAAGTGTTGCCCAAGAGTTTGAGATCCCGCCTTCGACGTTTCGCGCACTCGTTTACGAGATCCGCGGCGAGCTCGAGGAGATAGTGAAATCGGAAGGGGTGTCACTTGCGCAGTTCCTCGCGACAGACGACTAGACGGCCAGGGCCCGGCCCAATCGCGGCGAGAACGCTGACCAGTCGAAAGATCGCCCCTTCGCTCGGTGTCTCCTATTCCGCCGTCCAGCAGTACATCGCGAAGGGGGCTCCGCACACGGTTGACCGTCACGGACGAAAGCTGATGAACGCGGAGGAGATGCGGGCCTGGCTCACCACCCACGGAACAACGGCGGGAAAGCACAACTCGCGAACCGGCGCATTTTCGCCCGGCATGGGCGACTCTGCATCGGCGCCTCGCTTTGAGGGGCTTACTCCCATTGAAATCGAATCTCGACTGAAGCTCGCGCGGACAAAAGTAATCGAGCTCGACCACCATGTAAAAACCGGCAGGCTTGTCGACGCGGAGAAGGTCAGGGCCTGTTACGTGCAGCATCTGGCCGAGGTGCGCGGCGAGCTGGAGTCGCTCCCGAGCCGGGCGGTTGGCCCGTTGCTGGCCGCGTTGAAGGTCGACGGTGCGGAGGCGGCAAACGCGATCGCGGGGGAGCTCGCTTCCCTCCTGCAGGAAATGATGCAGCGACTTTCCGGAGGTGAGACTATGGATTTCGCCCCTGGACAGGTGCCGTAGACTTGATCCGGCCTGGGAGGCCACATGAGCGAGAACGGTCGCACTCAGAGTCCGCTGGCGCCAAAGAGCGATTCACTTGTCGTTTGGGGCGTCCTAATCGTGGTCGTCGTGGCGGTGTTGGCCGTGGCGCTCAGCAAGTCGCCGCCCCGGTCTGATCGGGTGGATGCCGAGGTGCGTGAGATAACGAAGCAAGCCCAGCGGGATTCAGCTGAGTCGATTCGTCGGATGCAGCGTTAAGCGAAAGCAACGTCTCGGTACTCTGATACTGTCAATCCTGAGGTGTTTTCAGGAAAGGGGGTTCATGGCTGTATGTCTGAGTCTCGCCGCGGGAAACGGTGGTTCGTCCCGGTCGACAACGTTCCTGGCGCCTTCAATAGAGCTCGCGAACTCCACCTGATCGCATTTCGATCCGTCGACTCATGGCTGTTGGCTATTTCGGGAGGAGCAATTGGAGGGATGCTGGGCTTGTCCCCGTTCCGGACAGAAATCCAGTCGTCTGGCTCAGTTGCGCTGGCCGAGATTGCAGGGGGCAGCTTCCTTGCTGGGATAGCCTTCGCGCTCCTTGCGAAAGCCTTCACGTACTTTCACACCGTGAGCCTTTTGGAAGACTTGACATCAGAGAGGATTGTCAGCCACAACGGCCTCCGGGGCTTGTGGGTGCACTCCCGATATTGGATTGCTTTGGGGGAGCGGGCTTGTAGTACAGTTGGCTTCATCGCTTGCTTGAATGGCATTGTCTTTTTTGGCCTGCTCGCCCACAACGTGCTGATCTCGTCCGCAACTGCAAGAACAGCGGAAAATTGGGTGCCCGTGTGATAGAACAGCCGTCTGCCGGGGACCCCTGATCAGCCGGCCGCAATTCTGGCTGCAGCTGCAAGGACGGTCAGCTTCTCGGCTTCCTCGGTCTTGCGAATGAGCTCTTGGGCCAGGATCAGCTGTCGCTCCCCGGGCTCGAGCCGGTTGATCCAGGGAAGCGGATCTTGGCCAAAGCGCTCGGCGGCCGACATCAGCAATCCAAGTTCGCTCCGGTCGTAGTTTTGCGGCACTTGGATCTCTTTCTCCCCATCCGCCGACCGCGTTTCGTCTCGTTCGACCAGGAGGATTCTTATCGCCTCTTTGACCAGTGGAACGGTTGTAAGGCTGTGCATCTCTTCGGTCAGAAGCCGCAGCTCAGGCTCAGAGAGGGACGACTTGAGCGCAGGAACGGCGGACGCAAACCATGCCGACCGGCGAGCCTCGGGACAGCTCGCGAACGTCAAGCTCTCTGATGTGTCGTCAATCGGATGTTCGAAATCCATGGCCGCGGCGAGCTCGGCAGCTCGCACGTCGACGTACCAGCGGCGGAGTCGCTTCTGATAGCCGACATCGTCTTCCCGAGGAACCGGCGGAGCCTCAGTCCCGGCAAGCGGGTTCTTTCCCAGTGGAGGAGCTGGCCGCGGGTAGAGGTCTGCGATCGCGTCGATCTCGAGACTGCTGAGCGTCCGGAGGTTGATCTCGATGCCGCTTGGCAGCGTGACCTTTTTCGACTTGAGGCGACCGACAAGTTGTTGGGCAGAAATGGGCAAAGTGGGAATCTCCTTCGATGTCTGAACACGGTTCGCCGGCGGTCAGGAGCACAGTTCATGAAGAACGGTCTCGCCGTCCGAGCCGCCGGAAAAGAGAATGAGCTTGGGGACAATCGCGCCGTTTGAGTCACGGTCGCGGAGGATGAAACAGAATGCGCCGACGGCGGCCGGATAGATTTTGGTGAACGTGGCGTCGACGTTCTTTACCGGCCGACCGAATGACGGCTGAATTGGGAGGATCGATGCGCCGCCCTCGCCGATTACCTTGACCTCGTAGGAGATGTTGTCGGGGAAGTCGGGCGTTGTCGGTGAGGCATTCGGATTCGCCTTTATGACTCGCACAATGCGGGCCGGGAAAATCCATTCTGTCGCGACTCCGGTCAGCGCAAGGAAGAGGCCGTTCGCCCCCATGGTCGCTCGCAAGCCGGGCCCCGTGGTGACTTGGAAGCGACGGGCGAGCCCGTCCACGATGCGGTTCAGGTCTTCCGCACGGATGGGGGCGCCGGGGATCACCTCTCCGGCAATTCGGGTGCTCATGCCCACAGCCCCCCAAAATCGGCCGCGCGGTAAAGCTGGCCCCGGCCCTGCGACTTGACTTTGCCATCGGCATCGACCACGGACCATCGATGATCGAAGTCGTTGGCGAGCGCAAGTTCGTGTACGATCAGAATTGAGTCCGGTCGTTTCTCGACCCGGAACGCCATGTAAAGAGCCTGCTTCGCGCCGACGGAGATCGGCTTCGTTGTCCCGATTGGCGCCGGCAGTTCAATCGCAGTCTTGTTCAAGGCTTTGTCCGACTGCAGCGCGATCAGCGATGGATACGGAACGTCATACGACTCGGGACGGAAGTCGTAAACCTCGGCAGTGATTCGGCCCACCAGTTTGGACGCGGGCTTCCCGCCGTTGAAGGTCTCGGGTCCGGATCGGTTGTACTTCGGATTTCCTTCATCGTCTACGTCGATGCCGATGTCGACCGACTCATTCGACGGCGTCAGGACGGTGTGCTTTACGCCCGGTGGTTGAACTTCCTTCGAGAGCACGCTGAGTTGCTCCGAGCGTTCGGTGTAAAGCACGGCGATCTCGCTCACCCCGCCGGTTCCATTGCTGTCGTCAATTCCGCCCAGCGGGCGTGCGGAAATGTTGGTGACGACCAGAGAGGGATAATCGAGGCCGATCGCATCTCCGAGCCTGGGAACGCCCGGAAGGTCCATTGCCCGCAGGTGGTCGCGGGTCTTGGCCCAGTAGATCTCTCGCTTCATTCGGCCTCGCTCGAGCGATTTCTCCGAGCCGGTGTCCAGGGTGTTCTTGTACGTCACTTCAATCGGTGGCATGCTTCACGCTCCCCAAGTTGGGACCAGGCCGCTTTTGGGCAGTCGGGTTATGAGTTCCTTCAGGATCTTCGCTTGGATTTCCTTCATCTCGAGGAGTGGCTTCTCGGCGGGCTGCGTAAGCGCTGCCAACTGCTGAGCGAACGTCACTCCTCCGACCGATCCGGACATGGTGTGGAACGCGGCGCCCTGGTCAAGCCGCCGGCGCCGCATTTCATCCTCCGCGAGATACCGGGCGTTGATGACGGCTTCCTCGAGAGCGGCACCGTTTCGATAGGAGCTCATGTAGCCGAGCTTGTCGGCCGCGGAGAGCGAGTCGTTGCTTTCGATCTCTCGAATGCGATCTCGCAGCCGCGATTGCATACGTATGAGATCTGCCCCTTTGGAGTCTCCGGACATCTCCCTGAGGCGGGCAGCCTCCTCGTCGCGATCCCGGTTGAATTTGGACTGTGCGTCAAACCAGTCCTGCCATGATTTGGCGGACTCGGCGGCCGTCTGCTGCATCTCGGCGACGGTCTGCTTGTCGGCGTCGAGTTGCTGCTTGCGCTTCAGTGCTTCAGCTTCTCGACTCGCCGCGCCCGTGACCAGCGCCTCATTGGCCCGAACGTCTGACCACTTCGACTCGATCTCGGATTCGACTGCGGCGTTGCCCTGCTTGTACATGCGATAGGCGTAGCGATGAATGCCAGTGAGCGGGTCGTATATTTCGCTCATGCTGGGGGCCAAGTCCATCCAGCTTTTCGCGGTCGCGACACGAAACTGAGTCTTTTCCAGAATGCTCATTTGGCGCAGAGTGGCCTCGTACTCGGTTGCGGTCTGGTTGAGCTTCTCGAGGCTCTCGGCCCGTTTGGCAAACACGTCCTGAGCCGTCTGGTTGGCGTCGCCGGACATGCTCCGGATCCCCGCGTTGGACGCCTTCATGGACTCGAGCGCGATGTCACCCAAGGTTGCCTTGAGCCGTTCTCCCTTGGCGGCAAGTTCGTCAAATTGCTTGACAAGCTCTATCGCCTGGGTGACATGAGAGGCCAGGTTCATCACCCCGAAGCCGCCCATGACCTTGTTCAGGCTCGAGAACGATCGCCCGATCTCTTTGCCCCACCGATCGAAAGAGGTCAGCCGGGCATTGATCCTGTCCATACCGCGCTGGAAATCGGCATCGTCGGCGCCGATCGTGGTTTTCATGTCAGCCATGAGAAGGCTCCTGTTGTGACGGGGTGGGACCGCCGGCGGGGTGGGCGGGGTGGGCGTTGGCGATGGCGACAATGCCCGCCCTCAGCTCCGGAGGGAGCAAGGGCCACTTGCGGACCAGGAGAGCGAGCTCCTGATCCTGGGGCATCGTGGTCGATGGGATGGGGCCTGGGCGGGCGGCGTCCGACGGCAGCCTGGAGGCGTCCGGGTCCGTTTCAATTCCCGAACCGCCAGAGAGAGCTGCGCCGCCCCTGTCTGGATTGTTCGAAATTGCCGGGAAATCAGGCCTTGTGTCGGACCCCCTTGGGGTCACTTGAGCACCCCGCGAGCGATCGCGGGGTGTTGCGTTTTTAATCGCCCGTTTTCCTGAGAAACGCGACAAAGGCTCCGACGCATTTCTCGACGCGCTCGAGCTGCTTGGGATCCTTGAACGTGCCGTCGGCGTTGAACGCGTCGTGAGCGTTGGGGATAGTCACCGTCTCCGGCAGCACGACCGAGCCGACATGCGAGAGCACGGCTCGCAGATGATTCTGGCTGCGGACGCCGCCAAACGGACTCGGCGATGCACTGAGCATTGCGACGATTTTCCCCTGAAACGCGACCAGCGAGGGTTCGCCCTTCACCGGGCGCGAGATCCAATCGAGCGTGTTCTTGAGCAGGGGCGTGACCGAGCTGTTGTACTCGGGCGAGCCGATGAGGAATCCGCTGCTCTCGATCATCAGCTTCTTGAGCTTCTGAGCGCTCTCGGGAAGACCCTGCGCCGCTTCAAGGTCTTGGTCGACCAGCGGCATGGGATAGTCGCTCAGCTCGATCAGCGTCACTTGTGCTCCTGCCTTCTCGGCCGCCGCGGCGGCGTGCTTGATGAGCTTGCGGTTGAAGGACTCTTTGCGGGTGCTGCCGGCAAACGCGAGAACCTTGGGCGCCGTGGACATGCATTTCCTTTCCAAGAAGCGAGGAACCGGACGGAAACATATCACACCGTGGTAGGATGCGGCATCCAATGAAGCGTGTGCTCTCGCCCGAAGTGATGGATGATCCGGCACTGCCGAAGAAGGAGCTGGATCATGCGCTGCGCGGCCTCGCACGCCTGAACGCGGTGTCGGGTGCCGCTCGAGTCACGATCGGTGCGGTCGCCAGGGCGGCGGGCCCCCGGCCATGCCGGGTGCTGGATGTTGCGTGCGCAAGCGGAGACTTCGCGCTTCGCCTCGCGAACTATGCCAAGGCCAGATCGCTCGCGTGGCGTGTCAGCGGCTGCGATGTGAACCCGCTTGCGATCGATCACGCCACGAGCCGGGCCCGCGACATGGGTGTGGATGCGGACTTTTTCACCTGCGA
Organism: Planctomycetota bacterium; assembly: GCA_018242645.1. Taxonomy (GTDB): domain Bacteria; phylum Planctomycetota; class Phycisphaerae; order Phycisphaerales; family UBA1924; genus JAFEBO01. The sequence goes on along the minus strand of JAFEBN010000007.1, from coordinate 2,918 downwards.
TGTGATCGAGAGGGAGTGGAAGGGCGCATTCGATGTTGCCGTGTGCAGCTTGTTCTTGCACCATCTCGAGCGCGAGCAGGCCCAGGCTCTGCTGGCAAGGATGGCTCGTCATGCAAGGACGGTCATCGTGAATGACTTGGTCCGATCGGCTTGGAATGCCGTGGCCATCGGCGCTGCGAGTCGGTTGCTCACGCGAAGCCGCGTCGTGCATACCGATGCGGTACTTTCGGCCCGAGCGGCCTGGACCCGTGGTGAAATTCTGGAAATCGCCGAACGCGCGGGGCTCAGTGGGGCAACCATCTCATTCGGCGGCATTTCGCGAATGATGCTTGTCTGGAGCCGGCCGGAATGAGTGTGCGCTCCGAAACCACCACGACCGAGACGCACGATGTCGTCGTGATCGGTGGTGGACCCGCGGGTGCGGCGGCGGCCTGGGTTTGCGCGCGCAACGGCTGGGATGTTGTCGTTGTGGAAAAGGCCGCGTTCCCGCGTGAAAAAGTCTGTGGCGGTTGCCTTTCGCCGATGGGGGTGCGCTCACTTGAGACGCTGGGTTTGGGCACCGCAGCCCGGCAAGCGGGGGTTTCTCTTCAGCGCTTTGACTGTGCCGCGGGGTCCCGGCGTGCTCAGTTTCAACTCGATGGGACCGGCGTTGCCATCGGGCGTGAATTGCTCGACGACTTGATCCTGACGCGCGCGTGCGCAGCGGGGGCAGAGCGGCTGCGCGGAATCGCTCACGTCGATCATCATGACAACGCGATGTGCGAGGTCGCGGTCTCCGGCGGAGAGTGCACCCGACGAATCCGTGCGAAAGTCGTGATCGCGGCAGATGGCCTTTCGGGAACCTGTCTTCCCGAGGGTGATTACTGGCGGCCGAAAATCGTGAAGACATCATGGTTCGGCGTGGGAGCGAGGCTTCCCGCGCGATTCGGGCCGGATTTATGCGATCGCCACCTGATCGCGATGCGCTGCGGGGTCGAAGGCTACTTCGGGGCGGTCCGGCTGTCCGACGGCACGGTCGATGTTGCCGCGGCCCTTTCGCCGGGAGCGACAAAGCGAGCGGGTGGCCCCGGTGCGGCCGTTGCGGAAATCGCGAGATACTGCCGCGTCGATCCCGCGTTCGCTTGCGAGGCGGTTTGGCGGGGAACTCCGCTCCTAACCAGAACGCGGCGGGCGGAAGGCCCTGGTGTATTTGTTGTCGGCGACTGCGCGGGGTATGTGGAGCCCTTCACAGGAGAAGGGATTTCCTGGGCCCTGGCTGGCGGCTTGGCGGTGAGCAAATACATCGGAGCTGCGCTGCGCGGGACGTATCGAGCCGGCGCGTGGAGCGATGCGCTGACAAGGATCGTCGGTCAGCGACGTGTTTCGTGCCGCCTGACGACCATCGCTCTGCGCCGTTCGTGGCTCTTGCAGCCCGCACTGGCGTTGTTGTCGGCGACACCCTCGGCGGCGGCTTTGTTTGCGCCGCTTGTTGCCGGCCCCTGGCGTCTGGCGGGAGCGCCATGATTCCGCAATCGACCATTCTCGGAATCGGCACGGCGGTTCCGGAGAGGATCCTGTCGCAGGAAGAGGCGCTCGGGCTGGCTCTGCAGCTGTCTCCTCCGGCGAATGAAGAGGCGAAGCGGCAGGTTGAGCTTATCTATCGCCGCAGCGGCGTGGAGCGCCGCGGCATCGCGGCGGCGGGGTCCGTGTGTCTGGACGCCGCGGACGGCGATCGGGGGTTTCGCACGGCGTCAGCGGGTCGCCCCGAGGGGCCGGGGACGTCCGAGCGCATGGCGATCTACGCCGCGCATGCTTCGTCGCTTGCAACTCGATCCGCTTCGCTCGCGCTTGAGTGTGCGAGCTCGAAAGCGAGCGAAATTACACACCTCGTCACCGCTTCGTGCACCGGGTTCGGGGCGCCGGGTTGGGATGTCGATCTGGTGGAGCGATTGGGGCTGCCGCGGCATGTTCAGCGGACCAACGTGGGTTTTATGGGCTGTCATGCGGCGCTCAACGCGCTGCGTGTGGCGGACGCGTTTGTCCGCACGGACGCCGGGGCCAGGGTTCTTTTGTGCTGCACTGAAATCTGCTCGGCGCACTTTCACTACGGCGCGAAGCCTGATCAGATCGTCGCCAATGCCCTGTTCGCGGACGGGTCCGCCGCGGTGGTCCTTTCCCAGACCGGGAATCGCGGCGCTGCGCATCTGCGGTCGTTCTCGTCCTGCATCATTCCCGAAACGCGTGACCAGATGGCTTGGGCGGTCGGGGACCACGGATTCGAGATGCGACTGGGGATCGAACTGCCGGGGACGATTCGGCGGACCGCCGGCGAGTGGTTGGGCCGGTGGCTTGCCGGGCAGGGTTTGCAACTCGAGGACATCGGCAGTTGGGCCGTGCACCCGGGTGGCCCGAAGATTCTGAGCTCGGTTGCGGAAGCACTCACGCTGCCCGCAAAGGCCCTGGAAGATTCAAAGAACGTGCTTGCCGAACACGGCAACATGTCGAGCCCGACGGCGCTGTTTATTCTCAATCGCGTGTTGTCGCGCACGCTGGACAAGCCGTGCGTCATGCTGAGTTTCGGGCCGGGGATCACCGCAGAAGCGGCGCTTTTCCTGCCATGAAAAACCCCCGGCTCGGGCCGGGGGTTTTTAGCAATGCGGAGTAAGTCGAACTGTCGCTTACGGAGCGCAAAGGAGGTCGTTGTACGCCGAAGCGAAGATCGAGAAATCGGCATCATCGGTCAAGCCATCGCCGTTGAGATCGGCGCGGAAGTCGATGAGGTTGTTGTAGGAAGGTACAAAGATGATGAAGTCGGCGTCGTCGACCATGTCGTCGCCGTTGTAATCGGCGGGGCAGCTATGGTCCTGCGTCACGGACAGATCATCGATGTAGATCGAGTTGGAGCCCGCGCCGCCACCGGACGTCCCGTTCCAGCGGGC